>DASVDW010000109.1:0-31775 GCA_036380925.1 Acidothermaceae bacterium
GCGTTGTCGATCACGATCGCGGCCGGGTCTTCGACCAGCTTCAACGTGCCGAGGGCCGTCTCGGAGAACGCGTTCTTCGCCGCGCTGGACAGCGCGAGCACGCCGACCACCCGGCCGCCGTGGCCGCGCAACGGCATCGACAAGAAAGTGGCCATCCGCCCCTCGTCGTCCGCGCCGAGGTTCTGATCCGGGTCTGCGACGCGCGCCTCGACGTCCGCCACCGTCAGCGAGGCGCCGGTCGCCGCGTTCAGCGCGTCGACCGCGGCCGCGATGAACTCGTTGTAGTGGTTGTGCGACGACTCGCGGGCCACACCGACATAGGCGGAGCGCTCCTCGAGCAGCAGCACACCGGCCAGGTCGTTGTCGACGAAGCGCTGTAACACGCCGAGCACCTGCGCGACGGTGTCTTCAAAGGTGTGCGCGGTCGACGCGATCGCGGTGACCTCGGCGGCGACCGAGGTCTCGAACAGCTTGCGGTCGAGCAGGTCGCACACCCGAGACAGCACGTCGTCCGAATCGAGCTCGAGCGGGTCCGGGCGAAGCGCCGGACGTCCGCCGCGCGCCGCCTCGGCCGCCGCCATCGCCTCGGTCACCGCCTCGACGAGCTCCGGCGCCTCGAAGTCTTTGGTCAGGTAGCGGTCGGCCCCCGCCTGGGCGCCCCAGTACCGGTCGCTCGCGGCGTCCAGCGAGGTGAGCAGGACGACGGGGATGTCGGAGGTCTGCCAGTCGTCTTTGAGCAGCCGGGCGGCGACATAACCGGACACCCTGGGCATCTGGACGTCGAGCACCACGGCGTCCGGGCGGGTGCGGAACACCGCCTGCACGGCCTCCACGCCGTCCTCGGCGGTGACCACCTCGAAGCCCTCGCGGCTCAGCACGCTCGTGACAATGCGGCGCAACGTCGGGCTGTCGTCTGCGATGACCACGGTCGGCATCAGTGTGTTCTCCCAAGCGCTCGTTCGATCCGCTCACTACATCGGCCGCTGGGGAGGCGAACCGTACCCTCGCGGGCCGATTCACCGGCGATTTTCACCGCCCGATCAGCCGCTGGACCGTGTCGACCAACTCGGTCTGGTCGAAGTCGCTCTTGAGCAGGTAGGCGCTCGCCCCCGCCTCGAGGCCGGCCCGCCGGTCGCCCTCGTCGCCGCGCGACGTCATGATCACGACCGGCACCTGCTCCCAGCCGCGGGTGCGCCTGATCGTGCGGGTGAGCGTGAAGCCGTCCATGCCCGGCATCTCGACGTCCGACAACACCAGATCGGCCGGTTCGGAGCGCAGCCGGGCGATGCCGTCGAGCCCGTCGACCGCGGTGATCACCTCGTAGCCCGCCGATTCCAAGATCACCCGCTCCAGCTCGCGCACGCCGACGGAGTCCTCGACGACGAGCACCCGCGGCTTTCGGCCGACCGGCGTCGGCTCGCGTTCGGCAACCGGCGACCCCAAGCTGACCGCCCCCGAGATCAGTCCGGACGACGCGCCGCTGCCGCGGCGGCCGGCGATCTCGCGCAGGTCGACGAGGCAGACCACGCTGCCGTCGCCGTCGATGGTCGCGCCGGTGACCAGTGGGAGCCGGCCGACGAACGTGCCGAGGTCTTTGACGACGAGTTCGAGCTCGCCCTCGAGCCGGTCGACCGACCACGCGATCAGGTCTTGCGCGCCGTTGTTGCGGACGACGAGAGCGGCGCGCGGCTCGCGCGCCCCGTCGACGCCCAACGCGTCGCCGAGGTCGAGCAGCGGAACGCTCACACCATGTCGCACCACGACCGGAACGCCGGCGACGTTCTCGACGGGCACATCGCGCAGGCTGATCGACTCCATGACGCCCGGCACCGGGACGGCGTAACGCTCGTCGCCGACCCGCGCGATGAGGCAGCGCAAGACGCCAAGCGTGATGGGCAGAGTCAGGCTGAACCGGGTTCCCGACCCGAGTTCGCTGAAGACGTCGATGGCGCCGCCGAGGTCGTCGACCGCGGTCTTCACGACGTCCAGACCAACGCCTCTGCCCGACGTCGACGTCACCGTCGACGCGGTCGAGAACGCCGGCAGGAAAAGCACCTGAAGCAGTTGCGGTCCCGACAACATGCTGCCTGGAGGGAGCAATCCCTTCTCGACGGCCGAGGCGCGCACCTTCTCCTCGTCGATGCCGCGCCCGTCGTCCGAGACCTCCAGCACCACCGTGCCACCGGCCGACTTCGCCGACACCGTGACGACAGCGCGCGGCGGTTTGCCGGCCGCGATCCGCTCCTCGGGTTTCTCACAGCCGTGGTCGACCGCGTTGATGAGCAGGTGCTTCAGCGCGTCGGCCACGCCGTCCAAGACTTTCTTGTCGAGTTCGACGTCCTCCCCGACGAGATGCAAGCCGACATCCTTGCCGGTGGAGCTGGCGACGTCGCGCACCAACCGCGGGAACGCGGCGACAACCCGGCGAACCGGCACCATCGCCAGGCCCATGGCGCCATCGCGCACCACGCCCAGGCGGCCGCGAGAGTCCTCGACGAGTTCGCGGAGCTGGTGGCCTGACGCGTGCAGCTGCTCGCCGACCGACACGACGCGGTGCATCGCGAGTTCCGCCTCGTCCGGCAACTGCGCGGCGTTGGCCGCCAGCGCCTCGCGAAACGTGCGCAGCCAGCGGTTCTGCTCGGTGACGAGGGCGATCACCTCGGCGGCGTTCTTCTCAACCCGCCGGGTGTCGAGCTCGGCCTCGCCGACGACGTCCAGCAGGTCGTAGACACGTTGCGAGGTGACCCGCACGCTGTCGAGCGCGCGCTCGCCGCGGTCGACCCCAAGCGGCAGGACGACGTTGGGAGTGGACGGCGCGGGTGGCGGCGGGACGCTGACCGCGGTGGGCGCCGCCGCGTCGGCTTGCGAGTCCGGCGAGTCCGGCGAGTCCGGCGAGTCCGGCGATTTCGGTGGCGGGGCTGGGAAAACGATGGCGGCGGCGCGCGCCGGGACCGGTTCGGCAAGACGCGGCACGGTCACCGGGTCGTCGCCGGCGATCGCGTGTCTCAGCGCTTCGATCAGGGCGGCCAGATGCTCGGCCGGAATCGGCGCGGTCGCGCCGGGAATCGATCGGCTGATGCCGTCGACCGTGGCGAGCAGCAGATCGACCAGGTCGCGCCGCGCGTGGAACCGTCCGTCGCGAATGGCGCCGAGCAAGTCCTCCGCGGCGTGGGCGGTGTCGAGCACCGCCTGCAGGCCCATCATGCGGGCCGAGCCCTTGACCGTGTGCGCGTCGCGGAACAGTCCGGCGACGAGCTGCTTCGGCGACGGATGGTTTTCCAGCTGTAGCAAGCCGGCGCTCAGCGACGCGAGCCGATCCTCAACCTCGGCGCGAAAGGTCGCGAGCAGCTCAGGGTCTTCAGCCCAGTTGCCCACCCGTCATTCCTCCCTCTCGTCGAACCCTGCTTCTCATCGGGTGAAGGGTTCGCGCTGCCGTTCGAGCCGAATTCGCCCGCAGAAGCCCTTCCGTCGCCGAAGGGAAGTCCGTCACGACACCCGGAACTGCGCGATCGACGCCCGCAGCTCGGCGGCCAGCACGTTCAGCTGGGCGGCCGACGCGGCGGCCTGCTTCGATCCGACGACGTACTGCCGCGACACGTCCGAGACCTGCATCATCGCGGTCACCACTTGGTCGGACGCCGAGCGCTGCTGCTGCGTCGCGATCGAGATTTCCTTTGCCGCGGTGGTGGTCTCGTCGACCATGCCGGAGATCCGCTCGAGCGCGTCGACCACTCCACGGGCCAGCTCGGTGCCTTGATGCACCTCTTTGGCGCCCTCTTCGGTGGCGATGATGGTCGCGTTGGTCTCGGCCTGGATCTCGCTGACGATGCCCTGGATCTGCGCCGCCGACTCTTGCGAGCGCTCGGCCAGCTTGCGGACTTCGCTTGCCACGACGGCGAAACCGCGACCGTGCTCACCGGCGCGGGCGGCCTCGATGGCGGCGTTCAAGGCGAGCAGGTTGGTCTGGTCAGCCAGGTCGTCGATGACCTCGAGAATGCGGCCGATCTCCTGCGACTTCTCACCGAGCGACAACGCGCGGGTGGCGATGGAGTCGACGCGGTGCGCGATGGTGTCCATCGCCGAGACGGAGGCCGACACCGCCTCGCGACCCTCTTCGGCGAAGCGCAACGTCTCCGCGGCGTAGCGGGCGACCGCCTCGGACGTCTCGGCGATCTGCGCGGCGGTTGCGGCCAACTCCTCAATGGTTGAAGTGGTTTCGGCAACGGCGGACGACTGCTGGGTCGCCGAGGCCGCGTGCTCCTCAGCGGTGGCGAGCAACTCGCCGGCCGAGGCGGAGATGCTCTCGCCGCTGCCGCGAATCTGCTCGACGAGCAGCCGCAGGTTGCCAAGCGTGTTGTTGAACGCGGACTGCAGCGACGCCATCGTCTCGTCCGCATCGTCGACGGCGTTGCTCCACGCGGTGTTGGCGTTGGAGAGGTCGCCGCGGGCGGCGTTGGCGAGCGACTCCGAGAGCCGGTCGACCTTCACCTTCAACTCGGCGCGTTCGCGACGGGTCTCGTCCAGCAATGCCTCGCGCTCGACGCGGGCGTTCTCGATCAGCTCGACGCGCAGCTGCTCGACCTGCTCGTGCTGCCGAGCGCGCTCGGCTTCGGCGTCCTTGTGCAGATGCGCGATCGAGTTGGCCAACGTGTTGGTGAACCACACCACGGCTGGCATCGACGGCAACACGAGCAGCAGGTTGAGCGCCGACACCTTCTCGACGTCATGAGAGACGGCGGTGGCGGTGAAGGCGAGGACGCTCGATGCAAACGCGTACGACTGCGACTTCCATGGCCGGTCGACGATGGCGGTCGACAGCAGCACCGGGACGTAGAGCACCCAGAACGGTGAGTCGACACCGTGCGCGACGACCAGGACGCCGGTGATGCCGCCGAGGTAGACCAAGCGGCCTAGGTCGGCGACCGGCCCGGTGCGGGCCAACGCCGGGTTGTCCAGCTCGGTCAGCGAGATGACGGTGACAATCGCGGCGCCCAGGGCGGCGACGCCGAGACCGGCGAGCAGCTTCGGCTCGTTGACCGACAGTGAGTCGGTGATCTGCGAGCCCACGGCGAGCACGCCGCCGAAGGCGAGCGCGAGCATGAGCCACATGCAGGCCGACGCGACCTGTTGCAGCCGCTTGAAGACGTCCACCAGCCCTCCCAGACCGACGCGGATGGCACTCGTTCACCCATCGGGAGGAGTGACCGGGCACTGAAGCGCTGGCCCGGTTCAAGATTCGCCCGGCTGGCCTAACCCGCGATGTTCGACGGTCAGCTGGCCATGCGTCGCGGCGACGGCAGCCGCAACCGCAGGTTGAGCACCGCGGCGGGGTCGAGCACCGCGATCGGGCCGGTCGGCTCGGTGAACTGTCCGACGAGCAGCGAGCTGGCGTCGCCGTCCAATGTCATCGGCGGTGGGTCGATGCGGTCCTCGTCGCAATCGATCACGCCTTGCACGCCTTCGGTGAGCAGCCCGACGGTCACCGCGTTCTCGGTGAGGACGACGAGGCGCCCCAGCGAGCCGGTCGGCGTGATCGCCGCGCCGAGCAGCGGCCGGACGTCGAGCACGGCGAGGATCCGCCCACGCCAGTTCGCGACCCCGGCCAGCCAGCCGGGTGTGCCTGGCACGCGGGTCAGCCGCGGCAGCCGTCCAACCTCGGCGACCGCCGACATGCCGACCGCGTAGCGAGACCCGCCAAGACGCATCAGCACATAGCCGTTCGGTTCGGTGCGCACGCCCCGGTTCGCGCCATCGACACCCAACAGCGACGCTGCGTCAAGCTGGGTCATGCCATCTTCATCGGTCGGTCTTGGACGACGGTAAAGCTCTCGCGGGCACGATCCTCGCCGCCACCACCGCGGCCAGGATCACACCGACGATGCCGAGCAGCAGGAACGCGATCGCGTCGGCGCCAGAACCCGGCAGCACGATGTCTCCGCCCGGGTGCGGCAAGAACAGCAGGCCCAACACGGCGACGAACCACCCGACTCCCGGCATGAACGCCGCGTCCCGCGATTGCAACGCCCACGCCGCGAGCACGCCGAACCCCACGTTCAGGACGAGCGCAGCGAGCGCGCCAACCGAGATGTGCACCGGTCCGAGCACCAGCAGCCGGGTCGCCTGCAATCCGGTGAACAGGCCGACGACGATGCCAACCACGCCGATCAAGAGCATCGCCCACCGGTACACGCAGCGCAGCCTAGAGCGACCGACGCGACATCACCGCACGGGCACGCCGACGAGTGCGCCGAGCAACGCCAGCCCAACCAACAGCCACGCCACGTAGTCACCGATGTGGCCCGAATGCGCCCGCCGGACGACCCGCAACGGGCCGCCGAGCGTCGCCGCACCGCGCCGAATCGCGGCGGGGAACCGCTGCGCGTAAAGCGCGAGGAACGCGAAGCCAACCGCCAGCGCCGCTGACGCGAGCCCGAGAACGACGCCCAACGTCGTCCAATGCATATCCGGCACATGCGGCAGCGGTGCGCCGGCCGTGTTGGTCACCGCCTGCGACGCGTACCCGCCGCGATCGATGAACTCATGGGCGGCCTTCCCAACCGCCTCGGCCAAACCCGGCGCCACGCCCAGCGCAAGGCTGCCACCGAGCAGGACGACGATAGGGATTTGCATGGTCAGCGGCACCTTCGCCAGGGTGCCGCCGACCTCCGGCTCCTCCTCTGACCCGGACGTCGACTCGGACTGGCTCAGCTCCGCCGGCCGGTCGCCCAGACCGAAGTAGATGCGCAGCGCGGCCCGCAACACCGCGCCGGCGGTGACTGCCGACACCAAGACAAACAACGCCGGCAACCATTCATAGCCAGCCTTGAGCGTCGCCGATTCGGCGATGTCCTTTCCCAAGCCGGTGCCGAACGGCGGGCACGCCGCGAGCGCCAGCCCGCCAAGCACCCAAAGCCACGGCAGAAACCGCGCTTGCTTGCCGCGCCCAAACAGCTCCTTTTCGTCGACCGACCCGTACCGGTTCAAGACGATGCCGGCGAGCAAGAAGAGGGCCGACTTGGCTCCCGCGTGTCCGAGCACATACAACGCCGCGCCGGCCGTCCCGCCGTCGTCCAGCATGGCGAAGGCGACGAGAAACAAGCCGACGTGCCCGACGGTCGAGTATGCGAGCAAACGCTTCACGTGCCGTTGACAAAAGCACATCACCGATCCGACGACCGCCGTCAACGTGCCCAGGACGACGAACGCTCCGCGGATCGCGTGGTGCGGAATCGCGCCCTCGAACACGACCCAGTAGACGCGGGCCACACCGTAGACGCCGAGTTCGACCATCACCCCGCTGAACAAGACGCACACCGGCGTTGGGGCGACGGCGTGCGCGTCGGCCAGCCAGAAATGCAGTGGCACCATCGCCGCCTTCACCAGGAAACCGGCCATGATGAAGACGAATGCCAGAACAACGAGCGCAGACAGCCCGTGCTCGTCGACCGACTTCGCCAGCAGCGGCAATTGCAGGTTCCCCGTCACGGCGTACAAAATCCCGATGCCGGTGAGCGAGAAGTAGGCGCCAAGGGAGTTGATCACGCCGAAGTTCAAGCTGCCCTGCAAGGACGACGGATCCTCCGTCTTGAAGCCGGTGAGCGCGTACGCGGCGGCGCCCATCAGCTCGAAGAACACGAACATGTTGAAGATGTCGCCGCTGAGCGCGAAGCCTTCCATCCCAGCGAGAAACATGAGCATCAGCGGGTGGAAATGCCCGCCGATGTCGTCGAAGTACTTCCAACCGAACAGCATCGCCAGGGCCATCAACACCGCGATCAGGACGGCCAGGCCGGCGCTCATCCGGTCGCCGACGAGCACCAGGCCGACCGAGCTCCCGCCCTTCGTCGGCTTCCAGCCGGCGAGCCAGCTCACGACGCGACCCCGATGCCCCTCGGTGTTCGCCGCGACCACGGCGGCGAGGGCCGCGACGCCGGCCGCGGTCATCGTCGCCATGACGTCGGTCAGCACCCGCGGCACATACGGGCCGATCGACACCATGAGCGCAGCCATCGCGATGGGGACGACGACGATGACCGGCAGCAGGTTCGCCACGCCGGAGCTGAAGGGCACTCAGCCCTCCAGCGTCGAAAGTTGGTCGGGATCCACCGTGCCGTGTCGCTTGGCGATCTGCATCGCGAGCGCGAGTAGCAGCGCGGTCACCGTGGCCGAGACGACGATGTCGGTCAGCGTCAGGGCCTGCACAACCGGATCGACGACGTTCAGGTTCGGCTTCTGGGTCGAGCCGAACACCGGCGCGGTGGCGCCGCGTTGATACCCCACCGACAACAACAGAACATAGGTCCCGGCTTGCGCGACGGCGAGCGACACCACAGCGTGCACCAGGTTTCGGCTGCGCACGATGCCGAAGCAACCGATCAGCAACAGCCACCCGGCGACGAAGTAGGGGTAATACCTCATCGTTTCGCCGCCTTGCCGTGCCCGAACTCCATCGCCTGCTCGAAGAAGTGGGAGAGCAACACGATGACGCCGCAGGTGATCTCGACGCCGACGGCGACGTTGAGCACCTCGACGGCGCCCGACGACAGGAACGAGCCGAGGCTGCCGAAGGGAAGCACGTTGGCCAAGAACGAACCGGAGACTCCGACACCTGCGAACCCCAGGCCGGCGAACGCGAGCGCTCCCACGACCTCTCCGTGCTCGAACGCCGTCACCGGCCGCAGTTTCCGCAAGGCCTCGTACTTGCCCGAGACGTACATCACGTGCAGGCCGGTCGCGAGAATGACACCGCCCTGAAAGCCACCGCCGGGCGTCAAATGGCCGTGCGCGACGACGTCGAATCCGACGAGCAGGGTCAGCGGAAAGACCACGTATCCGATGAACCTTGTCGAGGCCATCACGTGCCCGCCGCCGCCGCTCCCGGCTTCGCTTGCTTCGCGTTCCTGTTTCGAGGGGCGTAGCAAGGCGGCCGCGCCGATGACGGAAGCGAAGAAGATGGACTCTTCACCGAGCGTGTCGAGGCTGCGCTGGTCGAAGTTCACGGACGACACGACGTTCGCCGTTTGGTGCGCCACGGACGCCGACACCGCGCGGTCTCGATACGGGTGGTGAGTGGAACCGAACGTAGGCAGGCCGACGACGCCCCAGACGTAGAGGACCACGACGAGACCTCCGCCCACGAAGAAGAGCAAATAGCGGCTTGCCCGCGTCATTGCCTGCCACCGCGGATCTTGCGAATCGCCAACATGACCATGAGCGGCACGAACGCGGTCCCGACGGCGAGCTGCGACAACGCCACGTCAGGCGCCTGAAGCGCGAGAAACAACAGCGTGAGCGTGACGCCGAAGAAGGCGTACGTCACCGCTTGTCGCTCCGGCGCGTTGGTCATCACCACCGCGGTGCCGGCGGCGGCCACCAAGGTCAAGAGGACGACGAGGACGAGATCGTTCATTCCGGAGACTCCGACGGCGTGATCCCCTCGCGCTGTGCCATGACGCGGGCCATCGCCACGGCGATGGCCGGTCCCGTCCCGGCCAACAGCGACACGGTCAGCAGGATCAGGCCGGTCGACAGCCCCCATCCATTGGCAAGCAGCAAAGAGACGCCGATCAGCGGCGCGCCGATGGTGGTGACCGGCGACAGATAGTGCAGCCGCACCAAGACCCCCCGCAACCACAGCGCCGCCCACGATGAGGCGACGATCACCGCGACGCCGATGAACAACAAGACCTGCGCGGACGTTTGCATGGTCACCGCGGACCCAGCAGCCGCGTGTAAACGAGCACCCCGGTGACCGCGAGCACCGCGAGCACGAACGGCACGATGAGATAGGACGACTGGCCATAGGCCTGGGTGAGCACCAACCCGGTGAGCACGGCGACCGACCCACCGAGAGAAAGTCCGACCAACCGGTCGACCGGACCGTGTCGGGATGCCAACAGCATCGCGGGCAGCATGGATCCGATCAGCAAGATCACGCTTGCGAGGTACCACGGCGTCGTGCCGTTCATTTGCCCACCGTCCCTTCGAGATCCGGCGGTCCGCTCACCAACTGATGCTTGAGGAGGCGATTGCCCTGGACGTCCTCGTCGTAGATCACCGAACCCGGCGTGCTGGTGATCGCGAGCGTGGCGAGCGCTCGATGCAGGTCCGCCGCGCGATCCGGCTGCCGCCGTAACGGCACCTCACCGAAATCCGCGTCGACGTCTCGGCGGACGACGTGCCGCGCGGCCAACGCGAAGACGCGGACCGCGTCCGCCACGGCGTTCGCGACAACGACCGGCAGCCACCGCAACCAGCGCAGCCGCGGCGCCCACCGTCCGCCGGTCGACCGGCGAGCAACGCGCGCGCCCACCGCGGAGACGAAGCCCGCGCCGATCGCGGCGCAGATGTCGGGCAACGTGGTGCCTGACAACGTGAGGTCCCAGACGCCGACCATCAGCGCCCACCACAGCGCCAACTCCAGCACGACTCGCCCCTCCGGAACGGGACCGATTGATCTTGTGTGCATCTGCCCCAACGCCGGCCGATCGAACCGCCGGGTTCAGCCCGGCGCCGTGGTGAGCGCGTCGCGCAACCGGTCGAACACCGCGGCGATCGGCTTCACCGCGGTCGCCAGCCGCGGCCGCGCAGGCACGTCGGGATGCGGTTGGACGGGATACCAGCCGCGGCCGATGCTCATTCGCCGCGCGATCGCCTCCCGCTCCGCGGCGGGCACCTTGCTCGCGACGTCCGGCAACATCAACTCTTCACACCGCAGGTACTCCTCGACCTCGGTGACCAAGGACACCAACGTGGTGTCGAACGCCCGCGAACGCTCGTCCGCCCACCGCAGTTCGATGAAGAGCCGCTCGAAGCCGACCTTGCGTTCGCGCAGCGTCTCGACCGGCTGAGCGCCGAGGTGGCGGCGCAACGCAGGCCAAAGGTGACAGACCTTCTGGGTCTCGCGCGGCATCATGAACCACCGCAGACGGCGCAACGCCTCCGCGCGCCGGATCAAGTCCCTCGTTGAGAGGACGCCCTCCGGATGTTCCCGTGGCTCGACGTCAGCAAGCAATCGACGCGCGCGCACTTCCCAGTCACGCAGCAGCGCGACCAACGCCGTCTCGTCGTCCGACCCGATATGGGGCATGGTCGCCACCTGCCCGTCCGAACAGACGTTTAGCCATCGGACGGCGGGACAGCAAACCAGGCATGGTCACCCGTGAGCAGGTGTTGCGGCTGATTGACGCCGGCCTCGACTACGACGCGGCCGCAAGCCGGCTGGGGATCGGCCCGGGGCTCGCCTACATGATCGCGACCGGCCTGCCGGCGGACAGCGGTGACACGCTCACCGCCGACGAGCAACGGGGGCCCGGCTTCCTGCCCGGGAGCACGCAACAGCTGGCGAACGACGCCGAGCCAGCAGACCCGCGGCGCGACGAGCGGGTCATCTCGTGGATCAAGCAGCGGGTGGCGGCGGACCCGCAGATGCGAGCCGCCGCCGCAACGCGCAACGCGGAACCCGGGCCGCCGGAAGGCGAGGACGAGGACCACGACATCGCGAGCGTGATCACCCGCGACCACAACCGGGTCACCGCGCTGGTCCAACAGCTGTCCGCCATCCCCGGCCACAAAAAGGGCGGTTCGGCCGCGCAGATCCAGCGGCGGGAGTCGATCGTCGACCTGATCGCGACGTCGCTGTCGAAGCATGAGTCCGCCGAAGAGGAGCTGTTTTGGCCGGCTGTTCGCAAGCATGTGCCCGACGGCGACGGCCTGGCAGAACGCGGAGCCCAGCAAGAGCAAGCAGCGACCGAGACGTTGACGGCGCTAGCGCGCAGCGACGCGGACTCCGACGAGTTCGACGACCTCGTCGAGCAACTCGTGCTGCGACTGCGCAAACACACGTCGTTCGAGGAGCAGGTGCTGCTCGCCTTTCGCGACGCCGTCCCTAAGGACCAGCGGGCGAAGCTCGGCCGGAAGTTCCGCTCGGCGGAAAGCCACCCGTCAACCCGAGCGCGTTCACCGGCGCCACGTAAGTCCGGCGCGGCCGCGAAACCCGCAGGGGCCAAGCGCAAAGACGACAAAGAAGAGGAGTCCTGACGTGGGCGTGCGCAGCTGGATCGCCGATTGGCCGACGTTGCGACAACTCCCGTCCGGCGACCCGCTCGGCCGTGGCAAGGCGGTGACGAGCCGGACGACGAAGAACCTCACGCCGCGGGTCAAGACCGCCGACAAGGTCGTCAAGTCAATTTGCCCGTACTGCGCCGTCGGGTGCGGTCAGAACGTCTACGTGGAGAACAACCAGGTCACCCACATCGAAGGGGATCCCGACTCCCCGGTCAGCCGTGGGCGGCTGTGCCCGAAGGGCTCGGCCACCCTCCAACTGACGACGGGGTCGTCGCGGCTGCACAAGGTGCTGCACCGGCGGCCCCACGCGCGCGATTGGGAAGAGCTCGACCTGGACACCGCGATGGACATGGTCGCCGACCGGGTGCTCGACGCCCGACGCCAAGGCTGGCAGTGGGAGGTCGAAGACAAGCGGGTGCGGCGGACGATGGGGTTCGCCAGCCTCGGTGGCGCGACGCTGGACAACGAAGAGAACTACCTCATCAAGAAACTGTTCACCGCGCTTGGCGCCATCCAGATCGAGAACCAGGCGCGCGTTTGACACTCCTCCACCGTGCCCAGTTTGGGCACTTCGTTCGGCCGCGGCGGCGCCACGACTTTCCAGCAGGAGCTGCAAAACTCCGACTGCATCATCATCGAGGGCTCCAACATGGCCGAGTGCCATCCGGTTGGATTCCAATGGGTGATGGAGGCCAAGGCGCGCGGCGCGACGCTCATCCACGTCGATCCCCGCTACACCCGCACCAGCGCGCTCGCCGACATTCACGTGCCGTTGCGCGCCGGCAGCGACATCGCGTTCCTCGGCGGCCTCATCAACTACGTCTTCGAGCACGACAAGTACTTCCACGACTACGTGGTCGCTTACACGAACGCGCCCGCCATCCTGCGCGAGGAGTTCCGCGACACCGAGGACCTCGACGGGCTGTTCAGCGGGTTCGACCCTGACCAGCGCAAGTACGACTTCCACAGCTGGCAGTACGAGGGCACCGAGGTGCAGGCGGCCTCCGGGCAGCGCGACCAGGCGTACGAGGACCAGCCAGGTGGTGGCGGCGGAGGCGCCGACGGGCGCCACCTGACCGCGAGGGGCGAGAGCACCGGTTCCGGCGGCAGTCGCATCGGTGGCGGTGAGCCGGAGCGCGATGAGACGCTGCAGCATCCGCGTTGCGTGTTCCAGGTGGTGAAGCGGCACTACGCGCGTTACACCCCTCAGCTGGTCGAAGACGTGTGCGGTGTTCCGCAGGAACTGTTCCTGAAGGTCTGCGAGACGCTGACCGCCAACTCCACGCGCGATCGGACGTCGGCGTTCGTGTACGCGGTCGGGTGGACGCAGCACACGGTCGGCGTTCAATACATCCGCGCGGCAGCGGTGTTGCAGCTGTTGCTTGGCAACATGGGCAGGCCTGGCGGCGGGATCATGGCGCTGCGCGGGCACGCGTCGATCCAGGGCTCGACCGACATCCCAACGTTGTTCAACCTGCTGCCTGGCTACATCCCCATGCCGCATGCGCACAAAGACGAGAACCTCGACACCTTCATCGCCGGAGAGTCGACGGAAAAGGGCTACTGGGGCAACATGCGCGACTACATGGTGAGCCTGATGAAGGCGTACTGGGGCGCCGCGGCAACCCCCGAGAACGACTTCTGCTTCGACTACCTGCCGCGCTTGACCGGAAGCCACAGCACGTACGAAACGGTGCAGGAACAAATCGACGGGAAATGCAAAGGCTACTTCCTGCTCGGCGAGAACCCCGCCGTCGGATCGGCGAACAACAAGATGCAACGGCTCGGCATGGCCAATCTCGACTGGCTCGTCGTCCGCGATTTCTCGCTCATCGAGTCGGCGACCTGGTGGAAAGACGGCCCGGAGATCGAGACCGGCGAGCTGCGCACCGAGGACATCGGCACCGAGGTGTTCTTCTTCCCCGCCGCCGCGCACACCGAGAAGAACGGCAGTTTCACCAACACTCAGCGCATGCTGCAGTGGCACCACATGGCGATCGAGCCGAAGGGCGACGCGCGCAGCGAGCTTTGGTTCATGTACCACCTCGGCCGGATCATCCGGGAGAAGCTCGCTGGGTCCACCGACGAGATGGACCGCCCGATCCTCGACCTCACGTGGGACTACCCGGTCGAAGGTTCGATCGCCGAGCCCAGCGCCGAGGCGGTGCTGGCCGAAATCAACGGCTGGGACGCCGAAGGCCAGCCGCTGGCGTCGTACGAACAGCTCAACGCGGACGGCTCCACCGCGTGCGGCTGCTGGATCTACTGCGGCGTCTACGCTGACGGCGTCAACCAAGCGGCACGCCGCAAGCCGGCGAGCGAGCAGAACTGGATCGCCAACGAATGGGGCTGGGCCTGGCCGGCGAACCGCCGCGTGCTCTACAACCGCGCGTCGGCGGATCCCGATGGGAAGCCGTGGAGCGAGCGCAAGGCGCTGGTGTGGTGGGACGACGAAAAGGCGATGTGGGCCGGCCACGACATCCCGGACTTCGCGGCGTCGAAGTCGCCGTGGCACCGACCACCGGCGGGCGCGAAGGCCGCCGAGGCGCTATCGGGCGTCGACCCCTTCGTCATGCAGGCGGACGGCAAAGGTTGGCTGTTCGTGCCGGTCGGGCTCACCGACGGGCCGCTGCCGACCCATTACGAGCCGCAGGAGTCACCGTTCACCAACCCGCTCTACAGCCAGCAGCGCAATCCGGTGCGGCAGGTGTTGCCGCCTCGCAAGCACAACCGGTACCACCCCAGCGACGACTCGCCGGGCGCCGACGTCTACCCGTTCGTCACGACGACCTACCGGTTGACCGAGCACCACACGGCCGGCGGCATGAGCCGGTTCGTCCCGTACCTGGCCGAGCTGCAACCCGAGATGTTCTGCGAGGTGTCGCCCGAGCTGGCGGCGTTGCGCGGTCTCGAGCACGGCGGCTGGGCGACCGTCATCACCGCTCGCAGCGCGATAGAGGCGAGGGTGGTCGTCACCGAGCGCATGACACCGCTGACGGTGCAGGGCCGCACGCTGCACCAGGTCGGACTCCCTTACCACTGGGGTGGCAACGGCTACGCGAGAGGCGACTCGGCGAACGAGCTGGCCCACCTGTCTCTCGACCCGAATGTTCACATCCAAGAGGTGAAGGCGTTCACTTGTGACATCCGGCCTGGCCGACGGCCGCGCGGTCCTGACCTGGTGCGCCTGGTCGAGGACTACCAACGTCGAGCCGGCATCACCGAGACAACCGGAACCGAGGTGTGACGTGGCAAGCGACAACCTGCTGTCGAGCCTGCTGGCCGGCGACACCGATCCCGCGGCGATCAGCGGCCACAGCGACCACCCGCCGCGGATGGGATTCTTCACCGACACCTCGGTGTGCATCGGCTGCAAGGCCTGCGAGGTCGCCTGCAAAGAGTGGAACCACATTCCCGAGGACGGCCTCAACTTCACCGGCATGTCGTATGACAACACGGTTGGGCTGGGCGCCGACACGTGGCGGCATGTGGCCTTCATCGAGCAGCGCAAGCCGATCGCCGGCCAGATCGCCGGTGTTCAACACCAGGACGCCGGGGCGCCCGCAATCGACGAGGCGAGCGGCGACCTGCGCTGGCTCATGGCCAGCGACGTGTGCAAGCACTGCACGCACGCGGCCTGCCTCGACGTCTGCCCTACCGGCGCCTTGTTCCGCACGGAGTTCGGCACCGTGGTCGTCCAGGAGGACGTGTGCAACGGCTGCGGCTACTGCATCCCGGCTTGCCCGTACGGCGTCATCGACCAACGCCAGGACGACGGTCGGGCGTGGAAATGCACGCTGTGCTACGACCGTCTGCAGGTGGGCATGGAGCCGGCGTGCGCGAAGGCGTGCCCGACCGACTCCATTCAGTTCGGACCGCTGGACGAGTTGCGCGAGCGCGCCGCGGCGCGCGTGGCGAGCCTGCATGAAGCGGGGGTTACCGACGCGCGGCTGTACGGGCACGATCCGAACGACGGGGTCGGTGGCGACGGCGCGTTCTTCCTGCTGCTCGACGAGCCCGAGGTCTACGGACTGCCACCCGATCCGGTGGTGACGACGCGCGACCTGCCGTCGATGTGGAAGCACGTCGGCGCGGCCGCGCTCACCCTGGCGGTCGGCGTGGCGGCGGCGTTTGCGGGAGGGCGGCGGTCATGAGCACATCTGACGTCACGAAGGACGGCATCCGAGGCGCCAAGCCGGGCCGCGACGCGATGGTGGGAGTGGTCGCCGGCCGCCACGACGGAGCGCGTCCGTCGCACCGGCGGCGTGGCGAGCGATCGATGGTGCCGGAGGCGAAGTTCTCCTCGTATTACGGCAAACCCGTGCTCAACGCACCGGTGTGGAAGGCCCCTGACATCGCCGGCTACTTCTTCCTCGGAGGGCTTTCCGGCGCATCGTCCGTGATCGGCGCATGCGCGAGCGCGACCGGGCGGCCCGCGTTGGCGAAGGCAAGCAAGGTCGGGGCGTTGGCCTCCATCAGCTTGGGCATGGTCGGGCTGGTGCACGACCTCGGCAAGCCGTCGCGCTTTGTCAACATGCTGCGGGTGTTCAAGCCCACCTCGCCGATGAGCGTCGGCTCGTGGGCGCTCGCCGGCTACGGGCCGGCCGCCGGCGCCGCCGCGTTCAGCGCGGTCACCGGCCGGATGAAAGGCCTCGGAGCGGTGGCCACCGGCGCCGCGGCCGCCATCGGACCGTTCGTGGCGTCGTACACCGCGGCGCTCATGTGCAACACCGCCGTCCCATCGTGGCACGAGGCGTACCGCGAGATGCCCTTCGTGTTCGTCGGTTCAGGCGCCACCGCGGCCGGTGGGCTTGGCATCCTCGCCGCGCCGGTGGCAGAGGCCGGACCGGCCCGCCGCACCGCCCTGTTCGGGGCGGCGCTTGAGTTGGCCGCCTCTCAGCTGCTCACTCGGCGGCTGCCCGAGCCGCTGTCGGAGCCTTACCAGAGCGGCAAGAGCGGAGCCCGGTTCAAGCTGTCGGAGGCCCTGACCGCGGCCGGGGCGGCCGGGAGCGTTCTGCTCGGACGACGCAGCCGCGCCGCCGCGGTGGTGAGCGGGCTGGCGCTGCTCGCCGGCTCGGCCCTCAGCCGGTTCGCCATCTTCGAGGCGGGCATGGTGTCGGCCAACGACCCGGAGCACACCGTGCGGCCGCAGCGCGAACGGCTCGACCGCGCCAGCGGCTAACGAAGCGCCGGCGTCGGTCCGGTCGCCTTGTCGTGGATGCCTTCGGTGAGGTCGAGCAGCGCGGCGTCGGCGGACATCCGCGGCTGCCAATCGAGCTCCTGGCGGGCACGGGTGGTGTCCATCAGCGGCGTGAGCGCCGCCATGTCGACCCAGCCGGCGTCGGTCGGCTGCAAGCCCAGCGCGTACGTGGCGCTCGCCAACGCGCGGACGGCGCGCAGTGGGGCGTGCACCGGACGCGCGTGGAACAGCCTCGCCAACTCGCTCGTGTCGAGCACGGGGTCCGCGGCGATGTTGAACGCGCCTCGAACCTCGCGCAGCAGCGCGGCGACATACGCCTGCGCGACGTCCTCCGTGTGGACAGCCTGGAAGCGAAACGCCGCGGGCAGCGGAATGATCGGCATCCAACGCGGGCGCACCACGGATCGCGGCACTAGGGGGCCGAGGAAGTATCGCGCGATCTCGGTGCCCGCGTCGCGTTGGAAGATGAGCCCAGGACGAAGTCGCACCACCCGCAACGTCGGGTGGGACGCCTCCAACCTGTCCAGCATCGCCTCGACCGTCGCTTTGTCGCGCGAGTACGACGACGACGCGATCCCGGTGTGCGGCCAGTTCTCATCGACGGCGTGGTCCTTTGGCCCAGGGGCGTAGACGCCGACCGATGACGCGTGCACAAGTGCCTGCGCGCCACTCGCCAGCACGGCGTCGAACACCCGACGGCTGCCGTGCACGTTGGTCAGATGAAGTTGATTGCGCCGGCGCGCTGGTTGGATCTGCCACGCCAGGTGGACGACCGCGTCCGCGCCTTCAAACGCGGGGCCGAGTTCGTCAGAGGTCAGGTCGGCGGCGTGCCAGCTCACCTTGCCGCCGTATCCGTAATCGGCCGCCTCGTCCTTTCCCGGTGGCCGACGTGCCAGGCCGACGACGTGATCGACCTCCGGTCGGTCCTTCAACGCGCGCAGCAAAGCGATCCCGACGTTCCCGGTGGCGCCGACGACGACGACTCTCATGGCCGCAACACCACCTTCACCACGCCGGCTTCCTTTCGCTTGAAGGCCTCGTACATCTGCGGCGCCGACTCCAGCGGCGCCTGGTTGGTGACCAGGCCGGCGGCGTCCCACGGATCTCCGTTACGCAACACCTCGATGATGTCCGCGGTCCACTGGCGCACGTTGGCTTGCCCCCAGCGCAAGGTGATCTGCTTGTCGAACAGATCTCCGAGCGGGAAGTTCGGGAACCACATGCTGTAGACACCAACGACCGACACGGTGCCGCCGCGTCGGCACGAGCCCAGGGCCTGACGCAGCCCGATCAGCCGATCGGGCTGCATCTTCAGCGTCTGCAGAACCCGGTCAGGCACAGAGCCCGCCGCGTCCATGCCGACCGCGTCGATGACGGAGTCGGCACCCCTGCCTTTGGTCAACTGCTGCACGGCGGCGACCACGTCGCCGGCTGAGTCGAACTGCGTCGCGTCCAACGGCTCGACCCCGTGCCGCGCCGCCATTTGCAGCCGCTCGGCCACGATGTCGACGCCGATCACCCGGCCGGCTCCGTGATGCAGCGCGATGCGCGACGACATCTGCCCGATCGGGCCCAGCCCGTAGACCACGACGGTGGAGCCAGGTTCGACGTCGGCGTACCTCACCGCCTGCCACGAGGTGGGCAGCACGTCGGTGAGCAAGACCGCGGCCAGCTCCGGTATGGATTCGTCAACCCGGATCGGGCCGAAGTGCGCCATCGGGACCCGCAGATACTGGGCCTGCCCTCCTGCGACGCCGCCGTACAGATGTGTGTACCCGAACAGCGACGCTCCTTTGCGACCGCGGAGATTCTGGGTCTCTTCGCATTGGCTGTACAAGCCGCGCGAGCACATGAAGCAATGCCCGCACGAGATGTTGAACGGGACGACCACGGTGTCACCCGGCGCGATGTGCGACACCTCGGAGCCGACTTCCTCGACGACGCCCATCGCCTCGTGGCCGACGATGTCGCCGGGCTTCATCGCAAGGGTCGCGCCGTGGTCGTACAAGTGCAGGTCTGACCCGCAGATTCCGGTCGCCGTGACCTTGATGACAGCGTCGGTCGGCGCTTCGATCTTCGGGTCGGGAACCTGGTCGACGCTGACCTTGCGAGGGCCCATCCAGCGAACGGCTAACATGCCGTCGCTACTCCCCCGAACCGGCCTAATTAACCGTGATCGCAGGCTGTTTCAGCCCAGTTGCCGCAGCGCCGCGGCCAGCTCGGAGGCGATCTCCCTGGCCAAGAAGCCGACCGGTCCGACGGCTGCGGAAAGCCGATTTCCGGCCTCCGCGTGCAGTCGCGCGGCCCACACCGCAGCTTGCGCGGGGTCGGCGCCGCGCGCCAGCAGACCACCGACCGCGCCGGCGAGGACGTCGCCGGATCCGGAGACGCCCAACCCGCTGTTGCCGTGATCGTCGATCCAGCATCGCCCGTCCGGCGCCGCGGTGACCGACAACTCGCCGCCGCCGTGCACCACCGCGCCGGTGCCGCGCGCGACCCGCACGGCGTCCGCCACGGGGTCCACGTCGTCCGAGCCCACGAGCCGGCCGAGCTCCGACAGGTTCGGCGTGAGCACCGCGGGCGGCGCGCAGACCCGCAGCGGGTGTCCCAGCGTCACGAAGGAGAGCGCAAGGGCGTCGAGGACGACACGGCCCTTGACACGCGGCAGCACCCGCTCGACCAGCTCCCGTGCGCACCGCGGGCCCATCAGGCCAGGCCCGATCACGACCGCGTCCGCGTCCGCCACCAAATCGTCAAGCAAGCCGGACGACGCCGGTGCCACATGGCCGGCCGTCGTCTCGGGCAGCGAGCGCACCAGCGCCTCCGGCAACGCGACGCCGAGCTCAGCGGCCCGAGATTCCACCGTCGCCACTTGGAGTTTGCCGGCGCCCACCCGCAGTGCGGCCTCTGCGGAGAGCAGCACCGCGCCGACCGTCTCGCGAGAACCGCCCACGATCAGCACCCGCCCGCGTTCGTTCTTGCCGCCCTCGGCCGGGGGCAGCGGCCATGAGCGCAAGAGACCCGAAGTGACGGTTCGGTTAGACGTCGACATGAGTGTCATGTCCCGCAGTCGCGGGCGCTCCATGCTCGTGAAGGTGATCAACCGCGTCGTGCTCGATGAGGCACAGCTGTCCGTCAGGGGCGCGCTCGTACAACGTGACGCCGCCGTTGTGGAACCGCGTCGTCCGATCGATCTGCAGAATTTCCTGCTCGGTGAGCCTTTCCACGACATAGCGCATGACGAAAAGCACCGCCTGGTGGGAGAACACCACCGCGCGCACCGGCTGCGAGGTGTTGCGCAGCTCGGCCAACCACCCGCGCACGCGAGACGCGACGTCGGCCCAGCTCTCGCCGTGCGGGGGACGGTAGTAGAACTTCCCGAGCTTCGCGCGGCGCGCCGCCTCCTCGGGATAGCGCTCGCGGATGCCGATCGCCGTCAAGCCGTCGAACAGTCCAAGGTCGCGCTCGCGCACCCGCTCGTCGCGTTCGATCGGCAGCTCGAGTTCGGCCTTGGCCAGCGCGATTCGGGCGGTGGCGTAGGCCCGCTCGAACGGCGACGACACGACATGAGTCGGACGACGCTCGGGCGGCTCAGCGGCCAGGCGGCGGCCGATGGCCACCGCCTGCCGACGCCCTACCTCAGACAGCGGAACGTCGGGATCGCGGACGTCGATGTCGATCGTCGGCGACCCGCGGCTGATCGCGAGCTGGTCGGCGACATTGCCCTCGCTTTGGCCATGCCGCACCAGCCACAGGCGATTAACCGTCACACGCCAGCCGTACCCACAACCTCGTCGGCGTGATCACGCAGATCGATCACTTTCGGCGCGGCTGCCGCGGCTGGCGCGCCGGCCGCGGCCTCCAAGACGTCGGTGATCTCATGACCGATCAGCTCGTGCCGCTCCAGCAGCGCGTCGCGCAACGCCTCGACCAGATGCCGATTCGACTCAAGAAGTCCTCTGGCCTTGACCTTCTGCTCCTGCAGCACGTCTTCGACCGCGACGCGCCCGTCGCGGTCGGCCAACACGCGCCCGACGATGTTGGTGTCGGAGAACCCGCTGTTTTGCACCGCGGCAAGGGAAACCAGGCTGTCCTTCATGCCGGCCGCGCCGACCATCTGCGCCGCTGTGTTGGTCGCGGCCGCCAGGTCGCCGGCCGGTCCGGTCGACACGTCGCCGAAGAAGATCTCCTCCGCCGACTGCCCGCCCATCGCGATCTGGATCATCGCCAGCATCTCGGAGCGGGAGCGGGTGTAGACATCCTCCCGGTCACCATGCGCGAGCAAGCCGAGCGCGCTGCGCCGCTTGATGATGCTCAGCACCTCGAGCCGGCGCTCGGGCGCCACCAACCAGGCGACGGTCGCGTGGCCCGCCTCATGCGTTGCGATCAGCTTCGCCTCGTGGTCGGTGTAGTGCACCGGCTGGCCAAGGCCGATCTCCGAGTCGAGCCGGGCCTGCTCGACGTCGAGCCAGGTCATCGCGCGCCGCGCGTCTTGCACCGCGTTGATCAGCGCTTCATCGAACAGTCCTTCCAGCATCGCCGGGCTGTAGCCCTGCGTGACCGCGGCGAGCGCGTCGCGCCGTTCGGAGTCGTCAAGCTCGGCGACGTGCGCTTTGCGGGCGAGGAAGTGGTCGATGAGCTCGCGTCGTCCGGATTTGTCGGGCCGGTCGAAGGTCAGCCGCTGGTCGAAGCGGCCCGGCCGAAGCAACGCCGGGTCGAGCGCGTCGGGTCGGTTGGTCGACGCGATGAGCATGATGTTGGACGGCTTGAGCGCCGGCTTTCTGAGCTGGTGGTTCGCCGGCATCAGCAGGTTGACCGCGTCGACGACCTTGCCGATGGCTCGCTGACCGGGAGTCGGCTGGTCGAACGACTGCAACTGCACCAGCAGCTCTTGCACGGCCATGCCGAGGTCGCCACTGCCGACGAAAGGCGTCTGCTGCAAGGGGTTGGCGACCGCCGACGCGATCGCCAACCCTTCAAGACCACCGCAGTTGTGCGCCCGACCAGGCGAGTCCTCCGCCGCGAACGCGGCCACCCCGGAGCGCGCGCCACCAAGCGCGTCGAACTCGTCGATGAAGCCGATGGCGCCGCCCTCTTTGCGAGCGAGCGCGCGCAACGCGCGGAAGTACGACCGCACCTTGCGCTGTGTGGCGCCTTGGAAGCTGGACTGGAACGACGTGGCGGTCGCGAACAGGAACGGCACATTCGCCTCGGCGGCGATCGCCTTCGCCGTGTAGGTCTTGCCGGTTCCGGGCGGGCCGTCGAAGAGCAACCCGCGTCGCGGCCGGCCCCCCATCTCACGGGCGAAGGTCTTGTGCGCCAAGAACAGGTTCAGCGAGCGGACGACTTCGGCCTTGACGATGTCGATTCCGACGACGTCGGACAGCCGGACGTCGATCTGCTCGGGGCGCACGACCTGGTGGGGCGAGCGGCCGAGCGCCACGAAGTACACGACCATCGCGACGCCGAGCAACACGAAGAACAGGATCGGCGTGATCAGCAGCCAGTTGATCTCAGGAAGCCCGAACTTGACCGGGTTGTGCGTGAGGTTGCGGTACCACAGCCATGCGGTGGGGACGGCGAGCACGATGGCAAGCCGCCACAACCGACGACGCCGCAACCGCTCGCGGTGTTTCCCGACGTCCGCGATGCCCGCGTTCAGCACCTTGCCGGTCGCGACGCTGGCGAGTTGATCGAACGCGTTGGCGGTTCGCCCCTGGGCGTCGTCCTTGACGCGACCCTCCACGAAAATCCCCCCTCTTTGGGCTCAAGGTGGGCGCCGCAGCTGCCGATGACGTCAAGGACGGTCGGGGCTTACCGCGCGTTGCTGTCTGCCTGCGAGTCTCCCAGCGCGCTCCGGCATCTGGCTACTGTGAGTAGCGGTCTTCACCCAAATGGCCGATCGGGCCCTCGGTCCCTACCGGCGGCTAGGCCGCCGGTTCACACTGAAGATGCGGTGTGCGGGGTGATTTTGAGACCGGGTGATCACCATGTTCGGCGCATCGATCGGACTGTTGCTTCTCATCGCGTTGATCGCAGGCGTCGGCTGGTGGGTGCGCGCGGCGACGGCTGACGCGCAACCGGCAGATGGGCCGCCCCGGCGGGTGTCGCTGCTCACCGAAGCGGTCGGTTACATCGGCGCGATTCTGGTGTTGGCCGGCGGGATCGCCGCGCTCGGCCAGAACTGGCGGGACATCGCGGATGGCACCAGGTTGGCCATGCTCGGGGTCGCGGTCGTGGTGTTCTTCGCCGCCGGTTGGCTGACCAAGACGTCAACCGAACCAGCGTTTCGGCGGCTGTCCGCGATCACATGGGCGATCTCGGTCGCGGCGTTCGCCGGTGGTGCGGCGGTGCTGAACCACATGGCCGACACCGCGGGAAAGACCATCTTCTTGACCGTGACGACAAGCGCCACCGCGTACGCCGTGGCGTTGTGGTGGCTGAGCCGGCACGCGGTCCAGCAACTCGTGATGTTCGGTGGAGTGCTGCTGAGCGCCTCGGCGGTCATCAACTTCGTCGTGGACAGCCCGACGTCCGGGATCTTTGGAATCACGCTGTGGATCATCGCTGTCGGGTGGGCGCTCGCCGGCTGGTCTCGCCGCCTCGAACCGTGGTGGGCGGCGGTGGCCCTTGGCATGGCGGTCGCGCTGATCGCGCCGTCCGCGATCGGTTTGACGTGGGCGCTGTTCACCCTTGGCATCGGCACCGCCGCCGTGGTGATGGCGGTCGCGGTGTACGCGCGATTCACGCCGGCGTTGGCGTTCGGGGCGATCGCGATGCTCGGCTACGTGACCGGCGCGGTCGCGTACTACCTGGGCGACCGCCTTGGGTTGCCGAGCGCGCTCGCGCTCACCGGCCTGCTGGTGCTCGCCGCGGCGGTTGGGGTCGCCCGCGCGTTGCCGCGCATCAGGCGCAAGCCACCCACCGAGCACCCACGCTTCCCGATGTCCCCGCCACGGCATCGTCACGCGTAGCGCTACGTTCGGATGTCATGCGCGGCCTCGACTGGTTGCTCGACTCCGACCCGGCGATCCGCTGGCAGGCGCTTCGCGATCTGGCCGACGCCCCGACCGACGTCGTGGCCGCTGAGCGGGCTCGGGTCGCCACGTCCGGTTGGGGCGCGCGGTTGCTCGCCGCGCGCGACGACGACGGTCAGTGGGCGGGTGGCGCCTGCTTTCCCGGGCCCGGACGACGAACGCGCGGCGCCGACGCCCCCGGCCAGCCCTGGACGTCGACGCTGCACACGCTAGAACTCCTGCGCGAGTTCGGGCTCGACCCGTCGTCAGAGCAGGCGGTCGAGACGATCGCGCTGATTCGCGACAACTGCAAGTGGGAGTACGCGGGCGAGCCGTTTTTCGAGGGCGAGGTCGAGCCGTGCATCAACGGTCGCACCGTCGGGCTCGGCGCGTACTTCGGCCAGGACGTCGAAGCCCTGGTCGCCCGCCTGCTCAACGAGCAACTGGACGACGGCGGGTGGAACTGCGAAACCGAGAACGGCTCAGTGCGGTCGTCGTTCGACACCACGATCTGCGTGCTCGAAGGGCTGCTGGCCTACGAGCGGGCGAGCGGCGGGCCGTCCCAGGTCCGGGAGGCCCGCCGTCGGGGCGAGGAGTACCTGCTGCGACGGGGTTTGTTCCGTCGGCTGAGCACCGGCGAAGTGGTCAAGCCGGCGTGGCTGCGATTCTCGTTCCCGACCCGCTGGCACTACGACGTCTTGCGTGGGCTGGAGCACTTCCGCGCGGCGGGCGACCCGCCCGACGATCGAATCGACGAGGCGATTGACCTGGTGCGGTCGAAGCAACAGCCGGACGGCAGCTGGCTGCTGGAAAACACCCACCTGGGCGAGGTGCATTTCCAACTGGAGGACAGCGACGGCCTGCCCAGTCGGTGGAACACGTTGCGCGCGCTGCGCGTGCTGCGCTGGCACGACCGGCGCAGCTGACGGCTACAAGCCGGCGAACAGGTCGGTTTCCCAGTTGTGCTCGCCCTCGCCGGGGCCGCGCTCGCCGCGCGTCAAGATGTAGTGCTCGCGGCCGAACGCCTTGTGCCCGACGTTGTTCGACAGCGCGAAGAACGGCCCGTCAACTTGGATCTGCGTCGCGTGCGCGCGCATCGCGTCGAGCTTCGCGTCAAGGAAATCCCGGGCGTCGATGGCAGTGGTGATCACGTCGTCCGGCTTGGCCAACGGCACGTCGTCGGCGGACTCGACGTCACCGAAGAACGAGGTGTCACCCGACGCCCGCAGCGCGTCGATGCCGGCCTGCATGACCGACCGCGGAATGCCCGTCCAGTAGAACTTCGCGACGATGTCGAGAGTTTGCTCGACCGCTCGCGTGGCGACTCGGTGCGCCTGGATGTGATCGGGATGGCCATACGCCCCGAAGTCGTCGTAGGTGACGACGACCTGCGGCCGCACCTCGCGGATGACGTCGATCAGATGGGCCGCCGCCTCGTCGAGATCGGCCCGCCAAAAGCAGCGCGGGTTGTCGTTGGCCGGGGTGCCCATCATCCCGGAGTCGCGATATCGCCCCGCTCCGCCGAGAAAGCGGTGATCGTCGACACCGAGCGCGGCGCACGCTTCGTCGAGCTCGTGGATGCGCCACCCGCCGAGCTGGTCGGCCTTGTCGGCGGCGAGCAGCTCAAGTTCCGGGACGAGGACTTCGCCCTCCTCACCTAGCGTGCAGGTGACGAGGGTGACGCGCGCTCCCTCGGCGGCGTACTTGGCCATGGTGGCCCCGGTGCCGATGGACTCGTCGTCGGGATGGGCGTGCACGAGCAACAGGCTGCGATCGGTCATGCCGCACAGCGTATTAGGCGGTACTGGCAGGATCGGTCGGGTGAGCTTCCCGGAGTTGCACGCGCGCACCGCGCGCTTCACGCTCGGCCGTCCCCGCAGCTTCGCGGTCGCGTCGGACGGCTCGCGGATCACGTTCCTTCGCTCGCCCGATGGCTTCAGCCGGTCCACTTCGCTGTGGGTTTACGACGTCGAGGCCCGCGCCGAAATCGAGATCGCCGGACCACCGAGGCTGCTCCTCGACGTCGACGACATCCCGGACGCCGAGCGGGCCCGCCGCGAGCGGGCCCGGGAGCACGCCGGCGGCATCGTGAGCTACGCGACCGACGCGGCCTTCACCCGAGCTTGCTTCGCCGCGGGCGGCCGGCTGTTTCGCGCTTCCCTGGGGGCCAGCGGCGCGCGGGAGATGGCCGCGCGATCCCCGGTTTTCGACCCGCGCTTCGACCCGACCGGACGGCGGGTCGCGTACGCCTGCGATGGCGAGCTGCGGGTCGTCGACCTTGAGGACGACGACCGCGAGCTGGTGGCCGAGGACGGGGTTTCCTGGGGCGTCGCGGAGTTCGTCGCAGCCGAGGAGATGAACCGGCAGCGCGGCTTTTGGTGGGCGCCCGATGGCGAGTCGCTGCTGGCGTGCCGGGTCGACGAGCGCAAGGTGCAGCGGTGGCACATCGGCGACCCGGCGCATCCTGAGCGCACGCCGTCGGTCGTCGCCTATCCGGCGGCGGGCGCCGCGAACGCCGACGTCACGCTTTGGCTGGTCACGCTCGACGGCGCGCGCACGCGGGTCGACGCCGACTGGAGCGAGTTTCCCTATTTGGCGAACGTCCGCTGGCGTCCCAGGCACCGACCGCTGGTGCAAGTCGTGTCGCGCGATCAACGCAAAATCCGCGTTGTCGAGGTGGACGTCGAGTCGGGCGCCACGACGCTGCTGCGCGAAGACACCGACCCGCACTGGCTCGAGCTGGTCAGCGGCGTTCCCGACCGCGTGCCGGACGGCCGCCTCGTCTACACCGCGGACATGGGCGACACCCGCCGGTTGCTGATCGGCGACGAACCGGTCACACCGGTCGGACTGCAGGTGCGCGCCGTCGCGTCGGTCAACGACGGCGGTGACGTGCTGCTCCTCGCGTCGTCCGAGCCGACCGAACAACACGTGTGGGCGGTGTTCGGGCCTGACTACAGCGAGTGCGTGCCGCTGACCACGTCGTCCGGTGTGCATTCTGGCATCGGCGCGAGCGACGTGCTGGTGGTGACGAGAGCTTCGCTCGAACATGACGGCGTCGAGACCGTGGTGCGCAAGAACGGCAAGCAGATCGGCGTCATCGAGTCGTTTGCCGAGCCAGCGCCGTTCGAGCCGCGTGTCTCGATATCGAGACAGGGCGATCGGCAGCTGCGCACCGCGCTGGTGCTGCCACACGATCACGTGCCCGGGTCCGCCCGCCTGCCGGTGTTGATGGATCCCTACGGCGGGCCGCACGCGCAACGCGTGGTCGCCTCGCGGGGCGCGTATCTGACGTCGCAATGGCTGGCCGATCAGGGGTTCGCCGTCGTGGTCGTCGACGGCAGGGGAACTCCGGGACGCGGTCCGGCGTGGGAACGCGCGATCGCAGGAGATCTCGCCACGCCGGTGCTCGACGACCAGGTCGAGGCGCTGCAAGCCCTTGCCGCCGCGAACCGCGACCTCGACCTCACCCGTGTCGCGATCCGCGGCTGGTCGTTCGGGGGCTACCTCGCGGCGCTGGCGGTGTTGCGTCGTCCGGATGTGTTTCACGCCGCGGTGGCGGGCGCGCCGGTCACCGACTGGCGGTTGTACGACACCTACTACACCGAGCGCTACCTCGGCGTCGACGCGTCCGCGCCGGCCTATGACCGCAGCTCGCTGCTTGACGACGCGGCGACGTTGTCGCGCCCCCTGCTCATCGTGCACGGGTTGTCGGACGACAACGTGGTCGCGGCGCACACCCTTCGGCTGTCGACGGCGCTGCTGGCTGCCGGGCGCCCGCACAGCGTGCTGCCGCTGTCAGGTGTGACGCATATGACGACGCAGGAGAGCGTGGCCGCGAACCTGCTCAGCCTCGAGGTCGCGTTCCTGCGGCGATCTCTCGGTATTGCTTGACGAGGTCCTTGCCGCGAGCTTTGACGTTGGCAAAGTTCACCGACCAGCCCACGCCGAACGCGCGCGGCACGAACAGGTGGGGGTCGTCGGGCGCCCACAGGCTGCGCTTGACGCGCTTGGGCGACGGGGTGCGGAAGTCGTAGGGGATCTTGCCCAACGTGCCCTGCCAGGTGCGTTCCTTTTTCGGACGGCGCAGTTCCTTCGTGACGGCGGCCGCCGCTAACCCGATACTGGCCAGCCGGATAGCGCCGCGCAGCTTCCCTCGGCGATCACGGCCCCGTTTCGCTGCCCGACCCACTTTGCGTGCTGCCATTGCCGTCCTCACACTTCTGTCGTCCGCGCTGGTTTCGTCCGGTGATCGATCTGCGGTCGATTCTGCCCGCTGCGAGGCGGGTAGACCGAAGCCATGGTTACCTGGCTGACCCGCAGCTTGCTGTTCATCGTTGCCGGAGCGGTGCTCGCTTATGCCGTCACAGCGCAGACCGAACACATTGACCTGCAAACGACCGGCGTCATCTTGCTGCTCGTCGGAGTCTTCGACCTTCTTCTCAACGCAGGTTTGGAGTTGTACTACCGCAGTGCGCCACGCTACGAGCGCCGGTCGACGACGACAAGCCCGTACCCACAGCGAGGCGACAACTACGCGACGCGGCCAATTCGACGGGATCCGGACTGGCACTGACCGCCGTCACCCTGGCGCTGAACCGTCAGTGGACGATTTCCACCTTCGCGACGCTGGCCCAAAAATAGCGGGACTGCGGATTCTTCCTCGGTGAGACGACGAGCCGGAAGATGTGCTCGCCCGGCGGGAGCTCGGGGCTGCTCCACAGGAGCGTGTGGGCGGCACGGGTAGGGGAGTAGAAATCGACCAGGTCGGCGGGTTGGTTGTCGACGCTGACTTCGGCCATTCCCTGCTGCTTGTCGACAGAGCCGAAGAACCGGATCTGCTTGCCGTTGAAGCGGAGTCGCACCTCGTCGCCCGCGACGCTGCTGTAGGCGTCGCCTCCGATGTCGGTCTGGTAGCCGCTGCCGTGCAGCCACGCGCCGACGTAGTCGAACTCGTTGAGCCCGGCGCCGACCACGTAGTCGAGCACCGTCGTCACATTGCCGACCTGCGCGGTGCCCTGCCGGTTCAGGGTCGCTTGATCGACGCCGGCCTCCTCGCCGGTGTCGATGGCGGCCTGGTAGGAGCCGGTGTCGAGGCCCTTGACGGTCTCGCGAAGCGCCCCTTCAATGCGTTCGAGCTCCTCGCTGCGAGCCGCGTCCTTCTGCGCGCCGGTGTAAGCAACCTCACGCGCCCGGTCGTGCACGGACGACACCCGACCCGAGATGTCGGCGGCGCCAACCGCCGCCGACTCCGACACGCGGCCGATCTCACGGGTGGTCGCCGTCTGCTGGGTGACCGCGCCGGCGATGGAGGCCGTGCTGTCGCAGATCTTCGACATGGTGGCGGTGATCTGCTCGATCGTCGCTGACGCGCGCCCGGAGCTGTCGTTGATGCCGGTGACGATCGACCGCACCTGTTCGGTCGCTCGCGCAGTTTGCTGCGCCAAGTCGTTGACCTCGGCCGCGACGACGGCGAAGCCCCGGCCGGCGTCGCCTGCGCGCTGGGCCTCGATCTTCGCGTTCAACGCGAGCAAGTGCGTGCGGCTGGCGATGGCGGTGATGCTGTTGGTGATCTCATCGACCCGCCGCAACGCGGCGGTGAGGTCTTGCACGCACGCGTTGGCAACCTCGCCTTGGCCGGCGGCGGTGACGGCGATGTCGGCCGCCACGGTGGCGTGGTTCGCGACTTCGTTGATGGTGGTGTTGAGTTCTTCCGTCGCCGACGCGACGACGTTGATGCCGTCGGCGACGTCAGCCGCGGTGACACCGACGTCGTAGGCCTGGCCCGCGGTCATCTCCGCGGCGTCGAGCATCTGCTTGTGGACGTCAGCGGCCGCCAGCCGGGCGTCGCGCATCCGGTCGGCGCCGTGGCGCACGGTCGCGACCACCTTCACCAGCCGATCGACCAACTCGGCGACGCCGAGCTCCAGCTGCCCAAGATCGTCGTCGCCGGATGGCGTGATCCGCGCGGCCTGGAGGTCGCCGGCGAGCGCGCGGTCGACGGCAGCGCGCAGCTGACGGACGCGCGTGCGACGACGCGCGAGGGCGAAGCCGTTCACCCGCGCTCCTCTCGCAACCCTGCGACCAGACTTTCCCGTTATTTGGTCGCCATGATCGCGCTCTACCTGAAGCATTCAGGGCGGCGAACTATGGGTCGCGCTGGTCTTTGGGTGGCACGTGGTGGAGGAGCCCGGCTGCGCTTCGCCAGGTGACGCTGCCGTCGGAATGGCGTTTGATTTTCCACGGCCGGAACGTTTTCAGCCGGTGGTGCCGTCGGCAGAGCAGCCCGCAGTTGATCGCGGAGGTGGCGCCGACGGGGTGGTTGACGGCATGGTCGAGGTCGCAGCCGCAGGCGGGGTTCTCGCAGCCGGGGAAGCAGCAGGTGCGGTCGCGGGCGGTGATGTAGTCGACGAGCGCTTGCGGCGGGCGGTAGGTGGTGACCCCGTAGTCGAGCAGGTGACCGGTGACCGGGTCGATTACCAGCCGCCGCCAGGCCGCGTCGCCGGCCAGCGCCCGGGCCGCCTCGGGGTGGATCGGGCCGTGGCCGGCCAGCTCGGCGGGGTTGTTCTGCAGCCGCAGCAGGGTGGGCAGGTCGATGACGACCTGCAGCTCGGCGCGGCGGCCATGGGTTCGTGGCAGCGTCCGGTCGGAAAGCGCGGCGCGAGCCAGGGCGGCGAGCACGTCGACGCGGCGGCGGCCGATCCGCACCCCGCTTCGTTTGCCGCCGGCGGCGGCGTGGCGGGCCTTGGCCAGGGTGTTCACGGCGAGGAACAGCTCGCGGGCCTCGAGTGCGGGCAGCGTCGCCACCAGCTCGGCCATCCCGTTCGGCAGCGGGTGCACCCGGACGTCGACGTCGTCGGCGAGGGCGTCTTGCATCGCCTCCTCGGCCTGCTCAGGGGCGACGGCGAGCACCGCGCGGCGGACGGACCGGCGGAACTGGGCGATGGACTGGTCGGGCGCTTTGGGCAGCACCCGCTGCTCCACCTTCGCGACCGCGTCGCGCGGCAGGCCCGCGCACAACTCGACGGCGGCCAGCGCGTGCCGAAAGGTGACCTCCCCGGCGTCCAGCAGCCGCGTCACCCCGGGCAGCTCCTCGGTCAGCACCCGCGCCAGGTGCACCTTGTTATGCGCGGAGCGGATCGACAGCCGCAGCGCGGCGGCGACCTCGTCTTTGGCCCAGTCATCGGCCGTCGTCGGCTCCGGGCCGGCCGCCGCAACGACAGCGGCTTGCACCTGCGCGGACAGCCAGGCGTGCTGGCGCTCCCACGCCTGCAACACCAAGACCCGTTCGTCGGCCGGCAGCGTCTCGGCGTCCAGCGAGCACAACATCGCCATCGACTCCGGGCCGGGCGGCAACTCCAACACCCAACTGACGAACGACCCCGCTGGCGCGTCGAGGTCGACGTCGACTCCGTCAACGTCGGGCGCCTCGGCGGTGGGCATCGTCAAAAGCATGGATCAAAGCTATCGACGGGCACCGACAAAAACCGGCC
>DASVDW010000110.1:0-6137 GCA_036380925.1 Acidothermaceae bacterium
GACGATGGTGCCGCCCGGCCGAAGCGCGCCGGAGGCCTCCGCTGTTTCGACCATCCGCAACGCGATGCGGTCTTTCACCGAACCGCCCGGATTGAGCTGTTCCAGCTTGGCGACCAACTGCGCCCCGCCGGGCGGCGCCAGCCGATTAAGCCGAACCAGCGGGGTGTTGCCGACGAGGTCGAGCAGGCTGTCGTGAACGTCCACAATGCGAGACTAGCCGTGGCGTCACATCAGCCGCCGCACCTCCTTCGCGGTTGCGGACACGTCATGCAGGACGTCGGAAAGCGGCACCCGTCCGTCCGGCGCCCAAACCTCGCCCGACGGGTTGCCGGCCAGCGCCTGCGCCAGGTCGTACGCGAGCACCTTGACCTGGTCGCCGACCGCCAGATCGGGCAGCCGCGGAACCTCCCGCCAGCGCGGCGATCCGCCGTCGTCCGCCTGCTCGATGCCCTGGGCGGCGACCGCGAGCACGCGGGCGAGCAGCCGACCGGCGTCCGCCCTGGTGGGGATCGGGCCGGGCAGTCGCGCCGCCAGCCGCCCTGCCGGCATGGTGCGCAACGACGTGACGATGGCGTCAAGTTCGGCGGCCAACGCGGTGAGCGCTGCCGGCGCGGCGGCAGCGGCATGTGCAGCGTCCACGCGCGGCACGGTACCGCGAGGAGACGCGATTGACCCCGCGCCGGGTATTGCTCCCCCGAAGGTACTGAGGCACGCTGCCTTCATGGACCGTTGACGTCGCCACACCGGGAGGCCGACTCATGAGCCCGAATCACTCCGAGGACACCCACCGCAACCTGCTGGAGAGGGTCCCGAAGGTCACGGGGCGAGAGTTGACCGACTGGTTCCACGAGATCGAGCAAGGTCCGAGTTTCAGCCGCCTGGACGAGCGGGTGAACTGGTTGAGCGATGAACATGCGCTCCCGCACGGGTACGCCACCGCGATCGTCCGGGAGCACGAAAAGCGGCGTTCCGCGCGCAGTTGAACGCCGCAGACCTGGCGAGGGACCAGGCATTCTTCGCGGCACACGGATTTGGCGGCCGCGTGGGATTCGGGGACCATCCGGCGTTGCTCGTCGTCGACCTCATCAACGCGTTCACCGACCCGTCGTCGCCGTTGGGCGCGGCCATGGACCGCGAGGTCGACGCCGCGCGCGTCGTGCTGGACGCCGCCAGGACGTGCGGGGTACCGAGGTATTTCACCACGTTGTGGTACTCCGACGCCGACCTGAAGGACGCCGGGGTGTGGGTGCGCAAGATCAAGGGACTAGCGGTCCTGCGCGCGGGCACCCACGAGGTGCAGGTCGACGCTCGACTCGCACGCACCAGCGACGAGCCGGTCGTGATGAAGAAGTACGCGAGCGCGTTCTTCGGCACCGATTTGCTGTCGCGACTCGTCTCCACCGGTGTTGACACCCTTGTCATCGTCGGCTGCACGACCAGCGGGTGCGTGCGGGCCACCGCGGTCGATGCCATCCAGTTCGGGTTCCGCCCGGTGGTGGCACGCGAGGCGGTGGCCGACCGCTCGGCGGCCGCACACGCCCAAGCGCTGTTCGATCTCGAACAGAAGTACGCGGACGTGGACACGATCGACGATGTCATCGCGGAATTTGAACGCACGCCGTCGCGCCACGCCAGCAGTTGTTGACGACGTCCGACAGCAAAGGACCCAGCGTGGACAACGCCTTGTATGACTACTGGCCGGTCGTCGATCGGCCTGTGCTGTCGTGGCCAGGCGAGGCGAAGGTCGCGTTCTGGTTGGGTTTGAACGTCGAGTACCACCAGATCGACAAGCCGTCGACCAGCCTGTTCCCCAGCACGGCGAACCTGGTGCCCGACCCGCTCAACTATGGCTGGCGTGACTACGGCGTCCGGGTCGGCATGTGGCGGATCATGGACGCGCTCGACCGGCATGGTGTCCCGGCGAGCGTCTTGCTCAACTCGGACGTGTGCCGGCACTACCCGCAAATCATCGAAGCAGGCAACGAACGCAAGTGGGCCTGGCTCGCACACGGGCAAAACAATTCGATCCTGCAAACGGGCTTCTCTCTCAACGAGGAGCGCCAGTATCTCGCCGAGATGGTGCGCGTTCTTCGCGAGTCGACGGGAACGCAACCGCACGGCTGGTTGGGCCCGGCGCTGACCGAGACCTTCGCTACTCCGGGTCTGCTGGCCGAGCTCGGGCTGAGCTACCTCCTGGACTGGTGCAACGATGACCAGCCCTACCCGCTCAACGTCAAGGGCGCCCGGATGATCTCGTTGCCCTACTCGATCGAGGTCAACGACGCGGTGCTTTGCGTCGGCCGGAACCTTTCCGGCGAGGATTTCTACCGGCTGGTCATGGATCAACTCGAAGGGCTGGTCGCCGCCGGCGAGCACACCGGCCAGGTCATGGCGATCGGCGTGCATCCGTTCGTCCTTGGCCAACCGTTCCGGCTGAAATACCTGGACAGGGTGCTTCGCCAGTTAGCGGCGACGCAGGAAGTGTGGATCACCACCAGCGACGAGATCGCCGAGACCTACCTGGCGGAGCACTACGACGCAGCGGTGGCATCGCTGCACGCGGCGAACGCGGTGGCGGGCACCGCCGGGTAAGTGCCCCCGGTCGGATTCGAACCGACACTGAAACCCTTTTAAGGGGCTCGCCTCTGCCTGTTGGGCTACGGGGGCGCGCAATCACCGCCGATTGTTAGGCAAATCGCGGCGAAGAGCACCGTTAGTGTCTAACAAACCAGCCGCCGAGCGGCCGAGCGGCCCGCGCTAGGACGCCGTGCGCTTGGGCGGACGCCGGGCGGCGGTCTTGCGTGGTGGCCGCGGCTTCTCGGCGGAGCCGCTGGGTAACGGTGGGCGGGCGGCCATCTCGAATTCTTCCCGCGGGTTCTGCAACGCGCCGAGGGAGACGATTTCGCGACGGAAGAACAGCGCCAGGCTCCAGTCCGCGATGACCCGAACCTTGCGGTTGAACGTCGGCATCCGCGACACGTGGTAGGTGCGGTGCATGAACCACGCGGGAAAGCCGCGCACCTTGAAGCCGTAGATCTGCGCGACGCCTTTGTGCAGCCCGAGGCTGGCCACCGATCCGGCGTAGGAGTGCCGGTATTCCGCCGGTTTTCCGCCGCGCAGCACGGCGGTGATGTTGTCGCCGAGCTGCTTTCCCTGCCGCACCGCGTGTTGCGCGCTCGGGCCGCAGAACGTGCCCGGACGGGTGACGTCGGGCACGGCCGCGCAGTCGCCGGCCGCCCACGCGTCGTCCGCGCCGACGACCGACAGGTACTCGGTGCACCTGATGCGACCCTTCTCGTCGATCGGCAGGTCGGACTCGGCCACCACCGGGTTGGGTTTCACGCCGGCGGTCCACACCAATGTGTCGGCGTCGAACTCCTCGCCGTCGGACAGCACGATCCGCCCGTCCACCGCCGAGTTCAGCCTGGTGTTCAGCCGGACTTCGACCCCGCGGCCACGCAGCTCGCGAACCGTGTATTCGCCCATGTCGCGGCTCACCTCGGGCAGGATTCGGTCGGTCGCCTCGACCAGTACCCAGCGCATGTCGGTCGGCTCGATGCCGTCGTAGGACGCGCAGGCGTCCCGGGCCATGTCCTCGAGTTCGGCGAACGCCTCCACCCCCGCGTAGCCGCCGCCGACGAAGACGAAGGTGAGCGCCCGACGCCGTAGCCGTAGGTCGGTGGTCGAGGCGGCGATGTCGAGCTTGGCCAGCACGTGGTTGCGCAGGAAAATCGCCTCCCCGACGGTCTTGAAGCCGATGCCGACGTCGGCCAAGCCCGGAATCGGCAACGTGCGGGCGATAGAACCGAGCGCCACCACGAGGATGTCGTAGGAGACCTCCATCTGGGTGCCCGCGTTCGGCAGAAAAGTTACGACGCGCCGGGCGTGGTCGATGCGGGTGACCCGGCCGTTGAGCACCTGGGCGCGCGGCAGCACCCGACGCAGCGAAACGACGACGTGCCGCGGTTCCAAGTTGCCGGCCGCCGCTTCCGGCAGGAACGGCTGGTAGGTCATGTACGAGACGGGGTCGATGACGGTCACCGTGGCCTCGTCGCGACGCAGGTTCTTCTGCAGCCGCAACGCCGTGTACATGCCGACGTAGCCGCCGCCGAGAACGAGAATGTGCGGGCGCGTGGGCCGGGTCTCAGCCATAACGCCGACCCTATCCCGCGATTTGGACGGCCAATCTGAACACGTCGTCGAGCATCTGCTCGGTCAGCCGGCCGGTGAACGTGTTCTGCTGGCTGGGGTGGTAACAGCCGATCAGCTCGAGGCTGCCGGGCACGTCCGCGCGGCGCAGCGAGACGGTGGCGCCGTGTCCGAACCGTGGCGCCGGGCGCGGGATCGCGTATCCGGCCGCGGCGAGTACCGGCAGCAGCGCCTGCCAACCGAAGCCGCCGAGCACCACGACGACCTTGAGCGTGCCGGCGAGCAGGTCGATCTCGCGGGCCAGCCACGGCCGGCAGGCGTCCCGCTCGGCGGTGGTCGGCTTGTTCGCCGGCGGGGCGCACCGCACGGCAGACACCACCCGGACGCCGAAAAGCTGCTGCCCATCGCCGGCTTCCGTGCTGGTGGGCAGCGCGGCCAGGCCCGCCCGGTGCAGCGCAGCGAACAGCCAGTCGCCGCTTCGGTCGCCGGTGAAGATGCGCCCGGTGCGGTTTCCGCCGTGCGCGGCCGGCGCCAGGCCGACCAGCATGATGCGCGCCTTGGGGTCGCCCCAGCCGGGTACCGGGCGGCCCCAGTAGGGCTGGTCGGCGAACGCGCGCCGCTTGACCCGGGCCACGTCTTCGCGCCAGGCGACCAATCGCGGGCAGGCGCGGCACACCGAAATCCTGGCGGTCAACTCATCGATGTCGGACGTCGATGAGGCGAGCCGGCTGACGTCGTCCGGATTGTCGGCAACCGGCGTGGCGGGGGTGGCGAGATCGTCGGGCCAGCCGCTGCCGGGCAGGACGCTCACGAGGCGGCGCCCTCGACCGGTTCGACCAGCCCCCAAGCGATGCCGTCAAGGATGTCGTGCTCGCTCACGACGACCTGGTCGACCGCGAGCCGCCGCACGATCGTGTCGAGCACCAGGGCGCCCGCGGCGATGACGTCGGCCCGGCCCGGATGCATCACCGGGAGCGCGGCTCGCTGGGCGCTGGTCATGGCGAGCAGCCGTTGGGTGACCTGGTGCACCTCGCGGGCCGGGACGCGCGCGTGGTGGATGCGGTCGGGGTCGTAGCGCGTCAGGCCCAGCGCGATCGCGGCGACCGTGGTCACCGATCCGGCGAGCCCGACCAGGGTGGCGGCCTGCCGCGTGGGCACCTGCCGCTCGACGGTTTCAAGAGCCCGGACGACGTCGGCGCGGGCATCCTCGATCTGGTCGGGCGTTGCGGGGTCGGCGGCGAAATGGCGTTCGGCGAGTCGCACGCTGCCGACATCGACCGAGCAGGCCGCCTCAACCTCGTGACTGCCGAGCACAAACTCCGTGGAGCCGCCGCCGATGTCGACGACGAGGAAGGGAGGGTGCACCGACGGCGAGCCGGCCAGCTCGCGGGTCGCGCCGGCGAACGACAGTGCGGCTTCCTCGTGCCCGGTGACCACCTCGGCGTCGACGCCGAAAATCTCCCGGACGCCGGCGAAGAACTCCTCCCGATTGGTGGCGTCGCGGGAGGCGCTGGTCGCGACGAAGCGGACCCGCTCCGCGCCGAGGCTTTCCATCCGTTCCGCGTAGTGGCGGCACGCCTCGAAGGTGCGAGCCAGCGCGGCGTCGGCGAAGCGCCGCGTCTTGTCGACTCCCTCGCCGAGGCGGACGATGCGCATCTCGCGCGTGAGGTCGGTGATGGTGTCGCCGTCGATGTCGGCGACCAGCAGTCGGACCGAGTTGGTGCCGCAGTCGATCGCGCCAACTCGTGTCATGCGACCACGTCCTGCGACACCTCGACGCACGGGCCGCCGACCGACCAGTCGGGCAGCAACGCCAAAGCCTCGTCGCCGAACGGATTGATGCCCGAACCGACGGCGAGCGAGTGCGCGACCAACGCGTGCAGGCACTTCACGCGGTTCGGCATGCCGCCAACACCGGGCCGGCCGGGCAGTACCTCGAGGGCGTCGCGGCGTGCCAGGTAGTCGGCGTGCGCGGCCGCGTAGCGGCC
>DASVDW010000111.1:0-16810 GCA_036380925.1 Acidothermaceae bacterium
GTGACTGATTGTTGCCGTATGGTGTCGCGGTCGGCGTCGGCAGCAGCCGCACTGTTCCCGGCAGTGTCGATTGATGCCCCGCCGAGTTGCCCCGTCCGCCGCCGTTGCCGTCCGCCGCGGTCGGCGTCGGCAACAGGTGCACCGCGCTCGGCAGCATCATGTCCCCGCTCGATCCGCGCTGGTTCGGGCCACCCTTGGTGCCGTCCGTCGCTCGCGGCGTCGGTAGCAGATCCTCCACGTCCCGCACCAGGCAGTTCGCGTTGAACCCGTCCGCTGGGCGACCCTTGTAGTCCCGTGCCTGCGGCGAGCTCAGCAGGCCAGGCGACGACGAAGACCCTGAACCTTCCGTGCGGTGCGCCGACGTCGGCAGCTCGTAGGCCACACCATCGCGCGTCATACCCGATGTCGGCCAGGTCTCCGAGTACAGCGCCGAGTGCCCGCAGACCGCTTGCTGGCCCGTCTCCCACACACCACGGGCAGGACTCCATCGCGCTATCAGCGTGTGCACTGAGTAACCCCCTTACGTTTTCGGCCACGACCAGCGAGGGACGCAGCGCGTCGATTGCTTCGGCCATGCGGGACCACAGGCCGGTACGTGTGTCGGCTCGTAGGCCGGCGCGCTTCCCAGCGGCGGAAACGTCCTGACACGGGAACCCGCCTGTGAGCACGTCGACCGACTCGACGGTGTTCCAGTCGATCTGTGTGATGTCGCCGAGGTTGGGAACGTTCGGCCAGTGGTGGGCGAGGATTCGCGACGGCGCGTCGTCGACCTCGGCCACCCAAGCGAGGTCGGCGTCTAGGACTTGCTCGATGGCAAGATCAAGACCCCCGTAGCCAGAGAACAGCGACCCGATCTTGAGCCCGTTCATGCTGCGACCTCCGTCTGGTTGCACGCGGTACATGCGCGGTCCCAGCGCCACCGGCCGCAGCCGGGGCACCGGGACACGCGCGCGTCGAGCTGGTCGCGCCACGTGGCGAGCTTGCTCACGCGACGGCCTCCGCGTCGGCGTCGGCGGCCTCGCGCATCTTGCGGCGAATCTCGCGCCGATCGCGCTCGCTCGTGCCGCCCCACACGCCGTATTTCTCGTTGTTGTCGAGCGCGTACGCGAGGCACTTGTCTTTGACGGGGCACGGTGCGCGCAGCGGCATGTCCGGGTCGCCGTCCGGCCCGTTGCCGTTACACACACGCTTCGCGAACCGCGACGAGCCGCCCATGTCCGGGTAGAACAGGTCGGGGTCGGTCTGCGCGCAGATTCCATCGGCCATCCACTCGGGCGGCCTGCGGGCAAGGGTGTACGTCATGATGTGAGCTCCTGAATGGTCACGAATACGGCCAGGGGCCCACGCTCGGCGGCGCGGCGCATGTCAGGCCCCACTAGGTGGGCGTCGCTGTCGTCGGGCAACACAGCGGCGTCTACGAGCCCGTCAACGATCGGTTTGGCTACGTACGGGTAGTAGTTGGCGACGTCGCGGCGTCTCCGGTCCGGGAACCGGATGGTGACGACGACGCGGGCACGGTCGAACGGCGCGAGTCTCGCGCCCAACGCCTGCAGCCAGGCCCGCTTCCGCCAGTAGCGCGTAACGGCGACGCGGCGCGCCCAATGGATGCGCTCGTTCGCGGACACGATGAACACCGGGTCTAAGCCGCCCATCTCGATGATCCGTTCGCGCATCATGCTGGCCACGTCCTTAGGATGACGTTCTGGGCGTCGTATGCGTCGGTGCCTGGCCGCCAATGGGCGCGGCGTTCAGCGGGGAGCGGTAGCCACACCGGCCAAGGTTCGGCCGGTGCGACGAACGGCGCGACGTCGAGCAGGGCCGAGGCATCGGTGTCGCGGCGTTGCGCGAATCCGACGAGCGCGAACGTGAGCACGACGCCGATCGCGATACCTACGGCGATCACGTCGTACGCCCGTCCACCGCGTCGCCCGGAAGCACGGCTTCGGCGTCGGCGTCGGAGACAGGCCCCGCACCGTTGTTCTGCGCGGCGTCGTCGATGCTGGTCTGTCCCGGCAGCTCGGCGTCGTCGGACGACTCGACGAGCTCGCCCGCGACCGAACCGGCCCGCCACTCGGCCACCGGCGCGGTGTCGCTCGACTGCATCTCGTCGGATGTGTACAACCCCGACAGGTCGAGCGGGAACGCCTTGCGCAGCGCGAGTGCTTCGGCGCACTTAGCGAGCATGAGCGCCGGTTTCGACAGCCACATGCCGGTCAGCGTGCCGTCGCGTTTGGTGGCCGCGTACTCGGAGAACAGCGCGACGGCCGGGTACCGGTTGCCGTCGCGGACTACGACGACCTTCGCGGCTGCGGGAGGCTGCGGGTCAAGCCAGATGTCTCGCCAGACGCCGTCACTGCCGCACCACAGCGTTTCCTCGTAGCCGAGGGATTCGCCGGTCGCGTTGACCGCTCGGCGTGCGATCAACCGGAACCCGTCGATGCCGGTTTGGATGGTCTGCTTGCCCTGCCGCTCGATCATGTAGATCTGCTTGGCGAACGGGTCGAGCCCGGTCCTGACGGACTGATGGAAGAACACCGCGAGGTCGGCGTTCGACGCGTTGGCCACGCCGAGCTGCACGAGCGCGGCTTTCTGCTTGTCGGTCCAGAACGTCTGGTCGGCGCTGATAACCAGGTCCGAGGATGCGCCGGTGCGGGCGAGTTCAGTCGTCACTGTGTCTCCTGTCTGGCAGCTTGGCTTGCCGCCAGTTGCCGTCGTCGTCGATGTCGATTAGGTCGTCGAGGTCGTAGCCGTGCGGAATGTCGTAGTCGGTGCCGAACGGTTTGCCGCGTTCACGCTCAAGCCGTTCGACGATTTGGTGTGCTCGGGCCAGGCGGCCCTCTTCGCTGTTGGGGTCGAGCGCCGCGGGCGGTCCGGCGTGGGGGGCACGCTTCCGGCCCGCGGCGCTCGGGTCTGTGGCCGTCACGTCAGCGCGGCGATGACAAGCCCGCCGAGCGCGTGGTAGGCGGCCAGGCCAGCGGCGAGAAACAGCGCCAGCAGGACGTCTGGCAGGTAGCGCCGGATCATGCGGCGTCACCCCCGAAGTCGAGCGCACCCTGCTGTAGCCGCGTCTTGAGCGACAGGTTCAGGTACTCAGCGGACAGGTCGATGCCGACGTAGCGACGTCCGTGTTTCGTGGCTGCGAGCCCGGTGGTGCCGGAGCCGGAGAACGGGTCGAGCACGGTCCCGCTGGGCTTGCACCCGGCGAGGACGCACCGTTCCGCGAGCGCGAGCGGCATGACGGCGAAGTGCGCGCCGGAGAATGGCCGGGTTGCGATCTCCCACACGTCGCCGGGGTTGCGCCCACCCTCGGAGTAGCTGCCACTGTTCGCCCCAACCGGGCGCATGGCCTTCTGCCCGCGCATGAAGTTCGCACCCTCGCGTCCCGGCTCGGAGACGTGCGGCTCTCGGATCGGGTCGAGGTCGAACCAGTACCGCCGCGACTTCGAGAACAGGAACACGTGCTCGTACCTGGTCGACAGCCGATCCGTCACCGACTCGGGCATCGCGTTCGGCTTGGACCAGATGATGTCGTTGCGCAAGATCCAGCCGTCGTCCTGCAGCGCGAACGCGACCTGCCACGGGATGCCGAGCAGGTTCTTCGGCGGCGCACCGGTCTTGGGTCGGATACCTGCGATGCGAACGGCGGCCCCGGCGGCACCGTTCCCGGACCCGCTCACACGGCGCCCTTCAGCTCCTCCCGAGTTGGCCGATCCCACATACGAGTCGCCGAGGTTCAGCCACAGCGTGCCGTCGTCCGCGAGCACGCGACGCACCTCGGCGAACAGTGTCCGCATCGTATCGACGTACTCCGCAGGCGACGCCTCAAGCCCGTACTGGCCGTCCTGCCCGTAGTCGCGCAAGCCGTAGTACGGCGGTGACGTCACACACGAGTCGAGCGATCCGTCCGGCATGTCCCGCAGGACGTCGAGCGCGTCACCGTGCCACAGCGTGACGTGGTCGTCGGTGTAGTAGGGCGTTGTCAACGCAACGGTCCTTTCGGCCTGGCCAGGTTGGCGATGCGGGTCATTTGGCGGCGCTCATGCTCAGCTCGATCCGCAGGCGCGGGGCCTTCTGGTTGTGCCTGCAGTTGTTCGGCGATCGAGTAGGCGAGCTGGTCGGTGAGCTCCCCGCTCATCGCGTGAACGCCAATCGGGCCTCGACGCGTTCGACGAGCTCGGCCGCGTCGAGCCCGAGCGCCTGAGCGACGGCCACGAGCTCTTCGACGGGGAACGACGTTTGACCGGTAAGCCGACTCTGCAACCGCGCCCGGTTGATGCCGGTCGAGCTGGCGAGGGCCGTCTGTGTGATCCGGCGACGCGCCATCTCGGCGCGGGTCTCTGCCGCGAACAGATCGCGGATGAACGTGTAATCCATGCGCAGCACACTACACACATGAACTATTCAAGTCCAGGCGTGCAGATGCGTGTCGTGGGGAATATTTAGGTGCCTACTGGACTAGATGTCGTGGCATGGGCATAATATCTAGACATGTGTAGCCATCTGTGAGATGGTGTCCCACGTCCACAACACAGGAGGAAGGCAGTCCCAATGGCTCACATAATCCACCTCGTCGACGACCAGACCCCAACGGCGTTCTACGGCGCATCGGTCGAGCGGGTGATCGTCAAGGTCGGTCAGTGCGTGCTGTACATGCCCCGCGGCGAAGCGCTCGCGCTGTCGACCGAGCTCGCCCAAGCGGTGCAGCAGGGCGACGAGCTCGCGGCCGGCGCTTTGGACGGTGACGTCCCTATGACAGCGCTGCGCAAGGGTGACCGCGTCCGCATCACAGGCAACGGGCCCAAGATCGCTTCCAGCCCTGACGACGGGGTTCACCACTTCCTCGACATCGGCGAGGTCGTCACGGTCGAACGGCGCGGTGACCGGGTCGTCGACGTCCTGGCCGAGCGCGACTATGCCGGTGGCCTCAAACAGACCGTGTCGGTCGAGCACGTCGAGCGGGTCGGCGGTGACGCCCGATGAGCCGAGACGTCAAGCTGTACCTGCTCGCGCTCGCCGCGCTGTGTCTCGCGTTCGTGCTCGTCGTCCTGCTGTGGGTGAACGACACCGTTGAGCTCGACCGCGGCGACGTCGTCGACCTGCCGACGAGCGAGCCGTCAGGCGACGAACCGACCGACGCCGGCAAGCGCGTCGGCGCGCTCGTGCCCACCGAAGACAGCCCGAAGTTCGACTGTGAGCGGCACGGCAACCAGCGGTGCGGGCAGCTCCCGCCAGTGCGCTCCACAGCCGGGACCGGCCCGCTACCGGAACTGTGCCTCGTGAACACCACGACCGGCTTCCCGGTGGCCGAAGCCGCGGCCGAGTACGACGGCCTCGCGAACGTCACGGTCGGCGGCTGCGACGACGCCGAAAACGTGGCGATCGTCCAGATCGTTGAGCGTCCGGGCGCGGGATGGTCAGGGTGGTACAACTCGCCCAACGCGGAGCGCGACGGTGCGGCGCTCATCTCGCTCAACGTGGCCGCGGCTTACCGGATGACGCCGCACGGATGGCACATGGCGCTCGTGCACGAGATTGGCCACGCGCTCGGTCTCGACCATGAAACTGAGCAGCCGTCCGTCATGGACCCGGTGCGCTACGCCTCTCACACTGGCCTGACGGCCGCCGATGTGGCCGCGCTGACACGCTGAATCCGCCGAACGAGTCGGCCCGGTGCCTCGCGGGGGTAGGCACCGGGCCGACGTGCGTCGTGCCATACGCGGACACGACGAGTAGCTACACCGGGAAGTTGATCAGTCCGCGGATGCGCTCGTTGGTGTCGGCCTGCACCTGGATACCCGTCACCGTGCCGTCTGTCTCGACCTGGAACAGGTGCGGCACGCCGTTCTGCTGGTTCATCACCGTGCCGAAGATCGTGCGCGACGGGCGGTAGCCGGACGGCAGGGTGCCGAACACGACGTTGCCTGGTGACGTGTCGCCTCCCGACCGTTGCGTGTCGATCTGGACCGTGACGACCCCGGCGCGCTTCCGGTACGCGTTCTCGGTGTAGTCCCACCCTGACCCGCCGCCACCGGTCAGGGCTTGCCACGAGTCACCGGCCAGCTCGTTGTCGATCCGGGCGACCTCTTCTTCGACCGCGAGCGCGAGCTCTTCGAGCTGCACCGGCCCGTTCGGCGGGTCGCCCGGTGCCGGGTACGGGAACGAGTAGGTAGGCGTAGGCATATCAGAGTCCTCTCTTGGTGCAGCCGTACATGAACACGCGGAGCGTTCCGGCTCCGCTCGTGACCCGCGCCCGCACATCGACGCGGTAGAAAGCGTATGGGTTCTCCCGCACGTGCGACGGCAGCAGCAGCGGCCCGATCCGGTGGTACTGGCGGGACGTGTTCGTCATCGTCGGGGACGCCAGCGACACGCCGTCGACGTCCACGGACACCTGACCGGTCCCGGCAGCGGTGAGCTGAGTCTCTAGGTGAACGTCGATGGCCGGATGGGTCACGTACATGCGGCCCTGCCACAGACGCGAGAACGAACCACCGGACGCCTCCGGCAGGTTCGATGACGTGCGCAGGTACATCGGCACTTCTTGGTATGGCCGGTCCATGAGTCGCCGGTCCGTCTCGGACGGCGACAGGTGCGACACAACCCCGGACTCGGCGGTGCCCGGTGCCCACAGCGTCCATCCGCCCACGCTGTTGGTCGTGAAGGACAGGTCGCCGAGCGGATCCCGGATACGCACCAGCGGCGCGCCACCAGGCGTCAGCGGTGCCACGCCGAGCAAGTCCCGGCCGTCCTCCTGCTGCACGAGGAAGCCCTGCCCGACGACCTCCTGAGTGGCCTCGCTGTAAAGCTGCCCCATGAACGCGTGCGACTCGCCATTCGGGTAATAGGTGGCGATGGTGCCGCCACCGGCCGGCGACCGGGACAGTCGCAGCGTGATCGACCCGTCAGCGTCCCGAACGGCGATGATGCCCTCGTCCAAGTTGACCCGGCCGAGCACGAAATACTGTTCGCGCACGCGGAGGATACCGACGACGTCGCCCGCGGTGATGGCCAGCTTCTCGGTAGCGATCAGCACCGGCAGGTCGGACAGCTCCGTGCCGCCCACGTTGACGGTGTTCTCGCCGGTGGTCGTGTCCCACGCGACGACCTTCCCAGACCGGAACACGACGTCAGGGCGACGCTTCGACAGCTCCGTAAGGATCGGCGTCAGGTCGCTATCGGTCGTCATGCGCTGGCCTCTTCGATCCGCTGCACCAAGGTCACGTCCTTAGTCTGCGCCGTCAGCGGCGCAGACGCGACGAGCGGCACCGTGACCTTCTCGATCGTGTGCACGTACGTCTGGTCGGGCAGGCGAACCTCGACCGGGTCGTCAGGCTCAAGGGCCGGGTTCGGTATCGCGGTGAAGTCGAGCGAGTACGGCAGGCCCAGGTTGTCTTGCAGGATCTTCCGGGCAGCGGTGCGCGCCTGCGTCAGGGTGGTAATCATCGGCGACGAGTAGAAGCGGGGCACCTTCCCGAACGGCCCCAACCAGTACGTCGGCGAGCGTTCGTCGTTGTCGACGGCCAGCGACCGGACCGGGTCGACGTCGTCCGCGCCCTCGCCCGTGGCAACGACGCCGTTGTAGACGCCGCGTCGACTGATTTCCCGCGACGCCTCGACCAACACACCACCCTCGCCGCCGTTGACCGTCCACAGCGCTTCTGTGGCCGCTGGCGGCCTCCTGACGACGAAGTGTCCCCGGTGGTCGACGTAGAAGTTCCGGCCGTGCGACGCGGCGAGGTCGCGTAGGAACTCGTACCGGTCCTCTTCGCACACGAGGCGACGATTGATGGTGACCGCGTCGGCGGTCATGTCGGGGAACTCGATGACCGCGCCGGGGTACACCTCGAAGATCAAATCTTCAAAGACCGCCTTAACGGTGGTGTCGTGAACGTACTGGCGCGGCGACGTCAACCGGCCATCGATGATGCCCGCCATACGGTCAGACGCCGTAACCGTGATCGCGCCGGTCGGGACGTCGCGCTGCGACACGGTCTCGATACGGAAATACCCCTGCGATACCCATTCGGTCGAGCGGTCGCCGAACTCGACGCCGCGGCGAACGAAAATCTCGTTGCCGTACGGCACGAGCAGGTCGCCCACCTTGTACGGGAAGTCGCCCAGCGTCGCGAGGTCGAGCGTCGAGCGGACGTCGGCCTTCCCATCGTGGATGACGTCGCCATCGATGATCGGTATCTCGACGCCGTCAGGGCTAACGCCGTTCTGGTACGTCGTGCAGACGTACGCCTCGCACCGCATGGTGTGGCTACCGCGGAGCGCGGCCAAGAACGCGGCGCTGACATCTCTCACGGCACAATCACGTCCTCGGCGTCGGCGACCTCGTCGACGAGGTCGGCCCACGTGTCGACGTCGGCGACCAGGTCCGCCCACGTCGCGTGTGTCGTGGTGACGTTCTCCCACGTGTTGGTCACGCCGACGATCGACACGTCCGGCTTCGCAACCTCCACGGTCGGCAGGCTGTACACGCGCCGTTTGGTGTACCGGTACGGCGTCCGGCTCACCGACGTGGTCCCGACCGTGATGTACCGCGAGTCGATCGGGCAATCAGCATCGGGCATGTGTAAGAACAGCGTCTCGCCGGTGCCGAGAATGTAGTTCAACGCGTCCTGCTCGGACCGGTTCTCGGTCAGTAGTTGAATCTCTTGCTCACGTGAGCGGCGGACGTCGGTCACGGCCACCGGATAGGTCCGGCCGACGACGTCGAACACGCCGGACCGTGCGCGGCGCTGTTCCGCGCCGAACTCGTACAGCGTGACCGGGTGGTTCAGGTAAGGCCGCGTGATCGACTTGAGCCACGGCGAATCGAGCTTCGGCGTTATTACCGCCTGGTGTTGCGCGAGGACGTCGCGGACGGTTGCCACGCGCAGGTTCCGCGCCGCTATCGCGTCCATGATCTTGTCAAAGCCGCTCTTGGTGATTTCCGACGTCGCGGACGGCAGGACGACCTCGGTCATGCTCATGTAGGTCACGTACAAGAGTTGTTCCGCCGCTGGCCCGTTGCCGGTCTCGCCGTACCAGAACCGCGGCGATACGGACGCCGCGCCCGCTGGTGCCTCGCCGACGACCTCGAAGTCCTGCACCGCGGCCGCCAGGTTCTTAGAGTCGCCTACCGTGTCCGAGATGACGTCGCCGTTCGCGTCGTACCAGCGCAGCACCAACCGGCCGGGCTTCGGGAACTGGCCCACGTTCGTCATGGCCGCTGCCGAGGTGACCCGGTACGTGGTGCCCGGTGTCACGGCTGGCCGGGTCGCCGATGGGCGTCCGAACTCGACGACAGCCACGTCACCGGGCGGCGTAATCTCGGCCGACCCGCCGCCCGTGGACGACCAAGCCAGCGTTGCGCCGCCGAACGCGTGCCAGTCCGCCACGTCCTCGGCGAACTGGTTGTTGGTCAGCAGCTCCGGCGAGTCGCTGTCGTCGATGATCCGGTGAAACACCAGGATCAACCAGCCGCCGTCGTTGCTCTCGATCTTGTCGAGCATCCCGCCCTGCGCGGTGAGGTTGTCCGGGTTGAGCTGCCCACCGGACAGCTCCGACAGGCTCGAAGCGGCGTGCAGCCGGTACGGCATCGGGTCCGGGATGCCCGCGGTAACCAGGTACCCGGTGCCGGGAGCGTTGGACAGGATCGTCCGGCCAGAGTTGAACCCGGCCCGTCGCACGATCGACTCGATGGCCGCGCCGTCGCTGGTCTCGGCGTAGACGCCGTGCGGGTAGGCGAACGAGTGGCGGCCGGTCGCGTCCGGGAAGTTCGTCGACAGCCACTCGTGCAGCGCCGACAGGTCGTCCTCGGCCTCGGCGCGGGTGACGCCGCTGTAGTTCGACGAGTGCACGGCCGCGGCGTAGGCGTGGCCGCCGACCTCCCAACCGTCCTCGGTCATCTCGTCGAGGTCGGCCATCGTGACCCGGTCGGTGTCGCCGACAGTCTCGGCCACCACGTAGTTCGTGCCCACGAGCCCGAGCGCGTCCATCTTCGGCTTGGCCAGCTCGGCGACCGAGGCGTGCCCGTCGTCGAACGTGATACTGACGTAGCCGGTCGTCGCACCAGCCTGCACCAGCTCGGCGCTGTGGAGCTGCACCGTGACCGGGCCGTCGCCGGTGTCCGTCACCCGAAGCCGAGCGTCAGTGTAGGACGTCAGCGTTTCAAGCTCGCCCGTTGCGGACAGCGTCACGTTGCCGCCAACGGAGCGAATCTCGGCCGCCGACAGGTCGATGGTGAACCGCTCGCCGTCCTTGCCGATGTCCGCGCTCGCCGTTCTCGCGTTGAACGTCCACCTGACGTGGTTCGTCAGGCCGCCCTGTCGCCCGAGGTAGAACGACAGGTCGCCGAGCCGGTCGAACCGGTCGACCGTGAGCACGAGCCGCACGATCTTCCCACCGATGTACAGCGGCGAGAACGTGTCGTCCAGCGTCACGACTGCCCCGTCGCCGGACGTGGTGACGGCCCCGGCCATGCCGAGGTTCACCGGCTCGTCGAGGACCGGTGTCGCCCGGTAGAAGTTCGGCACGCCGGCCGTGAACTCGTAGTCATCGATCACGAATCGGCTGTTGGACACGGCCACCGGCGCGCCGCCGCGGACCGGCGTCCATCTGACCTCGTCGGTCGACCGCTCGACCAGCGCGTGTGTGCCAGGTATCGCGGACCCGCTGACCCGGACCCGCGACAGGTCGTCGAGATACTGAACCGACAGCGTCATGACTTCATCGCCCCCGCGAGCACGGCCCTGCGTGTCTTTCTGCCGTTGCGTTCGACTGTCACCTGTGCGATTCCCTCGATTTCGTGCCGGGAGATTTCGACGTTCACGTGAACGTCGCCACCGGCAGCCATGCCGCGCAGCAGGCCCATCGATTCCTCGTGCTGCATGACGGTCCCGGCCGACCCGAACCGCACGAGCTCCGGTCCTTCTTCGCCAACGAGCATCCAACCGGGCATCACAGGGCCACCGGATGCGCGGCCGTACGAGCGCGGCCCCGGTGTGTACCCGCCGACAGTCTCGACAGTTCGGATGAACGTCCGCGCCGTCTTGCCGTCGAGGTCGTCGAGCTTCCCGCTGACCTTGTTGATCGTTGGTGTCGCCTCGTCCTCGGCGTCAACCGTGGCCTTGTAGTTGCCGGGGATGAGCCCGAGCCGGTCGGCTAGCGCCTTCGCCTCGTTCTCGGTCAAACCCATCTGCGTAGCAACACGGATGAACTCGCTACGCGCCTCGCGCATGTCAGCGCGTACCGACTTCATCGACGCCCCGGCGCGTAGGTTCGCCTCGGCCTCGTCGAGCGCGGCCTGTGCGACGTCGTCGAGCGCTGCCTGGTTGGCGCGGCCCGCCTCGGTCGTGATGTCGAGCCCTGCCCCGTTTTCTTCGATCGCCTCAGTCGCGGCGTCGTACGCCTCTTCGAGCTGCCGAGCGGCGTCGCGCTGCGACAGGACACGCCCGGACGCCTCGTCGAGCTTGTCGATCAGCTCGTCGAGCGCCTCGGCCTGGTCCTCGGCCGCCGACGCGGCGTCTTGCGTGGCCGCGGTGCCGTCCTTGGTGGACGACGTGTTTCGCTGCGTGGCGACCTTCTCGGCCTCGATCTGCGCGACAAGGTCTTTCTTCTTCTCTTCCAGGTGGTCGGCCTGGTCAGCGGCCTTGACAACCTCGCCGGACCAGTCGGTCCAGTAGATGGTTCCGAGCGGCCCGAGGTCGGTGTCTGGCGCGTCCTCGATCTGTTCTTTGAGCCGAGCAAGCTCTTCCTCAACGATCTTGAGCTGCGCGGCCGGGTCGTCCTCGGTCCCGGCCGTCAGGACGTCGTACCAGCGCCGCAGGTCGTCCGCGCCCTCGCCGAACGCGTTGTTGATCTGCTCGATGACGAGAAGCCCGGTCAACGCGCCACCGGCGACCCTCGCGGCCCTGCCGATGCCGCGGACACCGCGCGCCGCGCCCGGTGCGTGCTTATCCAGCCGCTCGACACCGGCCGAGAACGGGATCAGCGCCGTGTTGGTGATGCTGCGCGCCACCTGCACGCCCTTGACGGCGACCGCCAGGCCGCCGACCGCGACCGCCGCGCCACCGGCGACCTTCACGAGCGGCCCGATCGTGTCGCTGTTCTCCTGTAGCCAGTTGGCGGACTGTTGCAGCGCCGGGATCAGCGTCTCGTTGGCGATCTGCCCGAACTCGGTCAGCACCGGCAGCAGCGCCGCGCCCACCGTAGTGCGCATGTCCTCGAATTGCGCCGCGGCGATCTGCGCCTGACCCGAGGCCGTGTCGGTCTCGCGGGCGAACGTGCCCCACGCGTCTGCGCCTTGCTCGTTCACGAGTGTCAGCAGCGCCTGTGTGCGTGCCGTCTTGGCGGCCTGGCCTTCGAGCCCGTCTAGGCCCATCTCGGCGAGCTTCGCGTTGATGTCGGCTTGCTTGATGCTGATGCCGTAGCGCTCGATCGGGTCGGTCTCACCGCGCAGCAGCGACCCCAGCGCGGCTACGGCCTCCGACGTGGGACCGCCGAACTGTGCAGCCAGGTCCGCGCCCTTGCCGATCAGGTCGTCCGCCTGGACGGCGACGTCCTCTTGTGCGACGCCCATGTTTTTGAGCTGCGCGCCGACCGTGGTCGCCATCTCGCGATACGCGTTGGCCGACAGGCCAACGTCGGTGGCGGCCGAGTCCGCCCACGCGTGAATCTGTTGCGCGCTGTCTTTGAAGACAGAGTCGACCGCGCCGATCGACTGTTCCAGGTCGGCCGCGCCGCTGACACCCTGTTTGAAGAAGTCGATCAGTTGCGCACCGGCCACCAGCGCGCCGATGGTGCCGAGGACTTTCGACGTGGCTTTGCCCCACGCCGACACGGACCGCTCGCCGCGGCCCGCGGCCTGGTCGAGGTCTTTCGTGTCGCCGAGGAACCGGATCATGACTTGGCGGGTCGCGCCGGAAGCCATCATGCACCGCCCTTGGTGAAGTCCTTAATGACGTCGTCGGCGACGTCCAGCCAAGCCTTAGTGATCTTGGTTTTTTCGCGTTCGACGGTGGGGAACAGCCAGTAACCGAGCTTGCCCCTGTGCGGCCGGAATTGTTTCAAGCGGTTCGACCCGAACTCCGCGCCGAAGATGATCTTGTAGGCAGGGGCGCTATTGCGCCCGACCCGCTTCGACCCTCCGCCAGCGATATACGGCGTCTCGCCGCGGCGAGCCTTCACCAGCCCAGCGACCAGAGCCGACTGTGCGTCTGAGGCCATACCGGCGCGGCGAGCGGACGCCGCTAGAGCCTCGGACAGGTCACGGGTCCGGTCGCGCAGGGACTTTTTCGCCTCTTTCGGCAGGCGGCGAAACGCGCGCCGCGCCTCGTCGACTCCCTCGACCCGAATATTCGCCCGCACGTCTCACCGCCTAGCCGCTCGCTACTACTCGCCCGCCGCTCTTGGCCTGCCCCGTTTTCTGCCGCCACAGGTCCAAGATCGCGGTCCGCTCCCGCGGTCTCAGCCGCCAGTACTCCGAGGGTTGGAGCCCGACCGCGACGACGAAGAACGCGAGGTCTTGCGCTTGCTCTTCGCGGAGCTCGCTTTTGGGTCCGGCTCGTCCTCGGCCGGCTCGTCGCCGTCGTCGGCCTTGGCCTCGCGTAGGAACTCGTTCACCTGCGTGGGCGACCAATTCAGGATCGACGCCCATGTGTGGTTGAGCCCCTGCCGCTTCGCCTCGACGAAACAGACCGCGGCGGTCTTTTTCATCTGTGGCGCACCAGGCCGCATAAGGTCCGGGATAGACAGCCCGGTGAGCTCTTCGATCTTGGCGAGCTCGCCGAGCGTGTACTTGTCGAAGTCGATCATTAGGCGCTCGGGTCCATCGTGCGTTCCATGGTCGGCTTGCCGATGATCTGCAGCGTGACCGTGGTCTGCTCGTTGGTGCGAGCTTCGCCGCCGACAGTCGGGGCCTTGATCCGGCACGTACCGGTCCAGGTGACCTCTTCACCCTCAATACCGGCGTTGTGCACCAGCGTGAAGTCGACGTCTTCGCCGTCGTGCGCCCACAGGTAGTCGCTGATGCCGTTCTCCCGCCAGTCGGCGAAGAACGTCAGGTCCAGCGCGTACGACGGGTCGGTCTCCTCGAAGACCTCGCCGTTGTCCTCGTCGCAGTAGACGAACAGCTTGGTCGGGTCCGGTGTGTTGTTCGTGATGGCCCAATTCGACAGTTGGCACTCGAACTGTGTCTGTTCGGTGTCGGCACCGAGCGAGAACTGAATGTACTTCAGTCGGCGGACTTGTGCGGGCATGGCTAGCTCCTGTTCAGAGCGGTTTCGATGGTGATCTGATACGCGGGCAGGTCGGCCCCGCCCTGTGGGAACGTCCCGGCGATCGCTTCGGTGACGACCGCGAACCTGGTCGCCTCGACCGCGTCGGTGACCTCTTCGAGCAGCGACACGAGCCGGTCGACTGCCCGGTCGTCGGCCTTGACGATCAGGTAGGCGACGACCGTCGCCGACGTCGGCGCGGCACATACCGCGTCCCACGTGACGTCGGGCGGACCCAGCGTGAGCGCTGGCGGGTCCATCGACGCTGAGTAGTCCCGGTACAGCCGGACGCCCTCGACGCCGCCCAGCGCTGTCCTGAGTCCGTCCATGGCGTCGGTGACGGCGCTCATGCGAACACCGGACCCCGGTAGCGGCCGATGCCCAACATGCGCTCGATGTCCGGGTCGACCGATGGGATACGAGACGAGCCGAGCTCGTTCGACTGGACGAGCCCGTCCGGCGAGCGGCGGCGTGTCCACCACCGGCCCGCCAGGCGGATTACGCCTAGCTCGTGCGTAGCGGTCGGAGCTGGCAGCTCTGAGTCAGGGTCGGAGTCCCAATTCAGGTCGGCCCGGACCTCGTGCGCGAACGACAGCGCGGCGTCGAGCTGCGTCTGCAACCCGTCATCGTCACGGTCGTCCGTGATACCAAGGTCGGCTTTCAGAGCCGCCAGCTCGACCGCCATGACGATCAGCTCGTCGCCGGGGCGACGACCTGCACGGCGCTGGCGCTGTACCGGACGAGCACGCCCGTGTAGCCCCACACCGCGAGGCGGATGACCTCCGGGCCCTTCGACATCTCGTCGTAGAACCGCAGCACCGAGGACTCGGCCAGCAGCACGTCGGACAGGCGCACCGCGGCGAACTCGCCCGCGTCGGCCGTGGCGACACCATCGGTGGCGAACACGGGCAGCGTGTGGGCGATGCCGTCCACGTTGACCGAGCCGACACCGAACACGTTCACCGCGCTGCCGGGGGTCGGAGGCGGCATCACCGGGCGACCGGTGCTGTCCTTCGCTCCCAGGAACAGGCCGTACGTGTCGATGCCCATGACGAGCCCGGTAGCCGCGGCCTTGCGGTTCTGCCGCACAGCAAGGCCAGCGTCGAGCGCGACATTGAAGGCGTGGTCGGCGTTCGTGGTGTCCGTCGCCGCGGGGTCGTACTCCAACGCGGTCGGCCCAGCCCCGAGGATCGCGGCGACGACCTTCGCTTCGACCTTCGCGTTGTACGCGGCGAGCAGGTCACCGTACACGAGCGAGTCGATCGCAGGGGACGAGCCGTCGAACAGCTCACGCCGGAACTCCTGTCCGCCGCTAGTGGTGCGCGGCGTCAGGGTGTCGACGTCGGTGTCGTACTGGTCGGTCCAGGTCGTGGTGCCCGACTCCGTCGACATCTCGACCACGTTGTCGTCGGTGCCCGCGGTCTGCTTCGGCAGGCTGATCGGGCGGTTGTCGCTGATCGGGATGCGGCGGACGACGTCGGCCACGCGGCGGCCCTGGCGGGCGAGCTCGGCGAACTCGTCGGCCATCCACTTTGGCGGGAGGATGCCGCCGCCCTCGGCGGTCGGTTCAAGCGCGCGCGTGTGCTCAGCGAGACGCTGCGTGGCGGCCTCGTCGTTGAGCTTGCGGGACCGGACAAGGTCAGCGAAGAACGAGTGCTGTCCGCCGTCCTGAACGCTGCGGTAGTGACCGGGGTCACGGTGGTTCACGCTCGCGTTCGTGGTGCGGCGCTCGTCGCCGCTGTCGGCGACCTTCGCGGCCAGCGCGGCGACCGAGCGAGAACGAGTCTCAATCTCGGTCAGGGACTCGATTTCGGCGGCGATGGTCTTCGCCTGCTCGCCCTGGTCCTTGACGGAGCGCAGCTCGTCCTCGGTCAGGTCGCGGTTCTCTTCCGCGGCGCGGGTCTGGACGCCCTCGATGCTGTTGCGGATGGCGTCATACTGTTCGCGCTTACGCTGCAAATACGGGTTCATGGGACGGTCCTTCGGTTTCGCGAAGTCGGTATGTCGCTCCGATTGACCGGGGTGTTCGCGTCCCATTGACCGGGGTGCCGGTTTCCGTGAGTGACCGGGGTGCCGGTGTGCAGCGGCGAGGGTGCCGGTGTCCAGCTCTCTTACGGCGATTGTACAAGCAACCGGGCCGCAATCAGCGGAGCGCGGCGACGAGCGACCCGATCGACGCGAGCACCGACGCCGGTAGCGCCCACATGTATTTTTCGAGCCGCGTCACTTTGTCGTATATCTCGCGCAACGTGATGCTGACGCTCGGTTCGCGCTGGTTTTCCACGGCCACGTCACACCACCGGTAGGGTCGGCAGACCGGCGAGGATTTGCCGCGCCGCGTCTAGGTTGGTCATTGCTTCGGACACGGCCCGGACGCCCGAGACGGTGGCCAGTTCGCCGTATGCGCCTTGTAGGACGACGGACACTTCCCGCAGCTCCGCGGACACGCGCTCGATGGTGCCGTCTTTGAGGCGGCGGTTCTGCCCCTCGCGGAAGCCGATCGATAGCTGGTCCAGGACGCCGTCTCGCACGAGCTCCAAGGTCTC
>DASVDW010000112.1:0-2080 GCA_036380925.1 Acidothermaceae bacterium
CTTCTCGACCGCCTTCAGCCGCTCCCAGTTGGCCTCGACGTCGCTCGCGGTGGCCGCGGACGCCGAGCCGAACACGTGCGGATGCCGGCGCACCAGCTTCTCCACGATGTCGTTCGCGACGTCGTCGATGGTCCAGCCGTCTGCCCGCTCGGCGGCGATGCGGGAATGGAACACCACCTGCAACAGCACGTCGCCGAGCTCTTCTCGCAGCGCGGCGTCGTCGCCGTCCTCGATCGCCTCGGCGGTCTCGTAGGCCTCTTCGAGCAGGTATTTCACCAGCGACGCGTGGGTCTGCTCGGCGTCCCACGGGCAACCCCCGGGGGAGCGCAGCCGGTCCATCACCTCGACCAGGTCGAGAAACCGGCTGCCCCGTCGGTCGTTTCCTGCGGACGAGGTCACGTCAGCTGGCGGGAGCGGCGCTCGGCGCCGTGGACGACAACTTGCCGGTCGTCGCGACGACGCCGCCCTGGTCGGAGTCCCAGGCGCCGTAACGCGGGTTGACGCTGATGCCGCCGACCTGCTTGGCCACCCCGTCGAGGTAGCGCGCGAACACCGCGGCGCGCATCTGCTGGGCGTTCGGGTCGGCGCCTTGCGCGCCGCCGGTCGCGTCGTCGACAGACTCCATCGTCCGGGAGATCAGGTGGACGACGTGCCAGCCGAACTGCGTTTGCACGATGAAGTAGCTGCCCACCTGGGCGGCGTCGACGGCGTCCGCGAACTGGGTCACGAACTGAGCGGACGGCGCGGTGCCCAGGTCGCCGCCGTTCGGGGCGCTTCCGGTGTCGATCGACTGCGACTTGGCGATGTCGGCGAAGGAGTTGGGGTCTGCCTTCACCCGGGCCAGGATCTGCTCGGCGGTGGCCTTGTCCTTCACCAGGATGTGCGCCACGTGGACGACGGGCGTCTCGATCTTCGAGGCCAGCTTGGTTTGCAGCGCCACGTAATAGAAGTAGTCGCGCACGTCCTCCGGCGCGATGCCGTGGGCGGCGGCGTCCTTGTCGAGCGCCTCCTGGCTGCCCTCCTGCTTGAGCACCTGCGAGAGCGCGGTGCCCACCTCGCCCTCGGTGACCGTGACGCCCTTGTCGCGCGCCGCGACGTCGAGCAGCCGGTGCGTGATCAAGTTGGTCAGCTCCTGGCGCTGGACGGCGGCGGAGTCGGAGCCGTTGCCGGCCGCGAAGCTCGGATCGGCCAGCGTGCGGTTGGTCAGCGCCTGCAGCTGCGCGACGGTGATGCGGTGGTCGCCGACCGTCGCCGCCGCGCCGGGGTGCGCGGGAGCGCACGCGCTGAGCGCGAGCGCCGACAGCGAGATCAGGCCGGCCAGGCCGGCGGTTGCGCGTCGGGCACGAAACACGACTGTCCTTCCATCTCACGCGCGAAGCTGCACACGAGCCGCGCCGCCGATCAGGGTACCGGCGCCGCCCGGGCGGGGACCGGTGGCTCCAAGACGTCGCGGGCCAACGCGGCGACCCACCGCAACAGCGGCACGTCGCGCAGCGGCTGACCGCCGAACCGCCCCGGCGGCGCGTCGGTCGGCCGCGGCACCAAGATCGTCCGCACCGGGGCCTTGACCACGCTCTTGGGATAGAGCCGTTGCAGCCGCAAAGTCTGCGACTCCCGCAACACAACGGGTGCGAACCGGATCTGGTTCCCCTGCGCCACCACCTCGGTGAGCCCGTACGCGCGCAGCTCCACGCGCAGTTTCGCCACCTCGAGCAGGTTGGTCACGGGCTCGGGCAGCGGGCCGTATCGGTCGGCCAGCTCCTCGCGCACCGCCTCGACGTCCGCCTCGCTGGCCGCCTCGGCCAGCGCGCGGTAGGCCGCGAGCCGCAGCCGCTCACCTTCGATATAGCCATGCGGGATGTGCGCGTCGACCGGCAGGTCGATCTTCACCTCGGCCAGCTCGGTGGCCGCCTCGCCCTTGAAGTCGGCGACCGCTTCCCCGACGAGGCGGACGTAAAGGTCGAAGCCGACCGCGGCGATGTGGCCGGATTGCTCGCCACCGAGGAGGTTGCCCGCGCCGCGGATCTCCAGGTCTTTCATGGCGACCGCCATGCCCGCGCCGAGGTCGGAGTTCTGCGCG
>DASVDW010000113.1:0-13968 GCA_036380925.1 Acidothermaceae bacterium
GTGCAGCTCGCGCCGGGCGCCGATCTCGCGAGGGTGCGAGCCGACATCGAGCGCGAGAATCCCCAGCTGGTGACGATCCGCGCGGTGAGCGACTTCGGGCGCGCAGACCGCAGCTTTTCGTTGATTCAGGCGGCAGATCGCGGCAGCACCATTCTCGCGATCGTCATCGGGGCGATCGTGGTGATGAGCGCGATGAGCATGTCGTTTGTCGAGCGGCTGCGTGAGTTCGGGGTGTTGGCGGCGGTTGGCTGGCCGCGCGCACGTGTGCTGTTGATGATTTTCGGCGAGGCTCTCGTCGTCGGCCTTCTTGGCGCGGCCCTCGGCTCGCTGCTGTCGTACCTCGCGGTGCTTGTGATCCAGAATCTGCCCTCACTGACGGGAATCTTGGAACCCGAGTACACCTCCGCGGTGTTCGGACGCGGCCTGTACACCGCGGCCGCGATGACGATCCTCGGCGCGCTGTATCCGGCCCTGCGGGCCGCCGCGATCGCCCCGCTGGAGGCGCTGCGCCATGAGTAGCGGCCAGGTTCCCTGCGTCGAGCTGGTGGACGTGCGCAAGTACTTCGACGGCGGCGAGGTCAAAGCCCTCGACGGCGTCGATCTCGTCGTCCAGCGTGGTGACTACGTCGTGGTGACCGGACCATCCGGCTGTGGGAAGTCGACGATGCTGCACCTTCTCGCGGCGCTGGACGCGCCGACATCCGGCACGTTGCGCGTCGACGGCGTCGAGCTGGGCCGGCTGCGCAGCGCGTCGGCGTATCGGCGGGAACGCGTCGGACTGGTCTTTCAACTGCACAACCTGCTGCCGCAGCTGACCGCCGTCCAAAACGTCGAGGTCGCGATGTTCGGCACCGCTCGGTCGAGGGCCGAGCGGCATCGGGAGGCGCTGCGGCTGCTCTCGCAGGTAGACCTCGCGGGTCGGGAGCACCGGCCGCCCACCAAGCTTTCCGGGGGAGAGCGTCAACGCGTCGCGATTGCTCGCGCGCTGGCCAATCAACCGACCTTGCTGCTCGCCGACGAGCCGACCGGCAACCTCGATCAGCGAAGCGTCGAGTTGGTCGTCTCGCTGATTGACCGACTGCGCGCCGAGCGGCCCGAGTTGACGATGATCGTCGTCACGCACGACAACCGGCTGGCGGGCGGCGCCGATCGGTTGGTGCGCATGCGCGGCGGGCGGATCGACCTCGGCGCAGATCCGACGTCGTCGGCGTCACTTGAACGTCAGTGAGACCGACGCCTCTTCGGTCGGCGATGGCACCGCCTGGCTGATCGACAACAGGCATTGCTGCGCCGCGCCGCAAACGATGTTGTTCGCTCCGAACGGTCCGGACGTCACGACGTAGTCGACAGACACCTTGCCGGTCGCGTCGGCGGTGGTGGCCACCATGCCCTCAAGATTGCAGTCGCCCGGGCCGGTGGACGTGCCTTTGTCCGCGCACTCGTTGACCACCAAGGGCGAGTTTGGCGTGAAGCCGGCACCGGTCACGTGCACGGTGGCGCCGGTGGTCAGGCCGGTGCTTGGTGATATCGACACGGTCTGGCCACCGGTGCTCGCAGACGACGGCGCCGCCGCGGTCGGCGACGCCACGGTCGGCGACGCCACGGTCGGCGACGCGGTCGATTGCGACGGCGTGAGACTGGTTGAGCTGACGACGGACGGCGAGCTGCCGCCACCACAGCCGGCGACCGCGACGACGCTCGCCGCGACGAGCAACAGCGGCAACCGACGACTTGTGTTGACGCGCCTGGTCATGACGCCAATCCCTCCTTATGAAGACGCGGCCCGAACCGTCTCCATCCGCGGACCGTTCGAAGCGGATGCGGATGTCCCGGTTCCCAATGGAAAAAAAGCGCGGCGGCCACCAACGAGGCGACCGCCCAGGCGAACGCCACCCCGATTTGCGTTCCGGTCATGCTCCATTCGCGGCCCGCGGCGAAAACCGCCTCAGCCGGCTTCACCACCGGCGAGAGCGGGAATGCGTCGGCGACCTGACGCAGCCAAGTCGGCGCGGATGTCGAAGGAAAGAAGACGTCCGAGATGAAGGCGAGCGGCAGCACCGTCCCGTACGCCAGCGGTAGCGACGTGTCGGCGCGGATGACGACGCTGCTCACGGCGAGGCCGAGCAGCGAAAAGCACAACGCGCCCAGCGACAAGGAACCGGCCAACCCTCCGACGCGGGCGGCGGTGATCTCGACGTCGAAGAACAAGGCCGACACGGTGAGCACCGCGGCGACCGACACGGCGCACATCACGACAGCCGCGCCGACCCTGCCGACCAGATAAGCCCAAAGTGGGAGCGGCGTGCCGTGCAGTCGCTTGAGAATGCCATTCTCACGCGCGAGGACGACGGAGGTCACGACGTTGACGTAGCAGGCGTTCAACATCGCGAAGGTCGCCATGGACGGCGTGAGGAAATCGGCCACCCGCATGCCGCGCAGCGCGCCGAGCGTCATTTCCGGGGTGACCAGATTCAGCGCCACCAAGAGCATCAGCGGGACGGCCAGCACGGTGAACGTCGCCAGCGGGCTGCGGATCAGCAGCCGGAGCTGATAGTTCAGCTGGGTCCACGCCATCGCGGCCGGCGAACGGCTACCGTTGCTCATCGCCGCCGCCGGCACGGGTCAGCCTCAAATAGGCGTCTTCAAGCGAGGGTCTGGTCACGGTGAGTCCGACCAGCTCCTCGCCACGATCAACCGCCCAGCGGCTGAGCGTCCAGACGGCCTCAGTCGGCTTCGTCGTTTGCAGTCGCAGTTCCACGCCGTCCGAGCGCCGCGCGTGCCACGGGCCGTTCGGTAAATCGGAATCCCAGCCTGGATAGGGAATTCGAAGGCTGATCACGGCCTCGGCGAGATCGCGTCCACCGAGTTGGCCGGGTGTCGACTGGGCCACCATTCGCCCGCGACTGATGACGGCGACGCGGTCGGCGAGGGACTGCACCTCGTCCATGTAGTGCGAAGTGAGCAGCACCGTCTTGCCAAGGGCGCGCAGCGAGGTGACCATGTCCCACGCCTGTCGGCGGGCGTCGGGGTCGAAGCCGGTGGTCGGCTCGTCGAGAAAGAGCACTTCCGGGTCGCCGATCAGCGCGACGCCGAGGTCGAGTCGGCGTTGTTGGCCGCCCGACAACGTCCGCACCTTGGCCCGCAGCTTGTCGCCCAGACCAACGAGTTCGGCGGTCTTTCGCACGCCCAGCGTGCGCGTGTAGAAAGCCGCGAACAGCCGGAGGCTCTCGGTCACGGTGAGTTCGCCGTCCAAGCCTCCCGATTGCAACACGATGCCGACGCGGTCACGGTGGCGCCGTCCACCGGTCAACGGGTCGGCGCCCAACACCCGCACCGTTCCGGCGGTGGGCGCCAGGTGGCCTTCGAGCACCTCGAGCGTCGTCGTCTTGCCTGCCCCGTTCGGGCCGAGGACCGCGAAGATCTCCCCGCGACGCACGTCGAAGCTGAGGCCGTCGACGGCGCGTAACCGGCCATACCGCTTCACCAGATCGCGGACGACGACCACCGGCGTGTCAGTGTCGGCCAGCCGGCCATACATACGGACGACGCTAGGTTCGCGCGGCCCACGCGGCAGGTGCCTAACGGCCTTCCGGGATGTGTCGCAGGTCCCCGGCGGCGCGCGGCGAGCGGATCGCTCAGGCGTCCAGCGCCGCGGTTTCACTCACCCCTTCGGGCAACCCGTCCAACGAGTGTCCGTCGTGTTTGACGACGAGCCGCACGTTGTCGCCACCCAGCGGAAGCCGCTCGACGGTCAAGGGCAGGAATTCCTGAGGCACCCGGGGCCTGACCGCAACCTGACCACCTGGCAGCCACGGGTTGATCCCCAGCAACGAGCGAAGCAGGAAGATCGGGGTCGCGGCCGCCCACGCCTGTGGCGAGCAGGCCGTCGGATACGGCAGCGGCGCCTTGAAATCTGATCGGTTGAACCCGCACCACAACTCCGGCAACCGCCAGCCGAAAGCCGCCGCCGCCTCGAGTATCGCTCGGGCCACCCGGTGCGCCTCGGCGACGAAGCCGTATCGCAGCAGTCCGGCGACGGCGATCGCGTTGTCGTGCGGCCACACCGACCCGTTGTGGTAGCTCAGCGGGTTGAACGCCCCCATCGACGACGCGAGCGTGCGCAGTCCCCAGCCGCTGAACATCTGCGGCGACAGCAGGTGAGCGACTGCGGACGCCGCTTTCGCGTCGTCCACGATGCCGGTCCACAGGCAGTGGCCGATATTCGAGGCAAGTGAGTCGACCGGTTTCTTGTCCCGATCCAGGGCGAGCGCGAAGTAGCCCCGATCGGGCATCCAAAACGCGTCGTTGAACGCGCGTTTCAACGTCGTGGCGCGTTCCGTCCAGCGGGTGTGGGCGGGCATGTCGCCGAGGTGGCGGGCGATGCGCGCGCGGGCGAGGTACGCGGCGTACGTGTAGCCCTGCACCTCGCACAATGCGATCGGAGGGACGGCGAGCCGACCGCGCGCGTCGGTGATCCCGTCGCCGGAGTCCTTCCATCCCTGGTTGGCCAAGCCGCGGTTGGTCGCCCGCTGGTATTCGACGAATCCGTCGCCGTCGCGATCTCCGTACTGTTCGATCCAGGCCAGCGCGGCGTCGGCCGCGGGAAGGAGCGCGCCGAGGTCGTCGACCCCCATGCCCCAAGCGAACGCCTCCCCGACGAGCATGACGAACAGCGGGGTGGCGTCGACGCTGCCGTAGTACACGTTGCCGCCGCCGAGCGCGAGGCCCGCCTGCGCGCCGAAGCGCATCTCGTGCAAGATGCGGCCCGGCTCTTCCTCGGTCAACGGGTCGACCACGCGACCCTGGTGCGTCGCAAGGGTTTCCAGCGTTCCTAGCGCGAGGGTCGGATCGAGGGGGAGCGCCATCCACGCGGTGAGCAGGGAGTCGCGGCCGAACGGCGTCATGAACCACGGAGCGCCAGCGGCGACCACTTCCCGGCCGGGCCGTTGCGGGTCGTGGATGCGCAGCGACCCAAGGTCGCGCTGGCTCATCTGCAACGCCGCGGCCAGACCCGCGTGCGGCGTCGTGATCAGCGGGGCGCGTTCGGTCCACTCTTTGGTGCGCCGGGCCGGCCCGGAGAAGTCCGGATGCTGGCCGCACGGGTAGGCAGCCGGGACGGGTTCGCCGTCGACGACGAATCTGACCTGCGCGCACGTTTGCCAGTGCTCGCGCGGCGGGATGGCGACGGAGAACGTGAACATGCCTGGGACGCGGGTCAGCGGCTGGTCGCAGGTCACCAAGACGTCCCTGCCATGGCCCAGCCATTGGTAGACGAACACGACTCCGGGCGGGTCGGGAGCGGGCAACTGCGTCACCCGCTCGGGATGTGAGATGACCCGGTTCTCCTTGACCTCGAACAAGTCGGCGAAGTCGGCGTCGACGAGCAGACTGATGGTGCAGCCTGCTGTTTCTCGGCCGAGGTTGTAGACGACGATGTCCTCGCGCATCCCGTCGCCGACGTATCGGCGCCGCACCACGAGCAGGTTGCTATCCGCCTGACCAGGCTGCGGCGGCACCCGACAGATGTACGTCGCCGAGTTCGGCGCCACTTGTTCCGCGCTGACCGCCTGCAGCCGATGGCCGTCGACCAGCAACTCCCAGCGCGACAACGAGCGAAGGTCGCGAAAGAACAATCCGTTCGGGCCGTCCTGAAGGATGTCGCCGGTCGTTGTCGCGACGCAGAACATGGAGCCCTCGACCAGCGGCGGCGTTGCTGTCGCGGCGCCAACGATGGCTGGCGGCGCGCCGGTGAAGCTCCAGGCGTCGGTCATCGCGGCATCGTCACTTCGACCGCGCCGTTGGGCGTCCCATCGGGCGGTGTGTCGCGGCTCTCCTGCGGCAGCAACAAGACAGGGATCGCCGAGTTCGCCAAGGCCGTGCGAATCGTGGCCGCATGGCCGGCAGACAGGTCTTGCGCCCAGCCGAGCGCGATCAGATCGGCGTGCTCGGCGCCGGCGACGTCCACGATGCTCTCGCCAGGTGTGCCGCTGCGCATTTCCATCCGGGTGTTGGGTCGATCGAGGAACCGGGCGAGGAACTCGTCGGCCCAGCACTTTCGGGCGTGTTCGGGCTGGTCCCAAAACCTCGGCACGGTGGCTTGATTGAAGACGTGCAACACGACGACGTCAGCGCCGCGCGCGCAGAACATGCCCACGGTCTCGGCGACCGCGTTGGCCGACAACGCGGTTCCGTCCAGAGGTACCAGCACTCGATCGACGAGCGTCGTCGGCGCCGGGCGTCGACGGACCGGCACGACAAGCACCGGTTTCGGACAGCGCTGAATGAGAGCCGCGACGAGGCGCGCCGTGTGACCCGCCGAATACGGCAGTGCCGCCAACACGACGTCCGGGTCGGCCACGTCGCGCAGCACGGTGGTCACGGTGTCGCGCGGGTCGCGGTCGACGGCGAGCCGACGACGCTCGACGGCCAGCCCCAAGACGTCGGCGACCGCCGTCGACGCCGCGGTCACCGCCGCCTCGTCACGGTCAGTGGACGCGAATGCCGCGATGAAGCGGGTCATGGTTGCACCACCCACCCGGTGTCGGTGTTGGTCAGTTGCAGGTGATGGTCCACCCGAACGGCGTCACCGCCCGGAGCCCGAATCCGCATCGGGCCGCTGACCGTGACAACCGCCGAGTCGTCAGCGATCCGCAGCTGCAGTCGGCGGCTCAAGCAGCGAAAGCGCAGGATCAGGCTCCCCCATCTGCGTGGCAGGTGCGGGTCGAGGTTCAGCACGCCGTCGCGCACGAACGCTCCCGCGAAGCCGAACAGCAGCGCCTGCCACACACCGGCGAGCGTCGCGAGATGCAAGCCCGCGCCGGTCACCCCCGTGAGGTCGTCTAGGTCTATGCGCATGGCGATGTCGAGATGCTTCAACGCCTCGTCTGGTCGACCGGCGCGGGCCAGCAGGGCGGCGGTGATCGCCGGAGACAACGACGATCCATGCGCCGTGCGTGGCAGATAGAACTCGAGGTCCGCGGTGAGCGACCCGACCGGCAGGTCCCCGGGCAGCAGGTGGTGCGCCATCAACACGTCGGGTTGCTTGACGATCTGGGAGCGTGACGTGCGCGCGGAGCCGAGCAGAAGGTCGGCGGCCAGCGGCGGTGCGCCGATGTCTGCCACAAGGAGTGGCTCGAGCCCGTAATAGCCGGTGAATTGCTCGTGCCGGCGGGTGCGTTTGTCGTATCCGTCGACGAGGGAGTCCGCGACCCGGAGCCATCCGTCCGCGTCCGGGCCGGCGCCGACCAGCGTGGCGGCGCGCCGCAGGTTCCAGCGGGCGAGGATGTTGGTGTAGGCGTTGTCGTCGACGTCCTCGTGGTACTCGTCGGGCCCGATCACATGCCGAATGTGGCCGCTGCCGTCCGAATCGACGTGCGCCCTACTGGCCCAATACCGTGCGGTCTCGACGACGAGCGGCCGGCCTGCCCCGACGAGAAATGCGTTGTCGCCGGTCCATTCCGCGTAGTGGTTGGCGGCCCATGCGACGTCAGCGTTGATGTGCTCCTCGAGCTGTCCGTTAAGAATCGGCGCCCACTCGCCGTTCGCGCGTCCCGCGACCGGCGTGACGTCGTCGCCGAGCGCGGCGGATTCCCAAGGAAACCGGACGCCGTCGAGGCCGCGCAGCCGCGCCATCGCGCGCGCTTGCGGCAACCGGCGTATTCGATACTCAAGCATCGCGCGGGCGGCGGCCGGCGACATGCTCGCGATCGCCGGCAGCACGAACACATCGGCATCCCAAAACACATGACCCGCGTAGCCCGTGCCGGAAAGTCCCCGGGCGCCGACCGCGGCCTCGCCTCGGCTCCCGACGTTGCACCACAACTGAAAGAGCGCGAACCGGGCCGCGAGTTCGGCGGCGCCGTCGTCCGGAATCTCAACGCACACCTCGGACCAGCGACGCGCCCACCGCGTGGTGTGCTCGTCGAGCAACCGGCTAAAGCCGCTTCGCCGGGCGCTTTGCAAGGCCGCGACGGCACGCCCTGAAGGGGGTGGCCGACGTGCGTCCGGCGCGTACGCCGCGACGCGTTCGACAACGAGACGACCGTTTCGCGTGGTGACGTCGTCCGCGGCCGCCGCGGCGATCCCCCCGCGCTCGCTGGTGGTGCGCGCCCACGTGATGTCGCCGAGGCGGCCGCTGGTCATCGTCCGGTCGGTCACCTGCCGCAGTGGGGGGCCGGGCGCGAGATCATCGGCCGGGCCTTCGGCGCGCATCACGACGATTCCGCGCCGCCCGGCGGCCACAAATCGCAGCGATCGCAAGCCGGCTTCGTCGTCCGACTCACGCAGCAGCACACCGGTGCGCAAGTTGAGGATCCGCCGTTCGCTGGCGCGCCGCTGGGAATTGACGGCGCTGACGCGCAGTGACAGCGGGAACGGCGCGGCAATCAGATGCTCTGCTGGACCCTCGCCGCCGTAAACGCCGCCAGCCAGGACCAGCGGCGCCTCGTGCTGGTCGCCGTCCTCATGACTTCCGCGCAACCCGATGACACCGTCGCCGAGACTCAGCAGCGTCTCTTGCACGCGAGCGGTCAATGGGTTGCCGTTCGAGAACCGCAAGGTCCATCGCGGGTCCCGGTCGGTCGCGACCGGGTCGCGGGTGTGTCGCGACGATCGCATGGGCTCACCGTCGGTCGGCCCGGCGGGGCCCGCCAGGGTCGATGGCGGACCAGGGCCGGGACCTTCGCCCCTTGGCGTTTGGTGAGGCGCGGGCTTGTGTGACGACGTGAGAGTGGGTCTGGTCGCGCCGCCGTGGATCCCCGTGCCGCCACCGTCGTACGGCGGAACGGAGTCCGTCATCGACAATCTGGCGCGCGGCCTTGCGGCGCGTGGCCACGATGTTCGCCTTTTCACGGTGGGGGAGTCGACCTGCCCGGTGGCGCGCTGCTCGCTGTTTGACCACGCCGTGCAGCCAATCGGCGCCACCGTCGCCGAGGCGGCGCATGTGCTAAGGGCGTACGAGTGCTTGTCAGACTGCGACATCGTCCACGACCACACGATGATCGGGCCGCTCACCTGGGCGCGGGTCGATCAGGGTCCGGCGGTCGTGACGACCAACCACGGCGAGTTCACCGCGATGACGCGAGCTGTCTATCGCGCGATTGCCGCCCGGGTTCCGGTGATCGCGATCTCGCACGCGCAACGCGAGTCCGCTCCCGAGGTCCCGGTCGCGGCGGTCATTCACCACGGCGTCGACCTCGACGTGTACCGCTACGGCCCCGGGGGCGACTACCTGCTCTTCGTCGGTCGAATGAACCCCGACAAAGGAGTGCATGACGCGATCCGGCTCGCCCGCCGCGCCGGACGCCGGCTCGTGGTGGTCTCGAAGATCTGGGAGGACGTCGAGCGGAAGTACTTCGACGACGTGGTCCGACCGCTGCTCGGTCCCGATGTCGAACTGCTGACGGAGGCCACGCTCGCGGAGCGGGTGGAGCTTTTCCGCCATGCCGCGGCGCTGCTCAACACGATCCGCTGGCCAGAGCCGTTTGGCCTGGTGATGGTCGAAGCGCTCGCCTGTGGCACACCGGTGATTGGATTCCCGCGCGGCGCCGCTCCGGAGATCGTCGACAACGGGGAGACGGGATTTCTCGATTGCGACGAGGACGTGTTGTTGCGCGCGCCCATCGAGTCGATCGACCGCCATGCGTGCCGCGCCGCCGTGGAGCGCCGGTTCTCCGTCGCCCGGATGGCGCAAGACCACGAAACACTTTACGAACGGGTCCTCGACAATAGGCCCCGCATCGCTTAGCCGGAGGGCCCACCGCCGTCTTCCGCAGCGGTCAGGCCGCGAGCCGGGCCAGCACCCGCCGCAGCCGCGCGGCGGCGTCGTCCGCGACCGAACTGAGTTCGCCGTCGTCCGACAGTCGCACCATCACCTGCGGGTCAAGGGCCTCGACCGTGGTCCCGTTGTCGGCGGCCCTCACCACCACGTTGCAGGGCAACAGCAATCCCACGCTGCGGTCGATCGACAGCGCGCGATGGGCCAGCGGAGGGTTACAGGCGCCGAGGATCACGTAATCCTCCATGTGCTCGCCAAGCTTCTCGCGCAATGTCGCCGTGACGTCGATCTCGGTGAGGACGCCGAAGCCTTCGGCCTTCAGCTCTTCTCGAACGCGTTTCAATGTGTCGGCAAACGAGCCGTTGACAGTGATCGCGCTGCCGTAGCTCATCGCGGCGCCCCATCCGACGTGGCCAAGGCCGTGGCCAGCTCGATGTTGACCTCGGGCGGCGTCCGCAAGCTGTTGTGCACCGTGCAGTGCGACGCCACCGCGAGCAGGGCGTCGCGGCGGTCGGCGGGCAGGCCGTCGGGCAACGTGATCTCCACACGGACGTCGCTGACGCGCGCAGGGTGAGAGGTCAGCCGGTAATCACCCGTCACTCGCAATCCGACGGTGGAAAGCCGGTGCCGATCGAGGTAGCGCCGCGCATAGAACGCCACGCAGCTCACCAGTCCCGCGACGAACAACTCGGTCGGTGTCGGCGCGGTGTCATCACCGCCGTCCGCGACCGGCTGGTCGACGGCCAGCCGGTGCTGTCGGACCGCCACCGCGAACCGGTCGCCGTCCAAGTGTTGCGCGCTGATCACCGGTTGCCGCTCGTCGGCGGCGCCAGGCGCGCTCATCCCGCGCGCTCGGCAATCTCGCGCCGGACCTCGTCCATGTCGAGATCGCGCACCGCCCGGATGAGGTCGTCGAGCGCGGCCGAAGCGATCGCACCCGGCTGGGAGAAAACCAGCACCCCGTCGCGGAAAGCCATCAGCGTGGGGATCGAGCGGATGCCGGCCGCACCGGCCAGTTCGCCCTCCGCCTCGGTGTCGACCTTCCCGAACGTGATGTCGGCGTGCTGCTCGCTTGCGGCTTCGAAGACCGGGCCAAACATGCGGCATGGACCACACCACGACGCCCACCAGTCGACCAGGGTGATGCCCTCACTGGTGACCGCGTCCTCGAACGTGTCGCGGGTCAGGTTGACTGTTGGCATCGCGCGCTCCTCCTTCTCGGATACCCCCTACCGTATATCAACGAAGCGGTCCGCCAGTCCATTCCGCGCGATGTTTGACCGCGACCCAGGTCATGCCGCCAGAGCCAAAGGACTTACCCGCCGGGGTATAGGCTGAAGGGGTTGACGACAGGGAGTGGCGATGGAACTGCGCGGTGAGGACCTTGGCGACGTGGTCAAGCGGTTGCGGCGCGCCGAGGGCCAGATCCGGGGCGTGATCGCGATGATCGAGGAGGGGCGTGACTGCGCCGACATCGTCACGCAGCTGGCCGCCGTCTCGCGGGCCCTCGACCGTGCCGGCTTTCGAGTCATCGCCGCCGGCCTGCGGCAGTGCGCCGAAAGCACCGACCGCGGGGGCAGCCGCCTCGACCAGGAACGGCTGGAGAAACTGTTCTTGTCGCTCGCCTGAGCGCAACGCCTGGACTCAGCTCACCGCCAGCGAGGTGATCCTCGCGCGGTAGAACATGCCTTCCGACCAGCGGTCCGTGCCGATGTACCAGCCGGCGGTGAACGCCGACGGAATGGTGATGCCCTCGAACGTCGACTCAGCAAGGAAGATGACCCCGAACGGATAGCGTCCGAACCGCTGGCCGAGCGGATTCCCCCAGCGGCTGCTGTGGACCTCGAGCAGCTGACCGCTGCGACCGACAAGGAAGGTCACCGACTCAGCTCGGCCGTCGATGACGGTTGTGGCCACAAAGCGATTCTGGTCGTCAGACTCCCACGTCGCGGTTTCGTACGCCGTGGGAAGCAACGCAAGCTCCGCGGCCAGCCGTCCGGCCGCGCTCGCCGTGACGTCCGCGCCGGACGATGTCGCGAAGGGCAGCAGGCCGGCCATCCGCCAGCGCATCTCCCCGGAGCCGTTGCCGTACCGGTCGAATCCGGTGATGGGAACGCCCGCGAATCGGGTTGCGGCCGCCCAGACGTAGCCGCGCCCAGGCGCAAGCAGTTGCCTCGCGAGGAAGCGTCTCCAACGGCCGAGCCTGATCTCGCCCGTCATCTGCAGGGACGCGGCGCGCGCGAGCGGCGTCCCTGGCGCGATGGAGTGCCGCAGCCAGCGGCGCATCGGATCGGGCAGTCGCTCGTCCACGTCGTCCGGGCTGAACACGCCGGTCGGCGCCGCCTCGCCCAACGTCGTCCAGGCGCGCGCTGCCGCCGCAGTCAGGTTCGCCGGTGGCTCATGCGAGATCACGGTCACCGCTCGTCGCCGCCCATGTCGAGTCGGAACGGCGGGTACTCGTCGGTCATCAACGACGCGTATGCCGCGACGCGAAGTGTCCAGCGGTTGAGCCCGAGGACGAAATCGAAGATTGGCCGCGGGTAGTCCCGGTTGAAGAGCAGCAGCACGGCGGCGACGAGCACCAGTATGCCGATGAGACCGCCCCCGCCACCCGCGATCGCGCCGACCACGAGGTAGTGCGGTATGGCCAACAGCCACCACTTCACGAGCACCAAGCCGCGGGACAGCTGCGCCGGATATTCGACGTCGAAATGCGCGGGGTAGTCGGGCACATCGGCCAAGGTGAACGGCGGATACCGGTCTGTGCCTAGCGCTCCGTACGTGTAGTACTCCACTCGCCACGTCCAGCGCAGCACACCCACGTTGAAATCGAAGATCCCTCGCGGGTACCTGCCTGTGAACAGGATGGCGAAGAACGCGACGACGCTCAGCACCAGGAACGCGACCCACATGAACATCAGCACGATGACATGCGGCAGCGCGAGTATCCACTTCACCAGCCACAGCCAGCGAGACAGCGGCAGATCGAGTCGCGCGCTGACGCGTGCGGGGTAGGAGTCACCCGTTGCGATGGTCATCGTGTTCTCACCTGCCAGTTCTTCGAAACTCGGTGGGTGCTGGACACATCGCTGGACACATCGCGCGGCCGGCGCGGTTGTCGGAGCATGTGCCGTGACGTCGCGGACGCCCACAGCAGCGCGGTGATCGCGAACAGCGTCGTCAGCGCGAGTTCTGAGCCGAATGCGATCGCGGCAAGCCCAATGACCAAAGCCGCGGCGCCGAGCACCATTTGCGCTTGGCCGAGCAGGCTCCGTCCCGGCCCAAGTCGAAAGAGTTCTGGGTCGGCGCTCGTCGCGCACGCGGCGATTCCCAGAAACAACACGACGGCGGCGACCGCCCGCACGCTGCCGAGGTCCGGAACGTGCACGTCCGCCACGTGCAGGCCGTAGTACGCGGCGGCGACCAAGACCAGGAACGTCGCGGTGAAATCGCGCAGGCGGAGTCGCGAGATCTTCACCTCGGCCTCCTCCTCTCGACGGCTGCGCTACCCCAACCATGCGTGGTCAAGGTCAGCGCTGCCAGAGCGAAAGGACTGTCCGAATAGGGACTTCCGGCCAATCGAGGCCGTCTCGCGACCGCATCGGGTGTAGGCGTTCGTGCCGACGCCGCGCCGTCAGTCGCGCGGTGGCACTCGCAACTTGAATCGCGCGCCCATCGGGTCGGCGACGGCCGCGAGGTCTCCGTAGGGGGTGGCGTCGGGACCGATGAGCACCGAACCGCCAAGCGCCCTCAGCCGCTTCACCGCATCGCCGATCTCATCGACGTGCCAGTACACGTCCCAGTGCGCAGTCTCGTCGTCGCGAAGGAAGGACGTGGAATCCATGATTCCGGCGAGGTCGGCCCCGCCAGCCGCGTCTCGCATGACGGAGTAACGGAATTCGTCGGTGTCTGAGCCACCGGACACCTCCCATCGCAGCAACGTCCGGTAGAACGCCAACGCCGAGGAATGATTTCGCGTGTGCAGCTCGAACCAGCTCGGTGTGCCGGGTTCCTCGAGAGTCGTGAAACCCTGGAACGTCACCGGCTGCCACAGCCCGAATCCCGCTCCGTTCGGGTCGGAGACGAGCGCTTGAATGCCGAGGTCGCCGACCGGCATCGCGGGGAAGACCACCTGCCCGCCGGCGCGCTCGGCCGTCGCAAGTGTCGTTTCGATGTCGTTGGTGGCGAAATAG
>DASVDW010000114.1:0-2062 GCA_036380925.1 Acidothermaceae bacterium
CGGTCCCAACCCGACGCGGGCGAGGTCAGCCAGTCGCGGACGAACTGCTTGTCGAACGACGGCTGCGGGTGACCGGGCTGCCATAGGTCCGCGGGCCAGAATCGCGACGAGTCGGGGGTCAGCACCTCGTCGGCCAGCACGATGGTCCCGTCCGGGCGTCGTCCGAACTCGAACTTGGTGTCGGCCAAGATGATGCCGCGTTCGCGGGCGATCGACTCCGCCTTCGCGTAGACCGCCAACGACAGCCGCTGCAAAGCCCCGGCGGCGTCGTCGCCGATCAACGCCGCCATCTCGTCGGCGGAGATGTTCTCGTCATGTTGCCCTCGTGGCGCTTTCGTGGACGGCGTGAAGATCGGCTCGGGCAATCGCGATCCGTCAACCAACCCGCCGGGCAACGGGATTCCGCACACCGCTGCGGTGCGGTTGTAGTCGAGCAGGCCCGACCCGGTGAGGTATCCGCGCACCACCGCCTCGATCGGGAACATCTCGAGCCGCTCGCAGATCATCGCTCGTCCGGCGAATTCGGCGGGCACGTCGGTCGAAACAAGGTGGTTGGGCACGACGTCGGCGAGCTGCCCGAACCACCACAGCGACATCGCCGTCAGCACGCGGCCCTTGTCGGGAATCGTCGTCGGCAACACGTAGTCGAACGCGGAGATGCGGTCGCTCGCCACGAACAGCAACCGGCCGTCGTCGAGGGCGTAGAGGTCGCGGACTTTGCCTGATGCGATGTGCGTGTATCCCGCCACGATGCCCAAGTCTTTCAGAATCAAGCCGGACGACGCCGAGCGGCTCGCCGCGCGGGCGACCCGGATCCGATCGGCTCCAGCACTCGCCGCGGGCCGGTGCCATGCGACGCCAGCTCGTCGTCGGGGTTGTACAGCCGGCACGACTTCATCGACAGGCAGCCGCATCCGATGCAGCCGCTGAGTTGGTCGCGCAATCGGACGAGCAAGCCGATCCGCTCGTCGAGCCGGTCGTGCCAGACTCGCGACAACCGCTGCCAATCCGACTTCGTCGGCGTGTGGTCGGCCGGCAGGGTGGCCAGCGCCGCGGTGATCTCCTCAAGGCTCACACCCACCCGCTGGGCGACCCGGACAAACGCGACCCGGCGCAACACGCTGCGCGGGTACCTGCGCTGATTGCCGGCCGAGCGCTCCGCCGGTATCAGCCCGAGGCGGTCGTAGTAGCGCAGCGTCGAGGCAGGGACGCCGGAACGGGCGGCCAGCTCGCCGATGGTCAGCGACGGGGGAAGGCTCACGGCATGCAATTTAGCCGGGAACGAAATTCTGTGCGCCGCCTTGACTTGAAGTCAACTTCAAGTCGCAGCGTGGAGCACATGACAGCCAGCTATGACGACCTGCCGCGGTTGATGTCGGCGATGACCGGCGACGAGAAGCACGAACCGAGCGCCACCTCGACGTTGGACGTGCTGTGGGTTCTCTACGACCGCGTGCTGCGCGTCGACCCAGCGAACCCAACCGACCCCGACCGCGACCGGTTCCTTCTCTCGAAGGGGCACGGCCCGGTGTCGTACTACGCGGTTCTCGCTGCGAAGGGTTTCGTGCCTGCGGCGTGGCTGTCCACGATCGGCGAGTTCGACTCACACCTCGGCTACCACCCCGATCGAACGCTGCTCCCTGGCGTGGAGATCTCCAGCGGCTCACTCGGCCACGGTCTGCCGCTGGCAGTCGGAACCGCGCTCGGCCTGCGAGCGCAGGGAAAGCCCGCGCGCGTCTTCGTTCTCGTCGGCGATGCCGAGCTTGACGAGGGCAGCAACCAAGAAGCCATCGTCTACGCCGCGCGCGCCGGACTCGACCGGCTGACGGCGATCGTCATCGACAACACGTCATCCACGCATGGCTGGCCCGGTGGGATTGCGCGCCGCTTCGGAGTCGAAGGCTGGACGACGCGAACCGTCAACGGCCGCGATCACCGGGAGATCGAGGCGGCCCTCACCGCGAAGCGCGTCGGCGCGCCGCATGTCGTCGTGGCCCGTGTCGAGCCGAAGTGGAGCACCCGATGACCCTCACCGAAGTTCGCAACGCAACCATGCGCGAGC
>DASVDW010000115.1:0-4039 GCA_036380925.1 Acidothermaceae bacterium
GGCTCGCTGGCCCCGCCGGGCGCCTGATCGGGCAGCAGCTCAGCCACCGGGACGCCGTAAAAGTCGGCCAGCTCGGCCAACCGCTGCACGGTCACCGCGCGGTCGCCGCGCTCGTACGAGCCGACCACGACGGCCTTCCAGCGGCCGTGCGACTTTTCCTCAACCCCGTGCAGCGACAGCCCTTGCTGCGTGCGGATGTGCCGCAGCCGAGCCCCCAGCGCCTTGGCGTAGTCGTTCACGAGCACCTCACTTGTCAGACCCATCGGACGACGCCCCCGCTCCGAGGTCGTCGCGCGCGCCGGTCTCACCATTGGCTACTCCGGGGGACGCCGTGTCCGCCCATAATCGGGCAGATGACGACATGGTGACCGAAAACATCCCGGAGTCATCGCCGCGCTCGTTACGCACTGTGACGATAAGGCTGCGGTCACTCTCCGTCAACACGTTCGGAGCAATCCGGGCGGCGGCCGGTCCGGACGGCCCGACGTCGCGGGACGCCGTCCGATCGCGTCGATCAGTCACCTGCTAGGCTCGGGGCCGCTCGACATCCTTTAAGACCCGTCCTGCGAGGCGGGGAAGGAGGTCTGCTCATGAGTGCTGCGCTTTCGAGCCCGCAGCCTGGCGCCGCCGCTGGCGAAGCCGCCAATCCGTCATCTGGCGTTCGCGCCGTCCTCGAAGCAGCCGACCTGTCGCGTGCGCTCACCCGCATCGCGCACGAGATCCTCGAACGAACCAAAGGCGGTTCGGACGTCGTGCTGCTCGGCATCCCGACCCGCGGCGTCGGCCTGGCCACCCGGCTGGCCAACCGGATGGGCGAGGTCGAGGGCCGGCCGTTCCCCGCCGGCTCGCTCGACGTCACCATGTACCGCGACGACCTGCGGCTGCGCCCCGCCCGCGCGCTCGCGCACACCGACGTCCCAGGCGGCGACGTCGACGGCAAGCTGGTGGTCCTCGTCGACGACGTGCTGTTCTCCGGCCGGACGATTCGCGCCGCACTTGACGCGCTCGGCGAGCTTGGCCGCCCGAAGGCGGTCCAGCTCGCGGTGCTGGTCGACCGCGGGCACCGCGAGCTGCCGATCAAGGCCGACTACGTCGGCAAGAACCTGCCAACCTCGCGGCAAGAGCAGGTCACCGTGCTGATCGAGGAGGTCGACGGGCGCGACGCCGTGCTGCTCGGCCCGGCCGAGGAGGTCGCGCAATGACCAAGCACCTGATCTCAGCCGCCGACCTCAGCCGCGACGACGCGTTGCTCATCCTCGACACCGCCGCCCGGCTCGCCCGGCTCGCCGACCGCCCGGTGAAGAAGCTTCCGACGTTGCGCGGTCGCACCGTGGTGAATCTCTTCTACGAGGACTCCACGCGCACCCGCACGTCATTCGAAGCGGCCGCGAAGCGGCTGTCGGCCGACGTCATCAACTTCTCGGCCAAGGGCTCCAGCGTGTCCAAGGGCGAGAGTTTGAAGGACACCGCGCTCACCCTCGAGGCGATGGGCGCCGACGGGGTGATCATTCGGCATCAAGCGAGCGGCGCCCCGCATCGGCTGGCGAACTGGATCAAGGGCAGCGTCGTCAATGCCGGAGACGGCACCCACGAGCACCCCACCCAGGCGTTGCTCGACGCGTTCACCATGCGCCGCCACCTCGGAAATCTCGACTCGCGACGGATCGCGATCGTCGGCGACGTCTTGCACAGCCGGGTCGCACGCTCGAATGTGCTGCTGCTGAAGACATTGGGCGCCGAGGTGACCCTCGTCGCGCCGCCCACGTTGCTTCCCGTCGGCGTGGAGGGCTGGCCGTGCGGCTACTCGTACGACTTCGACTCGGTGCTTGCCAAGTCCGACGTCGTCATGATGCTGCGCGTGCAGCGCGAGCGGATGAACGACTCCTATTTCCCCAACGCGCGCGAGTACAGCCGCCGCTACGGCCTTGACGCGGCCCGCATGGCGATGCTGCCCGAGCACGCGATCGTGATGCACCCCGGCCCGATGAACCGCGGTATGGAAATCGCCGCGGAGGTCGCTGACTCGATGCGCTCGGTCATCGTCGAGCAGGTCGCCAACGGCGTCAGCGTGCGGATGGCCGTGCTCTATCTGCTGCTCGGCGGCAACGTGTCCGCGATCGGCGGCGAGCCACCGGGGACCGTCGACGCCGAAGACAACGGAATGCGCCGCCGTCGCAGCGACATCGTGGGGGAGGCGTCGTGAGCGGCGCGGTCATCAAGGGCGCGCGAATCCTCGGCGGCGACCCGCAAGACATCGTCATCTCGGACGACGTGATCACCGAGGTGGGCGCGGGCTTGTCGAAAGCCGGCGCGGACGTCGTCGACGCCGACGGGCTGATCGCCCTGCCGGGCCTGGTCGACTTGCACACGCACCTTCGCGAGCCCGGCCGCGAGGACGCCGAGACCGTCCAGACCGGCACGCTCGCCGCCGCCCTCGGCGGCTACACCGCCGTGCACGCGATGGCCAACACCGACCCGGTGGCCGACTCCGCCGGTGTGGTCGAGCAGGTCTGGCTGGCCGGCCGCGAGGCCGGCCACTGCGACGTCCACCCGGTCGGAGCCGTCACCGTCGGCCTGCGCGGCGAGCAGCTCGCCGAGCTCGGCGCGATGGCCGATTCGCACGCGCGGGTGCGGGTGTTCTCCGACGACGGCAAGTGCGTCTCCGACGCGCTGCTGATGCGCCGCGCGCTGGAGTACGTCAAGGCTTTCGGCGGCGTCATCGCGCAGCACGCGCAAGAGCCGCGGCTCACCGAAGACGCGCAGATGAACGAGTGCGAGCTGTCGGGAGTGCTCGGCTTGCGCGGCTGGCCGGCCGTGGCCGAGGAGGCGATCATCGCCCGTGACATCTTGCTCACCGAGCACGTCGGCTCCCGGTTGCACGTCTGCCACGTGTCGACCGCGGGATCGGTCGAGCTGATCCGCTGGGCGAAGTCGCGCGGCGTCAACGTGACCGCCGAAGTCACCCCGCATCACCTGCTGCTCACCGACGAGTTGGCCGCCACCTACGACCCGCTCTACAAGGTCAATCCGCCGCTGCGCAGCCGCGACGACGTCGAGGCGGTGCGCCGCGGGCTGGCCGACGGCACGATAGACGCGGTCGCCACCGATCACGCGCCGCACGCCGTGGAAGACAAAGAGTCAGAGTGGCAGGAGGCGGCTTTCGGCATGCTCGGCCTGGAGACCGCGCTGTCGGTCGTCGCCGCGTCGATGGTGGAGAACGGCCTGCTCGATTGGGCTGGCGTCGCCGACCGGATGTCGGCGCGACCCGCCCGGATTGGCCGACTTTCCGGTCAGGGCAGGGAAATCGCGGTCGGCTCGCCGGCGAATCTGGTGCTCGTCGACCCGGCTGCTCGATGGGTCGTCGAGCCCGGTGGGCTCGCCTCGAAGTCGCGAAACACCCCGTACAACGGTAAGGAGTTGCCAGTGCGCGTCGTCCACACTTATCTGCGAGGAAAGCAGACCGTCATCGACGGGAAGTCGGTATGAGAGCCGCGCCCGCGCTGCTGGTTCTTGAAGACGGTCGCAGTTTTCGCGGTGAGTCGTACGGCGCCCAAGGCGAGACGTTCGGCGAGGCGGTGTTCGCCACCGGCATGACCGGCTACCAGGAGACGCTCACCGACCCGAGCTACCACAAGCAGGTCGTCGTGATGACCGCTCCGCATATCGGCAACACCGGTGTCAACGACGAAGACCCTGAGTCGGCGCAGATCTGGGTGAGCGGATACGTCGTGCGCGACCCAGCGCGCACGCCGTCGAACTGGCGGGCCAAGCGCAGTCTTGACGAGGAGCTTGCCGGCCAGGGGATTGTGGGCATCAGCGGCGTCGACACCCGCGCGCTCACCCGCCATCTGCGCGAGAGGGGCGCGATGCGGGTCGGCATTTCCAGCACCGAGCGTGACGCCGACGCGTTGCTGCGGCGGGTGCTCGCGTCGGCCCCCATGGAGGGCGCCGACCTGGCCAACGAGGTCTCGACGGCACAGCCGTACGTCGTCAACGCGATTGGCGAGAAGCGGTTCACCGTCGCGGCGATCGACCTCGG
>DASVDW010000116.1:0-16355 GCA_036380925.1 Acidothermaceae bacterium
TCGTCCGCGCCCAGCTTCGATAAGCCCGAGTTGAGAATGTAGGCACCTGTCGTGACACGAAGTGGTACATGGCTGAGTCTCATGTCGTCGGGTTACCCCTTCAGCCCGTTCGCACGCTCACCCTTGCGCCAGGTTCTGCAAGAACTTCAACGCCACCGGGGCGGCGACGGTGCCGCCACTCTTGCCGGTCTCGACGTAGACGGCGAACGCGATGTCGCCCTGGAAGCCGATCAACCACGCGTGCGTCTGCGGCGGGTTGGCGGGTCCGAACTCCGCGGTGCCCGTCTTCGCCATCACCGGTCCGCCGGGAGCGCTGGCAAGCACGGTCGCGGTGCCCGACGTGACGACGAGCCGCATCAGCGCGCGCAGCTGCTCGAAAACGGAGGGCGCGATGATCGCCGCCGGCGCCGCCGACCCCGCACAGCCCGGCGCGGCGCCCTCAACGAGCTGGGGCGGTAGGAAGCTGCCGCGGGCCACGGTCGCCGCCGCGACCGCGAGACTGACCGGGCTCACCAGGGTCGCGCCCTGCCCAAACGCGGTGGCGGCCAGGTCGACGTCCGACTTCGGCGTCGGCACGGCGCCCCGGTACGCGGCGGTTCCCAGCGTCCAGCAGGCGCCGATCCCCAAGGCGCGGGCGGTGTCCGGCAGCGTCGAGCCGCCGACCTTGCCGGACAGGCTCACGAACGCGGTGTTGCACGACTGCGCGAAGTCGGTCTTGAACGGTGGGTTGCCGAGCGCCTCGCCCTCATAGTTGTGGAACGACTTGCCCCCGACGACCTCGACCGGCTTGCACGGCACGGGCGCGTTCACGTCGAGACCGCCCTGCAGCAGCGCCGCCGTCGTCACGATTTTGAACGCCGATCCTGGCGGAACCTGGCCGAGCAGCGCGGTGTCGAAGCCACCGCCGTTGGGCCCGTTCGCGACCGCGACGACCTGACCGGTGGAGACCCGGACGGCGACCAGCGCGGTCGGTCGGTCGGGCACCGACGCCAACGCCCGGTCGGCCGCCAGTTGCACGCGTTGATCGAGCGTGGTGCGCAGCGGTTGGCCGTCGACCGCGGGCCGCGACGCGACGGTCGTCGGCAGCGGCGCGCTACCGCCGCTCGACGGATGGACGATGTCGATCCGGTACCCCGGCGTGCCGCCAAGCGTGGTGTCGAACTCCTTCTCCAACCCGGACAAGCCACCGACGTCGCCGGCGACGTAGCGACCCTTGGAGTTGTCGACGATCTCCTTGGTCACCGGACCGACTGTCCCGAGCAACGCGCGCGCGAAGTCGTGGGTGGGGCTCAGCGGCAGCTCGAGGTGATGCAGCACGACGCCGGGAACCGCGCCGACGGCGGCGGCCACCGGCGCGAAATCCGGGTCGCGCAAGGTGATCACTTCGACGAACTGATCGGGAGCGGCCGCCTTGAGGCGAGCCGCGAGCGACGCCTCGTCGACGTGCACGATGCCGGCGATTTGCTTCGCCGCCGCCTCGAGGTCGCCCGCCTTGCTCGGCTGGATTCCGATGTCGACAACCGGGCGGTTCACGATCAACGGTTGGCCAGCGCCGTCCAGAATGGTGGCCCGCTTCGCCTCGACCTTGCTGTAGCGCAGCGTGTCTCCGGGGTCGAGGCTCGGCAGCACCACGGACGGCAACCAGTTGACCCGCCATTCGCCGCCCACCTGATCGAGCTCGACCGCCGTGTCGTAGCTCCAGGTCTGCCCACCGGGCAACGTCCAGGTGACCCCCAACGCCGCCCGGTCGGCGTTGTCGTCGCCCGCGACCGGCTCGATCTTGCCCGTGCTCACGGCAACCGCGCTCGACCGCAAATTCTTCGTCAGGGTGTCGAATTCGCTCTTCACCTGCGCCGGAGTGACGTCACCAGCAAAGTCGACGCCGGAGAAGTCGCCTTTGCTCCATGCCGCGGCGAACGCCGCGGCCGCCACGGCGCTGGTTGACCCGCCCGGCTTCGCCCCGGACGACGACGCTCCGCCGTCGCCGGAACCCGCCCACGGTTGCCAGAGGTACAACCCGACGGCGAGGACGACGAGCAGGACGGCGACGGCGGCTATCGGACCCGCGGGCGGGCGCCGACGCGACACGCCGGAGCCGCCCGGTCGGCCGGTTGGCAACGGCGCCTGGCGATAGCTCATGCGACCCCCGCGGGTGTGATGTCCGCCGCTTGAGCCTACGTGGTCGGAGGCTGACCGCCGCGGTCCTCGCTTGTGCGTGTTGCCGCGAAGTGAAGTTCGGTGCGAAACCGCGGCCGCCGTGAATGCAGAGATCTTCCAACGCCGCCGTTGACCTGAGGTTTTCCTGAAATTTGAACGGCTCTCGGCGTGCGCGCGTAGTGCTCAGCGGACGAGTACGCGCACGGCATTGGAGAGCGACATGAGCACCAAGCATCTCGGCGGACTCGCGATCGCAGGAGCGGCATTGGCGTTGCTGGCCGCGTGCAGCAGCAAGAGCAACTCGACTGGCGCGTCGAACGCGACGGCGATGACGCCGAGTTCGACCGCGGCTTCAGGGTCGATGAGTTCGACCGCCGCTTCAGGATCGACGAGTTCGGCGGCGGTGAAGACGACCAGCGGATCACTCGGCACATTTCTCGCCGATGGCAAAGGCCGCACGCTGTATCTCTGGCTGGCCGATAAGTCCGACCAGTCGACGTGTTACAACGCCTGCGCGCAGTTCTGGCCGCCACTGCTGACCAAAGGCTCGCCTACCGCGGGCAGCGGGGTCGACGCGAGCAAGCTCGGCATCTCGAAACGCACCGACGGCACAACGCAGGTGACCTACAACGGCCATCCTCTGTACTACTTCGCGGAGGACACAGCGGCGGGCGACGCCAACGGCGAGGGCAATAACGGCTTCGGCGCGCTGTGGTGGGTGGTTGGACCGAACGGCGCGGCCGTCACCGGGTCAAGCGGCGCCGCCTCGAGTTCCGGCGGCGGGTACAACTACTAGCGATCGATGACAAAGAGCTGCTCGGGCCGCGCGGCGTCGAGCATCGCCTCCTCGCCAAGCCCGTCGGCTTGCGAACGGTAGGCGTCGAGGGCCCGTTGTTTCTCGTCGGTCATCGCGAATTCGAATGACCGCAGTTGAAATCCCTGCGATCGCAGGGATTTCAGCCGGTCGGTCACCTGTTCCGGGAACCACAGCCGGTAAGGAATGTCGACCCATGCGACCCAGTTGGCAACCAAGTCTCCGCGGTCGCGCAGCAACATCGCGCACGCGTCGTGGGTGAGCCGATGGTCCTCATGTTGAATACCGAGCGGCATCGCGATCGTGTGCGCCCCGACGTCGGCCGCGATCTCAGCGATGCTGTCGGCGAGATCGACGACGGGCGGGTCGGACGCGCGGTATTGGCTGTCGACGAAGTCGAGCCAGTTGGCGGTGGCGCCGAGGTGGGTCGCCGCGGCGTGGTCTTCCTCCCGGCGCATTGCGACGACGTCGTCCCCTTCGGCGAACCCGCACGACGCGTCCCACTCGGTGAGCGCGCCGTAGCGCTCAGGGAAGCCCGCGAACACGGTGGCCACGACCGGCCGCGCGCAACCGGCGAGGAAGTTGCCTGCGCTCAGCGCAGCGTCGTCCATGTGCGGGCTGACCGCCAACACGCGCCCGAGCGACACGACGTCCATGTTCGGCAGATTTGCTGACGGTCAGGTCGCGGTGACGCCGGACAGGTTCAGCCCGACCACGCCAGCCAGGATGAGGCCGATCGACACCAGCCGCAGCGTTGACACGGTGTCACCGAGCCACGCCATGCCGACGAGCGCGGTGCCAGCCGCGCCCAAGCCGGTCCAGACCGCGTAGGCCGGGCCGACCTCGAGTTCCTTCAGGGCCAGCGTGAGCAGCGCGAAACTGATCAGGGCGCACACCGCGAAGCCGACGGTCGGCCAGAGCCGCGAGATGCCGTGGCTGAGTTTCAGCAGCACCGCGAAGCCGGTCTCGAAGATGCCGGCCACCACCACCATCGCCCAAGCCATGCTTACCTCTTACCAGGTCAAGTGGCGCGGCGTCCCGGTTGTGGCGTGATCGACGTCCACATCATTGCGGCGCCCGGCGTCGCCCAGGCTGTCGCGCGGACCGCGAGGGTCGTCCGACGGAGGGGTGAACTGGCGCAGTTTGGCCAACTGGACAGCGCGGGCGAAGTCGGCCGGCGTCAACACCCCGACGGCGACACCGTCGCGGACGACGAGGGCGTGCCCAGCCAGCCGGGCGGCCGCCAGGTTGCGCGTGCGGGGGGCGAGTCGCGGCGCCAGATCGGCCAGCTGCTCGTCCGGGTTGGTCACCGCGATTTGGTCGACGGGCGCGGCCACCGCGGAAACCCGCACGGTGTCACGGTCCTCCGGCCGGACGGCGGCAAGGTGCGCCAACGCGACCAGGCCGGCCGGCGACCCGCTGAAGTCCTGCACCGGCATGACCGTGCGGGTGTCGCCCGACCGCTGGTAGCTGTCGAAGAAGGCGGCGACGGTCCGCCAAGCCGGAACCGCCGGCAGCGGCTCGCCCGCCGGCAGCAGGTCGCGCACGGCCAGGCCGGCGAGCGCGCTGCGGGTGGCGGTGACGCGCGCCTCCGCGCCTGCCGACCCGAGCAGGAAGAAGCCGATGAGCGCGGTCCACAAGCCCCCGATGGCCGAGCTCAGCAGGAACTGCGCGGCGCCGAGCCCGATGAGCAGCGAGCCCATCGCCTGCCCGGCCTTGGCCGCGGTGACGGTGGCGCGCGCGCGGTCGCCATGACGGCGCCACAGCGCGGCCCGCAGAATTCGTCCGCCGTCCAGCGGCGACGCGGGCAGCAGATTGAACACACCGAGCATCAGGTTGACCCACACCACGTATCCGGCCACCGCGACGACGACCGCGGGCGCGGAGAACGCGCCAAGCGCGTTCGCGACTCCGAACGCGGCGGCTGCTAGCACCAGGTTCGTCGCGGGGCCGACTACCGCGATGCGCCATTCGGCCCGCGGCGTCGGCGCGTCCTTGCCGAGTTTGGCCACCCCGCCGAACAGCCAGAACGTGACGCCCTCGACCGCAATCCCGTGCCGGCGGGCGACGACCGCGTGCGCCAGCTCATGGACGAGCAGGCTGGCGAGCAACAGGGCTGAGGCGACGAACCCGCCCACCCAGTACGCGCCGCTCGACGCTCCTGGCGCCGAGGCCGGCAGCAACCCGGTGGCCGTGGTGAACGCGATTAGCACGAACAGCAGGAGCACCGTCGGGCTCGCGGTCACTGGGAATCCGGCGATGCGGAAACCGTCCCGCTGGGGACTCCGCTCGCTCATCACATCCGCCTCTTCTCGACATCGACGCGCGGCGGCTTTCCGCCACACCTCAACAGTCCCAACGTCGGGCCCGGCCCGCCCCTTCCAAGCGGGCGAATGTCGACGGGTCGCGATTGCCGACGTCCGGCAAAAAAGAGAGCACGACGGCCAGTGCCGCCTGGCGGCCGTGCTACCGGCACCCGGCAATCACCGTTGGCCAGCGGCTGCTACGCCGACGGCCACCCGAGCAGCCGGGCCCCCAGGGCCGCGGTCTGCAGCACGTAAAGCTGATCGGGCACGCCAGGGTCGTAACCGGTGAGTTCGCGCAGCCGCGACAACCGGTAGGTCACGGCACGGACCGACAGATGCATGCGCCGCGCCGCCGCCGCCGCGTTCGCGCCCGTCGCCGCGTACGTGGCGATGGTGTCGAGCAGCGGCTTCGGCCCACCGCGGGCGTCGCGCAGCGGCGTCAGCACGCTCTCGATGAGGTCGGAGATGGCCTCCCGGTCGCGCAGCAGCACCCGGTAGACGAGCAGGTCGGCGATGCGCACCACGGGGTCGACCAGCTCGAGCAACTCGGCCAGTCGCAGCGCCTCCCGAGCCTCGTCGTAGGAGCGGACGATCCCCGCCGGGCCGGCGTAACCGCGACCCACGCCGCAGCGCCAGGTCCGATCCCGCATTTTCGGCGTGACCGCGTCGCTGACCGCCGCGACGACGGCGTCGACCCGGGCCGGCCGGGTCGTCGGGAGCACGCAGACCAGCTGGCCCTCCTTGGTGGCGACCAGCGAGCGGTCGCCGGCGGCGGTCGCGACGGCGTCCTCCACCCGGGCGACCACGGGCGTGGCGTCGCGAAACGGGCGGTTGCTCGACAACACCACGACCACGTGACGGCCGACGACGTCGACGCCGAACCGCTCCGCGGACGTCAACAACCGGGACGGCTCGCCGGCGCCGGACAGCAGGTCGTCGACGAACTCACGCCTGGCCGCCTCCTCGCGCCGGATCGCCCACCGTCGCGCCGCCTGGTAGCCCTCAGCGGCGGCCGCCACCGCGTCGTCGGCCGCCCGCAACACCGCCTCGCCGACGTCGTGCACGGTCTGCACGTCGGTGGTGTCGCGCACCGCGGGCAACACCCGCCAGGCTCGCCAGGTGGCCGACAGGTACAAGTCGACGAGCGCCCGCAACGGCACCCCCTGCTCCGCCGCGCGGCCGCCCAAGGCGTGACAGCGGGCCAGGGCGCCGTCGTCCAATCTCGCCCCGGCGGCACTGGCGTCGGCGAGTTCGCGCAGGTACTCGCCGAGCAGGCTGGCGTCGACACCACCGGCCTCGGCGGCGGCCGCGTCGGCGACCGCCGACCAGTCGTCCACCCCGCGTCACCTCCGCCCGCGTGAGCGTCGTGTTGCCGAGTTACGGCAGCAAGTGAACGTCGATATTAGCCGGACGCGGCCGGCAAGGGTCTCGATGTGTTGCCGCATGCTGGCAACACGGTTCCAGTCCGCAGTACGGAGATCCGCCGTAAGGAGTGATCCATAGTGCCGAACGCCGCGCGCGCCGACGGTTTCGCGTTGAGCCGGCCGACCGGTCTGAGCACGCGGGAGGCGCAAGCGTTCCAACCGCCCCGCTGCGCGGAGTGCGGATCGCTCACTCAACTGCGCTGGATCGACATCTCCACCACCCCGGACGCCGAGCCGCGCTGGCAGCTGGATCGGGTCCGCTGCCTGACGCCGGGGTGTCGTGCGAACGCGGATAGCACCGCGAACGCGAGCGGCTCGGCCAATCGCCGGTGAGCGTGCCGCTTTGGGCGTGGGCGGTCACGCTCACCGGCATTGGCGCGCTGGTCGCGATCGATCTGCGACACGCCCGATCGCCACACGAGGTGAAGTTCCGCGAGGCCCTGCGCTGGTCGCTGATCTACATCTCGGCGGCGATTGTCTTCGGCGTCGTCATCGGCGTCACCGCGGGCGCCCGCCACGCCACCGAGTTCTTCGCCGGCTATCTCGTCGAGGAGAGCCTCTCCATCGACAACCTGTTCGTGTTCGCGGTGATTCTCGGGCGGTTCGCCGTCGCGCCGCGACACCGGCAGCGCATCCTGCTCATCGGCATCGTCGGGGCGCTGGTGCTGCGCGCGGTGTTCATTGCGATCGGCGCGGCGATGATTCAGCGGCTCACGTTCACGTTCGTCATCTTCGGCGTGTTCCTCGTCTACACCGCGGTTCAGCTGATCCGCAGCCACGGCGAGACCAACCAAGACGTCGGCGACACCCGCGCGGTGCGGCTATTGCGGCGGTTCATGCCAGTGACGAACGACGGACCCGACGGCGCCCTCGTCGTCAAGCAAAACGGACGACGCGCGGCCACGCCGTTGCTGGTCGCGGCGGTCGCCATCTTGTCCATCGACATCTTGTTCGCGATGGACTCGATCCCGGCGATTTTCGGCATCACCCACACGCCGTACCTGGTGTTCACGGCGAACGCCTTCGCGCTGCTGGGATTGCGGGCGCTGTATTTCTTGGTCGTGGGGCTGCTCGACCGCCTCGTTCACCTGCACTACGGGCTCGCCGTCGTGCTGTCCTTCATCGGCGTCAAGCTCGTGTTGCACTACCTGCACACGCTCAACCGCGACATTCCCGAGGTCAGCACCGGGTTGTCACTCGGGGTCGTCGCGACCGTGCTGGCCGCGACGGCCGTCACGAGCTTGCGAACCACGCGCAACGCGCGCGACCGCGAACTCAGTACCTCGGCTTCCGGAAGTAGTCGTTACTCGCCTTCTGCGCAAGCAGAATGATGATCGCGAGGTCGATCACACCGCCGATCAGGCCGGTCGCCCTGCTGCCACCGGTGTTGGTCTGGGCCAGCGATGACAACGCGTTCAGCACGCCGAACGCGGCCAAGATCCAGGTGATGATGCGAGCCCAGTTCTTGCCCTTTTGCACCTGCAAGGCGAGCAGCACGTAGAGCACGATGAAGATGACGCCGAAGGCGACGCCGATCGCCACCGCCGCGTTGACCACCGTGTCGAGTTTGTGCGCGTCGTAGTCGGGGTTCCTCCTGGCTATCTCGTCGCGCAGGCTGCTCTTGCTGGCCAGCAAGACAATGAGCCCAATGACGCCGAGCGCGGCGCCCACGAACATCAGCCGGGTGGCGTTGACGACGGACGACGGCGGCGGGCCGGCGGGCCGAGGAGGGGCGCCGTACGGCGCAGGCGCGCCATACGGCGCAGGCGGCATGGGCGCACCATAGGCGCCCTGCCCGGCCGGCGGCTGATCGCCGGAGACAGGGGGCGCCGGCTCGTAAGGGTTGGACGGGTCGCTCATGCGATCTCCTTTGCCGCGGTCGATGACTTGGTCCGTTCCAGGCGCGCAGCGATCATGCATCCCGCCGGTTCAGCAGCCACGCAGCCACGCCGAGCAGGACCGCCGTCCAAAGGCAGAAGACGCCAAAGCCCTGCCACGGCGAGAGCAAATCGTCCGAACGCTGGCTGGATTGACCGATGAGGTGGCCCGCCTCGGAGGGCAGGTAGGCGTGGACGTGCTTGCCGATCGAGCCGGGCAGCAGCTGCGCCAGCGGCGCGAGCACCAAGACGAAGCCGATGACCCCGGTGATCCCTCCTGCGGTGTGGCGCACCAGCGCGCCGATCGCCATCGCGAACAGGCCAAGGACGGCGAGGTAGAGCCCGGCGCCGACGACCGCCCGCAAGACGCCGGGATCGCTCAGCGAGACCGGCGCCTTCTTGTGCACGATCGCGGCGCCCAAGAAGAACGTGGGGAAGGCGACGACTTCGCCCACGATGAAGACCACGACCGCGAAGACCGCGCATTTGGCGGCGAGCATCGGTGTGCGCTTCGGGACGGCGAGCAGGCTGGCCCGAATCGCGCCGGTGGAGTACTCACTTGCGATGAACAGCACGCCAAGCACGCAAATGGTGAGCTGACTGAGTTGGAACCCGCCGCCGAGGATGAAACTCACCGGGTCGGCCACGATTTGCGCCTGCTGCTTCACGTCTGTCTTGTCCCACTGGCTCACGGTCAACGCGGTGAACAACGCGGTGAAACCAAGTGTGAGGACGACGAGCAGCAGCAGCGACCAGGGCGTGGAGCGAACGGTGCGCAGCTTGGTCCACTCCGACGCGAGGATCCGGCGGAACTGCGTCGGCGACGTCAGCCCGGACGTCGCCACCGGCTCGGCCGCGATGGCGTTCACGCGTGACTCCCCTCGCTGACCTCGCTGGCATCACTGACCGCCTGCGCGGGAACCGACTCGTGCTGGCCGAACTCCTGGCTCTCCCGGGTCAACTCCATGAACGCCGCCTCCAACGACGCGAGTTGTGGCGTGAGCTCGTGCAACTCGACACCGTTGACCGCCGCCAGGTGTCCGATCTGCGCTGCGTCGAGGTCTTGAACGGTCAGCGTGTCGCCGTCACGGTTCGCGATCGCGCCGCCGTCCGAGATCGCGAGTTGGGCCAGCCGATCGGCCTCGGGTGTCTTGACCAGCACCGACTTGTGCGAGCTGCGTTCGATGAATTCCTCGGTGGCGCAGTCGGCGATCAGCCGGCCGCGGCCGATGACGATCAGATGCTCGGCGGTGACGGCCATCTCGTTCATCAGGTGGCTGGACACGAAGACGGTGCGCCCCTCGGCGGCGAGACGCTTGAGCAGGTTGCGAATCCACAGGATCGCTTCCGGGTCAAGACCGTTGACCGGCTCGTCCAACACGAGCACCCGCGGGTCGCCGAGCAAGGCGGCCGCGATGCCGAGCCGCTGGCCCATGCCGAGGGAAAAACTGCCGGCGCGCTTGCGCGCGACCGCCGTCAGCCCGACCAGGTCGATGACCTCGTCGACCCGCTTGCGCGGCAACCCTTGGGTTTGCGCAAGCGCCAGCAGATGGTTGTACGCGCTGCGGCCGGTGTGCACGGCGCGCGCCTCGAGCAACGCCCCGACCACGCGCAGCGGCTCGGCGAGGTCACGATAGGCGTGACCACCGATGGTGGCGCGGCCGGTGTCGGGACGGTCGAGCCCGAGGATCAGCCGCATGGTCGTCGACTTGCCCGCGCCGTTCGGCCCGAGGAAGCCGGTCACTTTTCCTGGTTGAACGCTGAACGTCAAGTGATCGACGGCCAGCTTTTCGCCGTACCGTTTGCTCAAATCCCGCGCTTCGATCACCTGTGCTCCCGAGCCGTCCGGTCGACTGCAACGCTAGCGGTCGACGCCGGTCGGCGCCTGAAAGTCGGATGACCGCGGGAGTTTTCGCCGCCCCGTGGCGTCAGGCGCCGGTCGGGTAGGGCGCCGCCGCCGAACCGTCGGACGCGGCCCCGAACACGGCCGGCATCAGATGCGCGCCGCGGGTCGCTTTTGTGTGCAAATACCTGGCGTTGGCTTGCGAGATGTGCACGCCGGTGGGCACCTGTCGGGCGATCTCGACGCCCAGCCGCACGAGCTGCTCGGCCTTGTCGGGATTGCTGCTCAGCAGCGCGACCCGGTGCACACCGAGCGCGAAGAGCATCTGCGCCGCCACCGTGTAATCACGTTCGTCGGCGGCGTGTCCAAGCGCGAGGTTGGCCTCGTAGGTGTCGAGCCCCTCGTCTTGCAGCGTGTAGGCGTCGAGCTTCGCGTACAGTCCGATGCCCCGGCCTTCCTGGCGCAGATACAGCAGGTATCCGCCGTGGTCGCTGATCTGCTCAACGGCCTCCCGCAGCTGCGGCCCGCAGTCGCAGCGCTGGCTGCCGAACACGTCACCGGTCAGACATTCGCTATGCGGGCGCACCAACGGCACCGGGACGCCGGCGTAGTCGCCCAAGCCGAGGGCGATGTGCTCTCGTCCGTCCGCGAGGTTCTCAAAGCTGAACGCGTCGGCTTCGGTGGCATAGCCATCGATGAACCGCAACGGCACGCTGACCTTGGCGCGAATCCGCGCCGACGACGGCCGCGTCGTCAACCGGATTCGGAACACGGAGTCGCCGTCGCCCACGAGGTCATGACGCACTGAACCGCTCCGAAAGCGCGTACCGCAGCAACACGACGTCGCCGATCTGTCGGACCTCCGCCAGCGTCGCGCGGCGTCCGGGATTCCACGGGAAGAGGCCATCGCTGACGAAACGGCGCGCCCGCGAATCGCCGACGAAGAAAGGCGCCACCACCAACTGCAGCTCGTCGACCACGTTCGCGGTCAGAAATTGCGTGTGCACGTTGCCGCCGCCCTCGACCATCAACCGTGACACGCCGCGGCGATGCAGATCGCAGCTCAACGAGCACACGTCAAGCTGCTCGCCGCCATCGACGACGGTCGCGACCGAACCGAGTTTCGCTTGTGCGGAAGCGAAACTGGGACGAGCGCAGTAGACCATCTTCTCGACGTCGCCAGCCACGAAAAACTCGGACGACGGATCGAGCTTCGCGCCACGGGTGAGGGTCACCTTGACCGGCGACGGCCGCAAGCCGCGGGCGACCCGGTCTCGTTGGCGCGCCTTCGATCGCACCAGCAGCCGCGGGTTGTCGTTGCGCACGGTCGCGGCGCCAACCAGAATCGCGTCGCAACTCGCGCGCACGGCGTCAACCCGGTCGAGGTCCGCCTCATTCGAAAGTGGCAACCGCTTCACCTGCGCGCCGTCCAGATAACCGTCGATCGACATGCCGCAGCTCAGGAGGACGTACGGGCGGTCCGCCACGGCGCCCTCCCTTCGATCGGACGGCGTGCCCGCGCGGGCCGCCGCAGCCAGTCGACGAGCAGCACGGCGGCGCCCGGCGACACGGCGGCGAAGGCCAAGACGCCGTACACGGTGGCGCTGGCGACACCTTGCCCGGCGCCGAGGCCGGCGGCGCCGAAGGACCACGCCGTGACACCTTCGCGCGGCCCCCATCCGCCGACGTTGAGCGGCACCGCCATCGCGACGAGGGCGAGAACCGCCAGCGGCAACAGCGTTGCGGTCGATGCCACCACGCCGGCCGTGCGCGCGGCGAGGACGAACGTCGCGGCGTGCCCGGCGACGGTGACCGCGGACGAGGTCACGATCAGCGGCCACACCCGTCGTGGCAACGTGGCGCGCGTCCACGCCACCAGCAGCGCGGCCACGACAACCGCGCCGAGCGCGGCCGGGATCCACCAGGTGAGCTTCGACGGCAACGCCAGGAGCACAGCCGCGGCGACGAGCAGCTGCACCGCTTGGCCGGCGGATCGCTCCCACACGACCGCGCGGACACCTCGCCCGACGTCTCCGCCACCACGACCATGCGAGACGCCCCGATGCAGATCGCCGACGACGCCTCCGGGGAGCACGGTGTTGACGAACTGCGAGCGGTAATAGGCGACAAACGCGTCGGGCAAGGCGATGTCGGCCGCCCCGAGGCTGCGCGCGACGGCCCGCCACCGGATCGCGCAACACGCGGTCGTGACCGCGCCGACGCCCACCGCCGCCGCGAGCGCGGCCGCGTTGACGGAGCGCAAACCGGCGACGAAGGGGCCGGCGCCCACCCGCCACCCGACGACGCACAGCAGCGCGGCGCCGAGTCCGAGCCGAGCCGCCACGCGGAGCCGAGCCGCCACGCGGAGCCGGGTCATGGCGTCGCCAACAGGTCGTGATGATGGACGACGACGCGCAGCCGCCCGGCGGCGATCTCGTTCAGCCGGCGCTCGACGTATCCCCGCGTGGGGCTGGCCAGGCTGGGCTGTTGCTCGCAGGCGGCGGCGACCCAGCCCTCGAACCATTGGATGAGCAGCGCGCCGTCGTCAGCTCCGAACACCCACGGGCTAGAGCGCACCAACACCTGCATCCCGCGACGCCGGAAGCGGTCTGCCGCGACCCGAACCGCGTCAGGCCCGAGCAGCCGTCCGCGCGCGGTCTCCCTTCGCTGGTGGGCGTTGAACGCGCCGTCGATCACGGTGTCGAGCACGTCGGACGGCGTGAGCTCGACCCGGCCGATGACCGAGAGCGTCAACAGCGCCGGGCAGTCCGCGCGCACGCAGCTGTCGACGAGACGCAGCAGCTCGTCGCCGGAGAGCACGTCCAGCAACGCCGAGGCCGTGATGAGGTCGGCGCCGGCCAGCTGCCCGGCGCCGAGCCGGGTGACGTCACCTTGACGAGCCTCGACCGTGACCGGCGCGCCGTCGGCCGCGCCGCTCGGCGGATGGCGAATCGCCTGGTCAAGCAGATCCGCGGCGCGGTCATGCAACACCCAATGTTGAGAACCGGGCAGCCGCGGCGCGAGCCACCGACCCATGGAGCCGGCGCCGCAGCCCAGGTCGTGGACGGTGATCCGGGAGCGCCCGGCGAGCCGCTGCCGCACCTCGCCAACCAACTCGCGGGCCCTGGCCGCGGCGTCCGCCGGCTCGCGCAACGCGAGCCACGCGGCGCTGGGCGTCGTCGTCGTCATGCCGGGATCTCGGTCGCCGCCGCGGTTTGGTTCAGCGTGCGGGCGACCGCCTCCGCCGTTTCGCTCCATCCGGGCAGCGTTCGCCGTCGCCGCCGGGCGGCCGCCCGCAGCTCCGCGCGCAGCGCGGCGTCGTCCAGCCACTCGCGAAGCGCGCCGGCGAGGGCCTCGGGATCGCCGGCCGGAACGAGGAAGCCGGGTCGGCGTCCGTCGACTGCGCCGCCGATCGCCTCCGCCACCCCGCCGACGTCCGTGCAAAGGACAGGGACGCCGTGGGAAAGCGCCTCCGCGATCGCCATCCCGTAGCTCTCCGAATGGGAGGCGCTGACCAGGAGGTCGGCGCCCTGGTAGGCCGTGTCGAGCTGATCGGGGGAAAGCGGGCCGGTGAGCGAGACGCGCGAGCGCAGCTTCGCCCGCGTGATCCGGCGCCGCACGCGGGCGGCGAACACCGGATCTCGGTCGACCGCGCCGACGAGCGCGCAGTCCCAAACCCGGTCGCGGATTCGGGCGAGCGCGGCGACGAGCACGTCTTGCCCTTTGTGCGGCGCGACGACGCCGACGCACAACAGCCTGCCGCCGTGGTCGGTGGGCGCGGCGAGCTCTCCTTGGTCGACGCCTGGAGCCGCGACGCGCACGGCGTCGGCGTCGAGCTGGTGGCGAGCGACAAGGGCTTCGCGCGCCGCCTCGCTCGTGACGACCACCGCGCGAGCCGCGCCAAGCAACGCGGCCTCGTGCTCATCGCCGAACGCCATGTGCGACAGCACCACCAGTCGCAACCGGCGGGCGTGCGCGACGAAAGCGTCGGGCGTTTGAAGCGCGACGAGGACGTCGGCGAGCACCAGCGCGTCGTCCGGGATCGCGTTGAGCGGGTCTGCGCCGCCGGCCGCGTGGCGGTGCTCGACCACGGTCCAACCGCGACGGGTCAACTCGTCGCTGAGCTTGCGGTCGTACCGGTTGCCACCACTGGGATGGCACGCGTCGTCGACGCCGGCCGGCACGATGAAGTGCAACACCCCCGACATCACAGCGGCCGCTCGTAACTCGCCCACGCGACATGCGACTCGTGCAACGTGACGGCGATCGACGCGACACCGCGCGCGCCTTCGCCGAGTTCGCCGCTTCGAATCCGCTCGGCCAGCCGGTCGGCGACAACCTGCGCCAGCATCTCGGTCGAGGTGTTGACGCCGGCGAAGTCCGGCTCGTCGTCGAGGTTGCGGTAGCTCAGCTGGCCAAGCACGTCGCGCAACGCCTCGGTGGCCCGCCCGATGTCGAGCACGATGCCGTCGGCGTCGAGCGCCTCGCGGCGAAACGTCGCGTCGACGACGAACGTGGCGCCGTGCAGACGCTGCGCAGGGCCGAAAACCTCGCCGCGAAAGCTGTGCGCGACCATGAAATGGTCCCGCACGGTTATCGCGAACACGGCACTCCCTCGGGTGCCGCCGACCCCTCATAACTGACGACGTGGCAGAGCGCCGGTAGGCTGCCGTCCGCCAGTTTTGCCATCACCGCAGGCAATTCGTCGAAGCGCGAGCTGCCGGTCAGCAAGGCGTCGAACGCGTCATCGCGAAGCAACTCGAGCGCGAGAGCGAGCCTGTCTCTGGTGCTGCGAGTGCCGCGCCGAGCCGGTGCCACCGCGCCGACCTGGCTGGCTCGAATGGCCAGCCGCCTGGAGTGGAACGCGCCGCCGAGCGAGACGTTCACCGACGTGTCGCCGTACCAGCTCAGCTCGATGACATTTCCCTCTGGCGCGAGGATTTCGAGGCTGCGTTGCAGGCCGGACGACGTGGCGCTGGTGTGCACGACCAGGTCGCGGTCGCGCGGCGCGTCGTCCGGGGCGGCGAAGGCGACGCCGAGTTTCGCGGCGACCTCGGCGCGGCTGTCATCGACGTCCACCAAGGTGACCTCGACGCCCGGGATCGCGGCGGCGAGGCGCGCGACGCAGCATCCGACCATCCCGGCGCCCATCACCACGACCCGGTCGCCGAGCAACACAGCGGCGCCCCACAACGCGTTGACCGCGGTCTCGACCGTGCCCGCGAGCACGGCCCGCGACGGCGGCACGTCGTCCGGCACCACGACGACGGCGCTTTCGGGGACGACGTAGCGCGTCTGATGCGGGTAGAGGCAGAAGACGTTGCGGCCGCGAAGGCTGGGCGGGCCGGACTCGACGACGCCCACGTTGAGGTAGCCGTACTTCACCGGGCCGGGAAACTCGCCGTCTTGAAACGGCACCCGCATCGCGGCGTGCTGGGTTTCCGGCACGCCACCGCGAAACACCAGGGTCTCCGTGCCGCGGCTGATCCCGGAGAACAACGTGCGGACGACGACGTCGCGCGGCCCCGCGCTCGGCAGGCGGACCGGCCGGACCTCGCCGACGCCCGGCCGCACCAACCAGTACGCGAACGCCTCACTCACCGCGCGCGTGGCCTCCCGTCATCGGTGTCGAGCGTCGCTGAACCAGGTCCGCGACTCGGGTGTGGCGGTGGTACGCCCTACATACGCAAGCCCGGCGCCGGCGGTTCGAATGCCGCCCACACCGGGCTGTCGGCGTTGAAACCCGGGACGCGCGCCGGCCGCGCGCGGGCTGTGGGACCGGGGGCCGGGCCGGGCCGTGGAGCTGGCCCGGCGCCGCGCCGGTCGGTCACACCCGCATGACGTCGCGAACGTCGAGGTTGCGGAAGCTGGTCTCTCCCTCGGTCGCCTCCTGCATGCGTTTGGCGAGCTCGGTCGTCGCCGGGTGCTCGGAAT
>DASVDW010000117.1:0-5122 GCA_036380925.1 Acidothermaceae bacterium
CCGCGCTCGGCGACCTGCCGAAGCGGGTGTACGGCGCGGATCGGTACGCGACGGCGGTGGCCATCGCGCACGAGCTCGGCGACCCCTCGACGGTGTTCGAGGCGACCGGCCTCAACTTCCCCGACGCGCTGGCCGCCGGTCCGGCCGCGGTGAAGGCCGGCGGAGCGATCTTGCTCACCGCAGGAGCCAGGCAGGCGCCCGCGACCGCCGACTATCTCGCGGCTCATCCGTCGGGTCCGCGTTTCGCGCTCGGAGGTCCGGCGGCGGCCGCCGACCCGTCGGCCCAGGCGTTCATCGGCACCGACCGCTACGACACCGCCGCGCAGGTCGCCGACCAGTTCTTCCCGGCGGCCGCCGCGGTCGGCCTCGCCACCGGGCAGGCGTTCCCCGACGCGCTGGCGGCCGGCTACAACCTGGGCGCCAAGCAGGCGCCGTTGTTGCTCGTGCCGAGCGCGGGCGCGTTGCCGGCGCCGGTGGTGACCGAGATCTTGTTCGACTTCGCGACAGTGCGCGACGCCATCGTGTTCGGAGGCCCTGCGGCGGTGAGCGACGGCGTCGCGGCGCAGGCCGGCGCGCTCGCGGCCGCGCCCGCCGTCGCCGCGGCGGCCATGAGCAGTTCCACCAGCCGGTACGGCGTGCGGGTGGAGCGCTATGCGACCGGCGCGACGGTCGTCGACCGCACCATCGTCGTCGACGGCGCCAACGGCAACGTCTCGATTCACGTGAACGGCGCCACGTCGTCGACGGCCGGCGCCGCCACGCCCACCCGGACGCAGTTGCAGTCGCTGCCGCTCACGGTCGCGGCGTTGCCTTCTGCGGTGAACAGCCTGTACCGGCCGTTCGACGCCGCCCTTGGCGTCGAGTCGAGCACCGCTGACACGCTGTTTTTCCTGAACGCCCAGCAACTTCTGCTCGATCCCGTGTCGCCTCCGAACCTGCGACTGGTGACGTATGCGGCGCTGGCCGGCCTGACCGCGGCCGACGTCGTCGGCCTGCAGCAGGATTCCGCGGGGCGGGTCGGCGTCGGTGTCTCAATCGAGCTGCCGGACGGCGGGCGGGCCTCGGTTGTCTTCGACCCGGCCACGGTGTTGCCGCTGGAGTCGACCACGGTCGCGAAGGACGGCGGGCTTCGCGCGCGGCAGACCGTCACTAGCATCACGACGACGAACACCGCCCCCACGAACCCCTGAGGGCGGCCAGCTCGACTCGCCCGCAAGGAGAGCAGATGGTGCTGCGCATCGTCGTTGGTTTGGTTGCCACCGCGGTCGCGTTCGCCGTGGCCGGACGACGGATGTGGTGGCTGTTGCGACTCATCCGCGTCGGGCAGCCGGCCGCCGACCGGATCGGAAGCCAACGCGCCACCGCGGTGAAGGGCGTGCGGTCCCAGGCCACCGAGGTCATCGGCCAGAAGCGGCTGTTGAAGTGGACCGTCTCCGGTGTGGCCCACGCCTTCACGTTCTGGGCGTTCATCGTGTTGATGCTGACCATCGCCGAGGCGTACGGCGCGTTGTTCGACGATCACTTCGGCATCGGCCGTTGGGCCGGCCTCGGCTTCATCGAAGACTTCTTCGCGGTGGCCGTGTTGGTCGCGCTGGTGGTTTTCACGGTCATTCGGTACCGGCAGTCACCGGCGCGGCGCGGCCGGGCGTCGCGGTTCTACCACTCGCACACCGGCGCGGCGTGGGGAATCCTCGGCATGATTTTCGCGGTCATCGCGACGCTGCTGCTGTATCGCGGCGCGCAGATGAACACCGGTCACTTCCCGTATCGGCCGTACGGTTGGTCATTCGCGTCGTGGGTCGTGTCGAAGTGGCTGCACCCGCTCGGCGGGGCCAACCAAGGTGTCGAGACGTTCTTCATCCTCGCCCAGCTCGTCGTGGTGCTGGCGTTCCTCGTGTTCGTCACGTACTCCAAGCACCTGCACATCGTCTTCGCGCCGGTCAACGTGTTCTTCGCCCGATCGCCCGACGCGCTCGGCCCGCTGCTGCCGATGTACTCCGGTGACCATCCGATCGACTTCGAAAACCCCTCGGAGGAAGACAATTTCGGCCGAGGCCGCATCGAAGACTTCACCATCAAGGGGCTCGTCGATCTGGCGACCTGCACCGAGTGCGGCCGCTGCCAGTCGCAATGCCCCGCGTGGAACACCGGGAAGGTGCTCAACCCCAAGCTGATTGTCACCGACCTGCGCGACCACTGGTTTGACGAGGCGCCGCGGCTGCTCTCCGGCAAGGAGGCGGCCGAGTCGCTGCGCCCGCTGGTCGGAGTCGCCGAGGCGAACGGCGTCATCGACCCTGAAGCGCTTTGGGCGTGCACGTCGTGCGGCGCCTGCGTGAACGAGTGCCCGGTCGACATCGAGCACATCGACCACATCATGGACATGCGCCGCCATCAGGTGCTGGTCGAGTCGGCTTTCCCATCCGAGGCCGGAGGGATGCTGCGCAACCTGGAGAACGCGGGCAACCCGTGGGGCATGCCGTCGTCCACTCGGTTGGCCTGGACCGAAGGGCTATCGTTCGACGTCCGCGTCATCGGCCCTGGCCAGACCATTCCGGACGACGTCGAGTACCTCTACTGGGTCGGGTGCGCCGGAGCCTCCGACGACCGGGCCCGGCACACAACGCGCGCGTTCGCCGAATTGCTCAATCTGGCTGGGGTTTCGTTCGCGGTGCTCGGTCCGCGGGAGACCTGCACCGGCGATCCGGCGCGGCGGATGGGCAACGAGTTCGTCTACCAAATGCTCGCGCAGCAGAACGTCTCGACGCTGACCGAGGTCAAGGCCCGCAAAATCGTGGCGACCTGCCCGCATTGCTTCAACACGATCGGACGGGAGTATCCGCAGCTCGGCGGCAACTTCGAGGTGATCCACCACTCTCAGCTGTTGGAATCGCTTGTCGCAGAAGGACGGCTCGCGCCCACGTCGTCCGTTGACCTGGCCGTCACCTACCACGACCCCTGCTTCCTGGGCCGGCACAACAAGGTCTACGACGAGCCGCGATCTGTGCTCGTCGCGGTGCCCGGCGTCACGGCGACCGAGATGCCGCGCTGTCGCGGCCGCGGCTTCTGCTGCGGCGCCGGCGGTGCCCGGATGTGGATGGAAGAGCGGGTCGGCAAGCGCATCAACCACGAGCGCATCGACGAGGCGCTGTCGCTTGACCCGGACGTCGTCGCGACCGCCTGCCCGTACTGCCGGGTGATGCTCGGCGACGCGGTGAAGGACCGCCAGGCGTCCGGAGCCGCGCGCGACGACGTCGTGGTGATCGACGTGGCCGAGGTGCTGCTGCGCTCAGTGCGCGGCCCTCGCTCCTAGGCTCCCGGCCCCTCCGCGCCGCCGCCCGCCCTGCTCCCCAGCGCCGAGTGGGCAGAAACGCTCGCGACACACCGAGGCCCGAACGGTCATATCTGCCCACTCGGCAAGCTGCCGCCGCCGGCGGGCCTTGGCAGCCGCGGAAGGGCTACCACGGTTGCTCACTGAGCACGGCGTCGAGCGCGCGGCTCCCGATGGCCGCCATCAACGGGTTGTCGGAGGAGTGCGCGAGAAACGCCAGCGCCAGCCCGCACGCCCAGCCGCGGGCGCGCGCCCACGTGTCGTCGTCCGGGTTGCCGTAGGCGGAGCGGAAGACCGCGCGGTCGTCGGGGGAAAACGCCATCCAGGCAACGGAAAGGTCGGTCGCCCGGTCGCCGGCGGTGAGGTCGCCGAAGTCGATGACGGCGGACAACGCGCCGTCGTGCACCAGCAAATTGGCCGGGTGCAGGTCGCCGTGCAGCCACACCGCTGGTCCGGACGACGCGGGGCGGGCGAGCGCGTCGTCCCACACCCGGGTGGCCGCCTCGACGTCGACCAGATCGGCGAGGCCGGCCAGCCGGCGCCGCATCGCGTCGTCGCGCTCCGCGAGCGGAACCCCGCGAAACGGGTTAGCCGGCGCGTCGGCGGGCGCCGGTTGGTGCAGCGCGCGCAAGAACTCGCCGAGCGTGGCCGCCGCGACCGCCGGGCGTTCGAACCGCGCGCGGGCGGCGATCTCGCCTGGCAGGAACGGCACCACGCTCCACCGCCATGGATAACCGAGCGCCGGCCGGCCGACATGCGTCGGCGCCGGGATCGGCAGCGGCAGCCGCGGCGCGAGCAGCGGCAGCCAGGTCTGCTCGTGCTCGACCAACGCGGCCGCGAGCGCCCGCCGAGGCAGCCGGACGACAAGCTCCTCGCCGAGGCGGAACAACACGTTGTCCCACCCGTTCGCGAGCAACCCCAGCGGCAGCTCGGCAAGGTCGGGGTGCTGCACGACGAGCAACTCGCGTACGAGCGTCGCGCTGAGGTCGATCTCGGCCGGGGGTGTCGGTGCGGGCACGACGCCTAGTGTGTCGCCGCGAACCTCAGCCGGCGCACAGGCAGAACGGGTGCCCGGCTGGGTCGGCGTACACCCGGAAGCTCGGGTGGTCGGCGGAGTCGTCGAGCAACTTCGCGCCGAGCTCGACCGCGCGGGCGTGCTCGGCGTCCATGTCGGCGACCATGAAGTCGATGTGGGCCTGCTGCGGCGCCGAAGGGTCGGGCCAGCGTGGCGGCACGTGGTCGGGCGCCAGCTGGAAGGACAGCATGACGTCGTTGCCCGCGTCGATGTCGATCCAGTCGTCGTCGGTGCGGACGATCGGCCAGCCGGTGAGCTCGGAGTAGAACTGCGCGAGCGCGGCCGGGTCGGGGCAGTCGAGACAGATGTTGCCGAGCTTCATGGCCATCGCGGGCCTCCATGGCGGACGACGGGAAGCTGTCAGACCCTCCTGATCACACCTTCGTGCGATGGAAGTTCTGCCAGCTGCGGCTCGGGGTCGGGCCGCGTTGCCCTTGATATCGCGAGCCATAGACAGAACTGCCGTACGGATGCTCGGTCGGCGACGACGTGCGGAACAGGCAGAGCTGGCCGATCTTCATTCCCGGCCAGAGCTTGATCGGCAGTTGCGCGACGTTGGAGAGCTCGAGCGTCACGTGCCCCGAGAAGCCGGGGTCGATCCAGCCTGCGGTCGAGTGGGTGAGCAGCCCCAGCCGGCCGAGCGACGACTTGCCCTCGAGGCGCCCCGCGACGTCGTCCGGCAGCGAGATGACCTCGTAGGTGGAGGCCAGCACGAACTC
>DASVDW010000118.1:0-12889 GCA_036380925.1 Acidothermaceae bacterium
CGCGCATCGCCGGTCGACGGCACGGCCTCACAGTTCGCACAGCTGCCAGACGGCACGATCGACGACGATTACCCCGGCGACCGCACCCCGGCCATCACAGCTGACGGCATTGGCCTGGTGTTCCAGTCGAACAACAACGCCCTTGTGCAGATCGCCAGCGGCTCCGACATTGTGTACGCACACGCTCCGAACGCGGTCGCGCCGGCGTTCCCCAACGGCGCCGCGCTGACCATCGACAACCAAACCGCGTCACAGCTGCGGCTCAACTGGCCGGCCGCGACCGACGACCACGTCGTCATCGGTTACCGCGTGACGCAGAACGGCAAGACGATCGCCGATCTCGACCCGACGGCGTCGTCGTACACCGTCACCGGCCTGGCTGCCGGTCAGACTTACCAATTCGCGGTGAGCGGCGTTGACGCGGCGCTCAACGTCGGAACGCCAGTGACCGCCACCGTCGACAACTCTGGCGGTTCGCAGCCTCCGGGCCAGGCGGCTCTCGTCGTCGACGCCTCGATGGGCGGCGGCCACGCGACCCTGACGTGGGACGCGTCGTCCGACTCGGGCGTCACCGGTTATCGCGTCCTGCGCGGTGAGGGCGACACCGGCACGTTGACCGAAATCGCGGACGTCGGCGGCGCCAGCACCACGACCTACACCGATTCCGGCCTTGCCGCCTCGACGACGTACCGCTACGAGGTGCACACCCTCGGCTCCAGTGGCGAGCAGCCCTACACGGTGATCACGAAGGTCACCACGCCAGCGCTGGGTGCGGCGAGCATCGCGGTCAACGTCCTTCTCGTCGACGGCGCGCCCGCAGCGCGGCTCGGATCTGACCTCACGGTCACCGTGCACGGGCCGGCGAACGTCACGGGGACGGCGTCGATCGCCTACACGAAGTCCGACGCCAGCACTGACGTCGAGCAGGTCGCACTGGCTCAGACGGCGCCGGACTCCGGGGTGTACACCGGGAAATTCCCGCTCGCAGAGGGGATCGCCGCTATCACAGCGGTGTCGGCGTCGCTGACCGACGGCGCCGGCCAGTCGGTGTCAGCCGACGCGACCGGCATGCCGCTCGAGGTGAGTGGCGCGCTTGCGATCACCGTCACCGCGCCCTCGGCGGGATCGGTCGACGGCTCGAAGTTGGCGGTGCTCAGCACGGCGGTCGACACAGGCGCGCAGCACGTCGTCAACGGCGGCCAGACCGTCACGCTGCCGCTTGCTCCAGCCACCGACTACACGCTCACGCTGACCGAGCCGTCGACATACGCGCCGGCGCCCAATTACCCGGTCGCGAAGCAGGACGCGGTCACGGTCGCGGCGGGCACGACGTCCACGCTGACCGTCGATCCGGTGTTGCCGGCGACGCTCAGCGTTTTCGTGTCGCCACGGGTGTCGACGCAGGTCGACGTGTATGACGAAAACGGCGCCCTGGTCGGCACGAAGAACGAGGCCGACGCCGCGGCCAGTGGGGCGTTCGGGCCATTGCCCGCCGGTTCGAAGGTGACCGTCGACACCACCGTGCTCGACCAGTCGGCGAAGGTGACCAAGCACCAGTCGCAGACCGTGACGCTCGTGCCGGGTGACAATCAGGTTCCGGTCAATCTGACCGCGCTGCCAACCGCCACGGTCAGCGGCAAGGTGACGGTCAACGGTGTCGCGGCCAGCTGGGGTCAGGTCACCGCGACCGAAACCGTCGACGGGCGGCCTTGGACGTTCAGCGCGACCATCAAGAACGACGGCGGTTACACCATCCCGGTGCTTGCCGGGGATGTCACGCTCAACGCGAAGGCGAGCGACTCGCTGCCCGGTTCGAAGACGGTGACGGTCGCGGCCGGAGACACCGCGAACGGTGACATCGAGCTGACCGGTCCGCACCACTACCGGATCGCGCTCGGCATCACCACGGTCGAGCCCGACGGCAGCACCGCCACCTTGCCCGTCGACTGGCGCACGGCGGTGCACTTCGGCGTCAGCATTCAGGGCCCTGGCTACAACGGTGACATCGCACCGACGATCGTGGTCAATAGCCTGCCGGGCGCCGTCTACACGATGTGCGCCAACGGCGCGCAGGCCGGGCTGCCGTCGTCCTGCAACTCGGTGACGGTTGGCGACGTCGACGCCGCCACGCTCACCGTCACGCTCGTGGGCGCGGGCCGGATTACCGGCACCCTCCTCGGACCTGACGGCCAGCCGTTCACCGGCCACTGGACCGCATACACCTACCAACTGCTGAACGGCCAGCGCAAGAGCGTCGACAGCGCGCTCGGCAGCGGCAGCGGGATGTCAATCGATGTCCCGACGGCTGGCACGTACGAGATTGACGTGACAGCGGACGGCGGCCTGCGCGCGCAGCCGGTGACCGCGACGGTCGCCAATGGCGGCATCGTCGACGTCGGGCAGATCCCGCTCGGGCTCGACCGCAACTTCGGTGGGCCAGGTAACTCGGTGGTCGCGCAGAGCAGCGAGATCAATCCGGGTCAGGCAGCCGAATTCCGGGTGACGTACGCCTACGGCGGCAGTTCCGCGGTACCCGCCACCATCCGGCTCGGGATTCCGGCGGGCGCCGCGCTGGTGCCGAACAGCGTCACCCTCAACGGCGCGCCCGTTGCCGACCCGTCCGTCGTCGACGGCTTCGCCGAGGTGACGCTGCCTGACCTGAACCCCGGTGACACGGGCACGCTGCACTACGCGGTGCAGACGACGTCGAGCACGCCGTCCGGGCCGCTGACCGCGATCGTGCGGATGCGCTACGGCTCGAGCGGCGACGCGCTGATCGGTTCGGCGACCACGACCGTCGTCGGCGTCACGCTCGCCGCGCCGACCGTCGTCAACGGGTTGACCGCGGCCGTGACCGGCCACGCGCCGGCCGGTTCGGTCGTGAACGTGTACGACGAATTCGGTGAGCAGGTCGGCTCGGCAATCGCCACCGCCGGCGGCTTGTGGCAGGCCACCGTGACATTGGCCAACCGCGGCGAGGGTCACACCTACTCGTTGCAGGCGAGCACGACGGTCGCCGGAGCGGAGGTTCGCTCCGACACGCAGTGGGTGACGCACAACAGCCACTCCGTGCAACCGACGTCGGTCTCTATCTCGCAGCCCGACGGCCGACTCGTGTCGTTCGACCCGAGCACGGGCGTCGCGCGCTTCCCGTACGTGTTCGTGCCGGGCATGGGGCTCAACGTCTCGGCGTGCTTCCCTTCGGGGACCCAGGTCAAGGACATGTCGGCGCGGATCGGGCCGCAGCTGCACGGGGCGTCGGCCGTCGGCGTGCTGTACGGCTCGGCGTCGCCGGGCTTCGTCAGCGACGCGACGCCGCGATCGAACTCGGCGCTGATCGATGCCAACCAGGCGCCGACGTCGCTCGACAGCGCCGCGCTGGTGGGCGGCAGCGGCGGCTGTTACTCGGCGCAGCTCAACCCGAGCGTGTCCGAGCTTGGCGCGATTTACCTCGACTACACGGCAAATCCCGCGCCGTTCAACGCCTCCGAACTCGAGATGCCGGGCGGCGCGGCGACCGAAAGTCTGCCGCCGGCGCTGGCGAGCCACACCGGCGACCAGTTGGTCGACGACGGCAACGGCACGCGCACCTTCACCGCGACGCTGCCCGCGGTCGACGGATCGGTGACGCTCACCGGCACGATGCGCACCGTCGACTACGCGCCGACCGCAGACGATTCGCAGGCGGCTGCGGCGGCCGGCGTGCCGGTCTATGGCCTCAGCCAGAGCATCTCCGCAAGCAGCGACTCGGTGTCGGGCGTCGTCCACGCCTACATCCCGCAGTCCTGGCTGCAGGCGTATCTACCGGCGGGCACCGCCGGGGTCGTGTCGTCGCAGCAGTTGGCCGCGCACGCGGCGGGGCTGCACTCGGCCGACATCGTGATCCCGGTGGCGAAGGCCATCGAGGTCACGCTCAATGTCGCGGCGACCGGCCACTCGTTGCAGGACGCGCTCGGCGCCGGCGGACCGTACGACCAACTGTCGAAGCTGCTTGACGAGGTCGACAACAGCAGCTGCGCCGACGAGGCGGACAAGCAGAACCTACGCAACTACCTGAGCAACATCGCCGATGTCGTCCGCAACCAGCAGATCGCCGGCGCCGCGGTGTCGCTGTTCGGCGTGATCGTGGGCTTCGGCCTCGGGCCGATCGGCAGCATCGTCGCCGGTGCGGCGATCGACCTGGCGATGGACGCGCTGCAGAACAAGACGCTTCGAGACGCAGCCAAGGTGGTGCATGACGACCTGGCGTTTTGCGAGCAGGACGTTCAGGTGGACGACGAGGTCGCCGATCCGGACTGGGTCATCGACCCGAGCGGCTTCACCTACGAGGCGGTCACCGCGAACCGGCTCTCGGGTGTCACCGCGACGCTGCTGCAGTCCGATTCGCCGGACGGTCCGTTCCACGTGTGGGACGCCGCGGCGTACGGCCAACAAAACCCGCTGACCACAGACGCGCAAGGCAAGTACGGCTGGAATGTGCCCTTCGGTTACTGGAAGGTCGCGTACACCAAGCCTGGCTACCAGACCGCGTACAGCCAGGTCTTCCAGATCCCGCCGCCGCGGTTCGACGTCAACGTCGGGCTCACCCGCATCGCGGCGCCGACGGTTGCGCTGACCCGCGCCACATCGGGGGCGACGTCCAGCGTCACCGTGGGTTTCGACGACTACATGGACGTCACAACGGTGACCGGTCGCATCGCCGTCGTTGGCGCAAATGGAAATCCGGTCAGCGGCAGCGTGCAGCCGGTCGACGCGCAAGCGGCGCCGGACGGCAAGCAGCTCGCGAAGACGTTCCGGTTCACGCCCGACCAGCCGGTCGCTGACGGCGCCGGGCTGACCGTCAACGTCGACGAGTTGGTGCGCGACTACGCGGGTCACACGCTCGACGCGGCGTTCTCGCAGGCGGTGACCGCGACGGCGCCGGCCACGCCCGCGCCGGTGAGCGACGTCCGCGCATTCGCGATCGACGCGCACACCATGCGGGTCGAATGGACGACGCCCGCCGACGACGGCGGCAGTCCGCTCACGGGTGTGCGCGTCACGGCGTCGAACGGCGCGGTGCTCGACCTGCCGGCGGACGCGACCGCGGCGACGCTCGACGGCCTCGCGGCGCAGACCGGCTACACGGTCACGGTCGCGGCGGTCAACGCGGTCGGCGCAGGTCCGGCGCAGTCGGCGATCGCGACGACGCCGCCACTGTCCGTCGACCAGGCGTTCGGCTCGTTCCACCTGCCGCCGACGATCGACGGCGGCGCTTCCGGCGAGGGAACGGTGACCCTGCCGTCTCCGGCGTCCGGTGACACGAACGTCGCCTTGTCGAGCGACTCGCCGGTTGCGACGGCGCCGCGTGGCGTGACCGTTCCGGCCGGCCAGGCAACTGCCACGTTCACGGTCACGACGACGAACCCGGTGCTCGACACCGACGTGACCATCACGGCGACGCGTGGTGGTGCGTCCCTCGAGGCGCCGCTGACCGTGCGTCACGTGGACGTGCCGCTCCAGGCGACGGCGTCCACCGGCAGCGTCGCGTTGTCGTGGACGGCGGCAACCGATTCTGACGTCGTCGGCTATCGGGTGCTGCGAGCCGTCGGCGACGGCGATTTCGCCGCGGTGGCGGATGTCGACGGCTTGGGCACGACCACCTACACCGACTCGGGTCTCGACGCCGGCACGACCTACCGGTACCGCGTGCTCGCGCGCTTCGCGGGCTCGCCCGCCTACCCGTGGTCGTCGGTCGCCGAGGCGACCACGCCCGTCGTCATCACGCCGGTGTCGCTGTCAGCGACGGCGTCGCCGGCGGCCCCGACCTACGGCCAGGACGTCACCGTGCACGTGACGATGACTCCGGCGGTGAGCGGTGCGACGGTGACGGTCGCCGAGGGTGCGACGACGTTGGGCTCGGGCACGACCGGCGACGACGGCACGGCCGACATCGCGGTGAGCGGCCTGCACGTGGGCGCCCACCAGTTGACCGTGAGCTACGCGGGCAGCGCGACGACCACGCCGGCGACGACGACGGTGAGCGTGACGGTGGCGAAGGCGGCGACAAGGCTGACCGTCGACGCGATCACCTCGTTGCGCGACCTGTTGGCGCTGGTGTTCGGCCGTCACGAAGTGACCGCGCGTCTGGTGCGGGCGAGCGACGGCGCGCCGGTGGCCGGCCAGCAGGTGGTGATCGACAGCTGGAAGGGCTCGTTCTGCACGGCGACGACGGACGCCGACGGCGTGGCAAGATGCCCGGTGCCCCCGCGGCTGCGCTCGGTGGTGCTGCTGGGTCAGGTGCACGCGAGCTTCGCAGGTTCGGGCGACTACCTGCCGTCGTCCGTCGGAACGCTGGAGCGGCCCGGGCGATAGGCGGCGCCGGTTGGGCCGAAGCGGAGAATCGCGGCGCCGCTACTTCAACGCCGACGCGACCTCGGCGAGCACGGTGTCGTTGACGGCGCTGGCGCCGCCGTACGCGTGGACTGCGCTAATCAGGCCGGCGTGGGTGGACAGGTAGGCGGTGATGGGTTCGGGTAGCGCGCCGCTGGATGGCACGAGCAGCACCGGTTCAGCCGATGCGCCGGCCACTGGCCCGGCCGCGAGGGCGTCTGGGAACGTCGCGCCGGAGGCGAGCGCGACGCCCTTTGCGTCGGGGAAAAACGCCAGCGCCACGGATTGCGAGGTGGCATACCTGTCGGCGCCCGCGATCCCAATCGCCGTGGGGTCGGCCCAGGCTGCGGGGCCGCCGACCGCGTACCGGGCGCTCGCGTGCGCGGTGAGGTATTGCGCCGTCGCCGAGGCCTGCGCCGAGCCGTTGGTCAGCAGGATCGCCGCGTGCTGTGCGATCGCGGCGGGAACCGCGGACAGCGCGTCGGGGAAGTTCGTCCCGCTCGCCTCGAACACCGTGGACGGATCTCCCATGGCGTCGGCGACCGCGACCGCGGTGCCGAACCGGTCGGCCCCGAAGACGCGCACTGGCACCCCACCGAGCGCGGTGACCGCGTTGGCGACGGCGTCCGACAGCGCGGACGTGCCTCCGAGGAGGTACACGGCGTCGCCGGCCGGCAGCACCCGCTTGATCTCGTCGGCGGTCACCGAGTCCAAGGTGTTCGTCGACGTCAGCAGCAGCGGCGCATGCTTGGCCGCGGCGAGCGGGCCACCGGCGAGCGCGTCGGCGAACAGGTCAGCGCGCGCGAGCACCACCGCCGACGCCGACCCCGCGGTCGGGAACGCAAGCTTGGACGCCGCGACAGCGGTCGACTGCCGGTCTGCGCCGAACACCCGCACCGGTGTCGCGGACGAGGAGCCGGGCGCGGCGTGCACATAGGTGGTGCCGTTGTGGACGCTGCCACTTCCGCTGATCCACACGATGCCGGGAACCAGGACGTACTGGTGCGTCGCCGCGTCGTAAGCGGCGGCGAAATCGTTACCGGCCTGCGGGGCGCCGGTTGCCGGCGCCTGCGTCCACGACGATCCGTCGAACGACCACAACTGATCGGTCTGCTGACACACGAACCCGTGCGCCGGGGAAATGCTCGTGCAGTTCGTGTCGCCGAGGTAGGTCAGATCCGTGCCGCTGTCGGGGTCGAAACTCACCGGGGCCGTCCAGCTGCGGTCCCCGCCCATCGGCGCGGGCAGGGTCGCGGCCTGCGACCACGTGGCGCCGTCCCACAACCATGTCTGCAGCGCGGTGCCGCTCTCGGGTTCGAACGTCATCACGACGAGGTGGCGCGCCGCGTCATATGTCATGCCCAGACAGATGCCCGCCGGCGGAGAGGCGGCCGGCGCGAGTTGCGCCCAACCGCCATTTGTCCAAGCCCACGTGTGGGAAGACGTCGCCGCGGTGCCCTCGGACGCGTCCGAGGGGTTGTAGGCAAAGATCTCGCCCGTGGAGCCGGCCGTCATGCAGCCGGGCGCGGGGCTGGCGCTCGGGTCCGGTGTCGGCAGTTGCGTCCACACCGAGCCGTTCCAGGCCCACATCTGCTCGGTGACCGCCGTGTTGATGATGAGCTCGCCGACCATGATCACCCGCTGTGACGCGGGGTCGTACGCGAGCGATGCGCCAAGCGACAGCGCGGGCGGCGCGACTTGCTGGTGGACCGTCCACCTCGCGCCGTCCCACGTCGAGGTCAGCGGTGCGGGAAAACCATTGGCGTCGTAGTCGACGAGCTGGCCCGTGGCCGGGTCGTAGGCCATCGCCGAACCGGTCGTGTCTTGGGCAATCGGTGACGACGCCACCGCCGTCCAGGACGGCGCTGATGTGGCCGCGCCCGCCGGGCCGGACGCGACAGCGGGCAACGCCGTGCCGGCCATCAAGGCGAACGTGAGACTGGCACCAGTACGACGACGCATTCGCTTCCCCCGATCTTTCTTGGTGATCGTTGGTAACAGCCTCGCACTTAACGGTGGCCTAATGGCGACCAAGCTTTCTTGGCAACCGGCGTTCAGCCGCGACCCGACCGCCCGAACGCAGCCGAGAACGCGACCTGTCAGCGTTCGGTGGCGGCCAGGTCGGTGATGCCGGGGATGTCGGCCGGTGCGTCGACGATCTCGTCGCCGGCCCGCACCGCGCGTCGTCCGGAGAAGACCACCGCGAACGCCACCACGAGCGCGCCGGTCGCGACCGCGTAGCCCGCCGCCACTCCGCTGTGGGTCACGGCGAACCCGCCGATCGTCGAGCCGACCGACGCGCCGACCAGCGCCCCGGTGCCGATCCAGGCGAACGACTCTGTGCTGGCGCCGGGCATCGCGGTGCGCTGCACCGCTTGGTTGACGCAGGAGAACGACGGCGCGTAGAAGATGCCGCCGAGAAACAGCACCACGGTGAGAACGACCAGGTTCGACAGCGGCACGAGCGCGGCGGTGAGCGCGACGATGCCGGCGACGAACACCAAGATCTTGGTCGACCGCCGACCGGGCCAGCTGCGGGAGCCAAACGCCAATCCGCCGACCATGCTGCCGATGCCCCAAAACGCGATCATCACTCCGGCCGCGCCGTTGCCCGACGTCGCGGTGGTGTCGCGGCCCCGCGCCGCGGCGATGGTCGCCACGTCGATCGCCGCGAACGCCACCACCATCGCGAACACCGTCAGCACGAGCACCCGGACGGCGGGCGAGCGCAACGCCCCGTGCGCCCGCTCGACGACCCGCCTTCCGTGGGTCCGCCGGGAGGCCGCGCTGGTGGCGAGCCCGAAGGCCCCGATGCCGGCGAGCAAGCCGGATCCGGCGACGGCCTGCGCTGGCCCGAGCAGCGCGGTCACCGCGACCGCGAGCAGCGGCCCGACGATGAAGACCAACTCGGTCATGGCGCTTTCGACGCTGTAGGTGGTCTCGAGCAACAGCGGGTCGCGCACCACCTTCGGCCACAGCGTGCGCGCCGACACCAGCGCGGGCGGCTGCACCAGGCCCATCAACAGCGCGGCGAGCAGCAGCGGGAGCAACGCGCCGTTGGGCGGCAGCGCGGCGAGCACGAACGCCGCGGCGGTCACCGCGACGCCGGTCGGGATCAACACGACGGTCTGCCCGCGCCGGTCGATCAAGCGCGACCACAGCGGCGCCGAGATGCCGACACCCAACGCGCTGACGCCACTGACGAGTCCGCCGCGAGCGTACGTGCCGCCGGCCTGCGTGACGCGCAGCACGATGGCGAGCGCCGTCATGCCCGCGGGAAGTTCGGCGAGCAACGCGAAAGCCAGCAGCCGCCTGACCGATGGCAGGCCGAAAACCCTTTGCAGACGGGAAACATGCATCGGAGTCAGCTCTCCGACGCCGCCAGCCGGCGCGGCACCGCCGGGGCTTCGTCCGCCAGGATGTGGCGGCTGGCGACCACGGACCCAAGCGCGACAACGGTGCCGATCGTCGCGACGGTGAAGCCGCCGCCCGCGCCGTGCTGGTTGATCGCGACGCCGGCGAGCGCCGAGCCGATCGCGGCGCCGACCATGGTGCCGGCGCTCAGCCAGGCGTATGACTCGGTGACCGCGCCCGGCACCGCGACCCGTTGCGCGGTCAGGTAGATGTTCGAGAACGCGGGCGCGCAGTTCGCGCCGTTCAACATGAGCAGCGCGGCGAGCGCGAACAGATTCGCGGACGGCGCCATCGCCGCGGTGACGACCACGATCACCGCGAGCAGCACGGTGAGTCGTTGCGCGACGTTGCCCGGCCACGACCGCGACCCGTAGACGAAACCGGCGAGCAGGCTGCCGAGGCTCCACAGCGCCAGCAGCACTCCGGACACGCCGCCGTGGCCGGCCTCCTTGGCGGCCGCGACGACCGAGACCTCGATCGCCGAAAAGCCGAGGATCAATGCGAACAGCGTCACGATCAGCACTCGAATGCCGGGCGAGCGAAGCGCGTGGCGGCGGCCGCCGGTGTGCGGCGTCGGCCGCCAGTTACGCGAGTGGGAGCTGAGCGCGAAGCTCAACGTTCCGGCGCTGCACACCACGCCGGTGGCGACGATCGCCGCCCCCGAGCCGAACGGCGCGTTGACCGCCACGACCAACAGCGGCCCGACGATGAAGATCAGCTCCTGGAACGTCGCGTCGGTGGTGTACGCCGACTCAAGGGCGTCGGCGTCGGCCACCACAGACGGCCAGAGCGCTCGAGAGGAGGTCGTGATCGGCGGCAAGAACAACCCGATCAACGACCCCGCGAGAACGAGCAGCCAGCCGTCACGCGGCGAGAGCGCGGCGAAGAGGAGCGTGGCGCCGAGCATGGCGATCGCGGTCGGAACGAGGACGACGGTTTGGCCGCGCCGGTCGACCAGCCGTGACAGCAACGGACTGCTGACGCCTGCGCAGATCGCGTAGGCGGCGGTGACGGCGCCGGCCAGCGCGTAGCTGCCGCCCGCCCCGGTGACCCGCAAGACGATCGCCAGCCCGAGCATCGCGCCGGGGAGCCGGCCGACCAGCATGCTCGCGAACAGCCGCGGCACGCCAGGCGTGCCGAGAAAGCGGCCGTACCGCGAGAGATCCATGCCATCCAGCCTGACCCGCTCGGACCGCCGCCGCGACAGGTTATGTCGGCGCGCGGGCACGCCAAGCGAAGGGCCGGTCGGCGATCATGACCGGCCACCGGGTTAACGGGTGAGTCGGCAGCCACCTTACGTCACGATCCGCGCGTTGCCGACCCGGTTTTGACCCTCCCGAACACCCGCCGGTAAGCTGTGGGGTCGTTGCGCGCCCGCGCGGGTTGACGCCTGCGCGCCGCCGTGACACGTCCAGCTAGACACGCTTCCGACCAAAGGCCAGCTTAAGTGCGCACGTATTCTCCGAAGGCCAGCGATGTGACTCGCCAGTGGCATGTGATCGACGCCACCGACGTCGTCTTGGGCCGATTGGCCTCGCAGGTTGCGATCTTGCTGCGCGGTAAGCACAAGCCGACGTTCGCACCCCACGTCGACAGCGGCGACTTCGTCATCGTGATCAACGCCGACAAGGTGGCGCTCACCGGTAAGAAGCGGGAGCAGAAGTTCGCCTACCGGCACTCCGGTTACCCGGGCGGCCTGACCGCCAAGCCCTATCGCGAGCTGCTCGCGGAGCGGCCCGACCGAGCGATCGAGAAGGCGGTGCGCGGCATGCTGCCGCACACCACGCTCGGCCGGCAGATGCTCAAGAAGCTGAAGGTCTACGCGGGGCCGAGCCACCCCCACCAGGCGCAAGCGCCGGTGCCATTCGAGATCAGCCAGGTCGCGCAGTAACGCTCGCGACGTCCCCGCCGGGGCGAGTCCGCTCTTCCCGGCCGCACGCAACGATTTGAGGAGTTCCGTGTCAGAGACCCTGACCGACACCGCCGGCGCCGACACCGGCGTCACCGAGACGGCCAACGCCGTCGCGACCGCCGAGGCCGAGGCGCCGTCGTCCTACACCAGCGAGACGACGACGGTGCGGCGCCGTTCGGCGAGCGGCAGCGGCAACGCCACCGGACGACGCAAGGAGGCGATCGCGCGCATCCGCATCGTCCCCGGCACCGGTCAGTGGAAGATCAACGGGCGCGCGCTGGAGAGCTACTTCCCGAACAAGGTGCACCAGCAGTTGGTGAAGAGCCCGCTCGCGCTGCTTGACGGCGTGGAGCAGTTCGACATCGTCGCGCGCATCACCGGCGGCGGGGTGAGCGGTCAGGCGGGCGCCCTGCGATTGGGCATCGCGCGCGCCTTGCTGGTGGTCGACCCAGAGAACCGTCCGGTGCTGAAGAAGGCCGGCTTCCTCACCCGCGACGCCCGGGTCACCGAGCGCAAGAAGTACGGGTTGAAAAAGGCCCGCAAGGCGCCGCAGTACTCCAAGCGGTAGCAGCGCGTCAGGTGCGGCTCTTCGGCACCGACGGCGTCCGCGGCGTCGCGAACAAAGACCTCACCGCCGAGCTCGCGCTGGAGCTGGCGGTCGCCGCCGCGCATGTGCTCGGTCAAGCGGGCGCCTTTGACAACCGCCGGCCGCTCGCGGTCGTCGGCCGCGACCCGCGCGCCTCCGGCGAGTTCCTCGAATCGGCGATGGTCGCCGGGCTGGCCAGCGCCGGCGTCGACGTGTTGCGCCTTGGCGTGCTGCCCACGCCGGCCGTCGCGTATCTCACCGGCGACCTCGACGCCGATCTCGGCGTTGTCATCTCGGCCAGCCACAACCCGATGCCCGACAACGGCATCAAGCTGCTCGCCCGCGGGGGGCACAAACTCGCCGACGAGCTGGAGGACGCCGTCGAGGCGCAGCTGCTCGAAGAATGGCAACGGCCGGTCGGCCGTACCGTCGGCCGGGTGCGCGACGTCCCGGACGCGACGTCGCGCTATGTCGAGCACGTGCTGGCGACGACGTCGCAGCCACTCGATGGCCTGAAGATCGTGGTCGACGCCGCGCACGGCGCGGCGTTCGCGGCGTCCCCTGCGGTTTTCCGGGCCGCGGGCGCGACCGTCACGACGATCGGC
>DASVDW010000119.1:0-3139 GCA_036380925.1 Acidothermaceae bacterium
TGTGCTGCAACATCTCGGCGAACGCCTGCTTCAACGACGCGCGCGCCGACACATAGGCGTGCATCCGGCGCGCGGCGTCGCGCACCAGCCCGGTCGCCGACGTCGAGTCGGCGCCGAGCCAGCCGTGCAGCCGATCAGCCGGGTCGAGCACGATCGCCCAGCGCGAACCGCGTTGCCGCAGCATGGCCTGCGCCGCGGCCATCGAGTCGTCGAGATGGACGACGGGAGGATGTTCCAGATCGCCGGGCAGAATCGGCGTGACCGACATGCGCTTCAGCCCGCGATCGGAGCCGACGAAGTCCGCGACGAACGGGTTCGCGGGCGTGCCGAGCAACACCGCCGGGGTGTCGTATTGCTCAAGCCGACCTCCTTGGCTGAGCACCGCGATGCGATCGCCGAGGCGCACCGCCTCCTCGATGTCATGGGTGACAAACAGCACGGTCTTGCGCACTTCTCTTTGCAGTCGAAGAAATTCCGACTGAAGCCGGTCGCGGGCGATCGGGTCGACCGCGCCGAACGGCTCGTCCATCAACAGCACCGGCGGGTCGGCGGCGAGGGCGCGGGCGACGCCCACCCGCTGCTGCTGGCCCCCCGAAAGTTGATGCGGGTACCGTTTCGCGAACCGTTTCGGCTCAAGGCCCACGAGCTCCAAAAGCTCGATGGCGCGCGCCTTGCGGCGCTTGGCGTCCCACCCGAGCAGTTCGGGGACCGTCGCGACGTTGTCGAGCACCGTGCGGTGCGGGAAGAGGCCGACCTGTTGGATCACGTAGCCCATCCGGCGGCGCAACCGCACCGGATCGGTGTGCGTCACGTCCTGGCCGTCAAGGAAAATGCGGCCGCCCGTCGGCTCGATGAGCCGGTTGACCATCTTCAACGTCGTGGTCTTGCCGCAGCCGGACGGACCCACCAACATCACCAAGCCCCCGCGCGGCACGTCCAAGCTGAGCTCGGCGACGGCGACCGTGCCGCCGGGGTAGCGCTTGGTGACGCGGTCGAGCCGGATCATCGGCTCGTCGACGCGGCCGAGTTGGGCGGCTGACTTTTCGGTAGCGTCCATCTATGAACTTTCGCACCGGCGATTGTCTGCAAGCAAACAGTTGGATCTGCGCGAAGTTCATCACCACGCGGCAAGACCAGCTGCTCAGCGCGCTCCAGGAGCATGTCACGCTCACCGTGGAGACCGTCGTCATCGCGCTTGCGATCTCACTGCCGCTGGCGGTCGCGGTGCGCCGCTCGCGTCGTGCGCGCGGTGGCCTGCTCGGCCTCGCCACCGCTATCTACACCGTGCCGTCGCTCGCCCTGTTCGGCCTGCTGGTTCCGGTCACCGGTCTGCGCCCGGCCACCGTGTTGGTCGGTCTCGTTCTCTACTCGCTCACCATCCTCATCCGTAACGTGCTCGCCGGGCTCGACAGCGTGCCCGCGGAAGTCATCGAAGCGGCGCGAGGCATGGGCATGGGCCGTGGGCGCGTGCTGCTCCAGGTCGAACTGCCGCTCGCGACACCCTCGATTTTCGCTGGCCTGCGGGTCGCGACCGTCTCGACCGTCGCGCTCGCGACGATCGGTTACCTGATCGGCGAGGGTGGCCTCGGCAACCTGATTCATGAGGGGCTGACCAACTACTTCAAGGCGGAGGTGCTGACCGCGAGCGTGTTGTGCGTGCTCTTGGCAATCGCCTTCGACGCGATGCTCGTTTGCGCGCAGTATCTGCTGACCCCGTGGCTGCGGCGGGCCGGTGCGGCGCGATGAGCACGTTGCGCGGAGTGGTCGACTGGCTGTCCGACGGTTCGCACTGGCGAGGTTCGGACGGCGTCATCGTGCGGACCGTCCAACACGTCGAGCTGTCCGCGGCGGCGCTCGCAATCGTCCTCGTCATCGCGCTGCCGATCGCGATGTGGCTCGGACACGTCAAGCGGGGCGGCTTCCTCGCAGTCAACGTGACCAACGTCGGCCGTGCCGTGCCCACGTTCGCCGTTTTGACCCTGCTGGCGCTGACGTCGCTTGGGGTTGAGGACCGCTCCGTGATTCTCGCGCTCGTGCTGTTCGGCATACCGCCGGTGCTGACGAACGCCTACGTCGGCATCCGCGAAGTCGACCCGCAAGCCGTGGAAGCCGCCCGCGGTATGGGGATGACCGGCTTTCAGCAGCTGCGCCGTGTCGAGTTGCCGCTTGCGGTGCCGCTGGTGTTGAACGGCGTCCGGCTCGCCGCCGTCCAAATCGTCGCGACGATGACCATCGCCGCGCTGGTGTCAGGGCCCGGCCTCGGCCGCATCATCCAGGAGGGCTTCGCCACCCAGAACAAGCCGGAACTGGAGGCCGGGGCGCTCCTCGTCGTGGCGCTCGCGCTCGTCGTCGAGGGCGCGTTCGCTTGGTTGCAGCGAGTAGTCGACCCCGTACGTCGCGCTCACAAGGGCGACCGGCGGGGCCCGGCCCTCCTCGGGTCGGCGAGCGTTGTCGGCGCCGACGCGCAAACTGGCCCGCAGGCCGGCTGAACCGGGACTTAATTCGGGTTGGCCGGGAAGGGTCCGGCCTAAGTAGCGTTGCAGATAATCACGGGTGCTCGACGTGCCCGTCCGACACGCGTGGCTCAAGGTGCGCCACGGGACACAAAAGGCGGTTGTCATGGCTCGTCGCATCCTCGCGGCATGCGCGTCCGCGCTGGCGTTGGCCCTCGCGGTCACCGGTTGCAGCAGTTCCAAGGGTTCAGGGGCGGGGTCGTCGCCGTCCGGGTCGGGATCGGCACAGGGAGCGGGCGGCACCGTTGTCGTCGGCTCGGCGGATTTCTCCGAGAGCCAAGTGATGGCCAACCTGTACGCGCTGCTCGCCCAATCGGCCGGCTACAAGACGCAGATCAAAACGGTCACCACACGGGAGATTTACGAGCCGGCGCTGGAGAAGGGCCAGATCGACATCGTCCCCGACTACGCGGCGACGTTCACGGAGTTCCTGAACCACAAGGTGAACGGCGCCGACGCCCCGACCGTCGCCACCAGCGACAAGGACACCACGCTGGTGCAGCTCAAGAAGCTTGCGACGCCGCTGGGCCTGACGGCGCTCGAGCCCTCCGACGCGGCTGACCAAAACGCGTTCGCGGTCACCAAAGACTTCGCGGCCAAGAACAACTTGAAGACGTTGAGCGACG
>DASVDW010000120.1:0-61475 GCA_036380925.1 Acidothermaceae bacterium
GTCGAACAGCGTGGGCCCGAGCCAGAACCCGTCGTTCTCGCCGTCGGCGGCGATCTCCCGACCGTCGACCACGAGCTCCGCCCCTGCGGCCACCCCGGCGTCGAGGTAGCCGCTGACCTTGTCGCGATGCGCGCGGGTGACGAGGGGTCCCATGTCGGCGCCGCGTCGTCCGTCACCCACCTGCAGGTTCCGGATCCGGTCGCGGATCTTGGCCACCAACGCGTCGGCGGCAGGCTCGACCGCGACGAGCGCCGAGACGGCCATACAGCGTTGTCCGGCCGAGCCGAACCCGGCGTTGACAGCCGCGTCCGCGGCGAGGTCGAGGTCGGCGTCGGGCAACACCACCATGTGGTTCTTCGCGCCGCCAAGAGCTTGCACGCGCTTACCGTGGGCGGCGCCCTTCTCGTAGACGTGTCGCGCGACGGGGGTCGAGCCGACGAACGACACCGCCTTCACGTCAGGATGTTCAAGCAGCCGATCGACCGCGACCTCGTCGCCGTGGACGACGTTGAACACGCCCTCCGGCAAACCCGCCGCGGCCCACAGCTCGGCCAAGAAGTTGGCCGCCGAGGGGTCCTTCTCACTTGGCTTCAACACGACGGCGTTGCCGCACGCGATGGCTATCGGGAAGAACCACGACGGCACCATGGCAGGGAAGTTGAACGGTGAGACGACACCGACGACGCCCAGCGGCTGGCGGATCGAGTAGACGTCGACTTTGCTGGACACGCCTTCGGAGAAGTCGCCCTTCAGCAGATGCGGAATCCCGCAGGCGAACTCGACGACCTCAAGCCCGCGGGTGACCTCGCCAAGCGCGTCCGAGAGCACTTTGCCGTGCTCGGCGGTGATGATGGCGGCGAGGTCATCCTTGCGCGCGTTGAGCAACTCGCGGAACGCGAACATGAGCTGCGCGCGGCGCGCCAGGGACGTGTCCCGCCAACCGGGCCACGCGCTGGCGGCGGCCGACACCGCCTCGTCGACGACCGCCGCGCTCGCGAAGTCGACGTGCCCGGACACTCGCCCGGTGGCCGGGTCGTAGACCTCACCCTGCCGCTGCGCCACCTCGCCGTATGGCTTGCCGTTGATCCAGTGCGTGATCCGCTTCACTTCACACCCTTCCTTTGCAGGCGAGTTGTATCAGGCGAGCGCGGGCTGTCAAAGCCAACACCCAGGCGGGTCGAGCCGGGCGGGCTCGACCTGCTCAACAAGCAAATCCGCAACAAGATGACTCACGACAACGGCGGGTGCGTGCGGCTGTCCTCCCGCTTCATCGGGCGATAGCCGCCTGCGTCGCGGCGAGTTGGCCGCACGCGCCGTCGATCTCGCGGCCACGCGTGTCACGCACGGTGACCGCGACCCCTTGATTCTCGAGCCGACGCGCGAATTCCTGCTCGTCCCTCGCCCGCGACGCGGTCCACCGCGATCCCGGGGTCGGGTTCAGCGGAATCAGGTTCACATGCGCGAGGTGGCCGAGTCTCGCCCGCAGCAGCTCGCCGAGCAGATCAGCTCGCCACGCTTGGTCGTTGATGTCGCGGATCAACGCGTACTCAATGGAGACGCGCCTCCTGGTCGCCGCCGCGTACCGCACGGCCGCGTCGAGAACCTCCCCGACCTTCCAGCGGGTGTTGACGGGCACGAGGGTGTCGCGGAGCTCGTCGTCCGGCGCGTGCAACGAGACCGCGAGCGTGACGTTGAGGCCCTCGGCGGCGAGCTTGTCGATCGCGGGGACCAAGCCGACCGTGGAGACGGTGATGCCGCGCTGCGAGATGCCCAGCCCGTGCGGCGCGGGGTCGGTGAGCCGACGCACCGCGCCGATCACCGCGTTGTAGTTGGCAAGCGGCTCCCCCATGCCCATGAAGACCACGTTGGAGACGCGCCCCGGCCCGCCGGGGAGCTCGCTTCGGGTGACCGAGCGAGCGGCCGCGACGACCTGCTCGACGATCTCGCCGGTCGACAGGTTGCGGGTCAGACCGGCCTGCCCGGTCGCGCAGAACGGGCAGTTCATGCCGCAGCCCGCCTGGCTGGAGACGCACACGGTGATGCGGTCACGGCCGCGCGTGGTGGCCTCGATCGAGTCGTCACTCTCGTCGCCCAGTGCGGCCCGGCCGGAGGCCGCTCCGAAATACCGCATCAGCACTGACTCCACCAGCGCGCCGTCGAACAACCGCCACACCGTCTTGCGGGTCGCGCCGTCATCACAGGAGATCTCGCGCACGGGCGTGACCAGTCGCGGCAGCAACGCGGTGGCGAACTCCCGCCGCGCCGCCGCGGGCAGGTCGGTCATTTGATCGGGGTCGTCAACCAAGCGGGCGAAGTAGTGCGTCGACAGCTGCGCGGCCCGATACGCCGGATGCCCGAGTTCGGCCACCGCGGCGCGGCGCTCCGTCGGTGCGAGGTCGGCGAGGTGCCGCGGCGGCTTGACTCGGCGCGGCGCGGCGAAGGTGAGCTCTCCAGGTGCGGGCATGTCGTCGTCCAGTGTCTCAGGTCGGCGCGGGCACGCTGGCGATCAGTTGTCGATCCGGACCGCGATCGCCGGCCGGATGCGGGCCGCCCGGCGGGCCGGTGCGAGGGTCACCAGCAGCGAGGCGGCGAAGGTTCCCGCGACAAGCAAGCTGATCACCGCCCAGTCGATGGCGAACCCGCCCTCAAGGCCCTCGAACGCGCTGCTGTTGCGATACAGCAACCACGCGGTCAGCAATGAAAGCGCGGTGCCAAGCAAGATTCCCTCGAGCGCGACGAAAGAGCTCTCAATCAAGAACGACCGTTGGACCGTGGTGGAGCGAAAACCGAGCGCGCGCAGCACGCCGATCGTGCGACGGCGCTCGCGAACCGCGCGAATCATGACCACGCCCAGCCCGGTGATGCCCACGACGAGACCCAGGGCGAGAAAGCCGTCCATCAGCTGGAAGAACGACCGCGTGCCGGAGAACATCCGTTGCACGACGTCCCTGATCGATGTCGCGACCAGGCTTGACGACAAGAACTGGCCTTGCATTGCCGCGCGGATTTGCCGCTCGTCGGCGCCGGGGGCGATGCGCACGAACGCGCTTGACACCTGCGCCTGCGGACCGAACTGGTCGCGCACGGCAGCCGCGCTCAGCACGACCGGAAACGCGTTGGCCGGGCTGAACCCAGCGTTGTAGAACGGAATGCCGTTTTGCAACACACCCGCGATCGTCTTCGTCTCACCCCGGCCGGTGGTGGGATCGCTCAACCAAAACGTGTCGCCGGGCTTGAACGCCGCTCCGGGAGGGCCGCCGCCCGAGCCGAAGCTAGCGTCAAGCATGACGTAGCGGTGATCGCGGGCGACGAGCGACCACACCGCTTTGTCATCGGTGTATCCGGGCAACCGGCGCTGCAGCTTGAAGCCGGTGTCGATGGCTTGCTGCGGCAGGCCGACCGCCACCGCATGCAAGGGCGCGGTCGTGCGGCCGCCAGGGTCGGTCGCGCCCGCGGTGGCGATTGTCAGCGGGGCCACCGCTTCAACCGCTTGGCTAAGCGATCCGGTTCGCATTGCCTCGGGCGGGTCGGTGGTCTGCGTGTTCGGGTTGTAATCAACGCGAATCGAGTAGCCGGCGGTGGCCTCTCGCACCTGCCCGTCAACGCTCGCGGAGATGATGGCGTTGATTTGGGTGATCAACACGATCGTGAAGACGACGATGCTGTACATCACCAAGGTCGCGCCGGTTCGGAACTTGCGGGCGAGCGGAAACGCGACGGCGAGCCGCGTCGCGAGCCCAGCTTCGGTCGGGCGCTCGATCACAGGGCGCAACGGGCGCAACGCCGCGTTCTGGTTCTCGCTCACCAAGAGAACCGCGGCGAAAGTGAGCAACACGCCGAGCACGATGTAGGTCGTCATTGACGAGTCGTCGTACAGGTGCGGTCGCACCAGGTTGGCGGTCAGCGACCACACCAGGACGGCGCCGGCCGCGCCGGTGTACACCCACCGCCGCGGCGCGACGCGCGAGAGCAGAGGGACGGCGAACAGCAGCGCCAGCGCGGGCATCAGGTAGGTGTTGGCGCCTCGGCCGCGCGCGACCGCGAAAACCGACCACACCGTGAAAACCAGCGTCGCCAAGGCGGCCAAGACAAGCCATCGAACCCGCGCTCTCCGCGCGCCGCCCGAGGGGAGGTCGCGGATCGCCGCGATGATGTTCAGCCTGCTGATTCGCATGCTCGTCACGAGCACCGTGGCCAGGGCGATGAGCAGGCCCATCGCAAAGCCGTTGAAAAGGCTGACGCGGGTGACGGAGAAGGTGATGTCCAACCCTGAACCGTCTTGGGACCACGACCGGAAGATGCTCGAGGCGATGCTCGCCACGGCGCGCCCGACTCCGATGCCGAGCCCAGTGCCGATGACGCAAGCGACAAGCGCGTACGCGGCGCCTTCCAACACGAAGCTGCCGACGAGCCGCGAACGTTTCATCCCGACCGCGCGCAGCATGCCGAGCTGGTTCTTCCGCTCCTCGCCGAGCATGACGAAAATGTTCACCAGCAACAACACGCCGGCGATGATGCTGAAGCTCCCCATGAACAAGAACAGCGAGCCGAGAGTGTCGCCGGTCTTCTTCGCCGCGCTCAGCACGTCCTTCTTCGGGGTCTCAACCGCCGTCCCCGCCGCCGACAAAGGCTCGATCGCCTTCCTAATCTCAGCGGCCACCTCATCGCTATGGACATTGCCCGACTCGACACCCCCCGTGTTCGACACGAAGGTCACCGTGCGCGGCCACACCGTGCCGGTCCCCGCCGCGGCTGTGATCAGCGAGTCCGGCGCCACGAACGCGACACGGTTCGCCGTGCCCGTCAGCCCGGCGCCAGCCAGCCCCTCTGCGGGAAGGACGCGGACAACGCGAAGCGGGGTCGGCTTGTCATAGAGGTAGAACGTGACGACGTCCCCAACCCGCAGGCGCAGGTCGCCGGCCAACGCGTCGTTCACCGCGACCTCTCCCGCGCCCGGTGAGGAGCCGATCAGACCGGACGACGCCCCGCCGTCGCCAAAGCGCTGCGCCAGGGCGAAATCGGTGTCCCACACGATGGTGCGCGGTTGCGCGACCTGTTTGCCATTGCGGTCGACCACCGCGGCGGCCTGTTCGGCGTGCGCGGTCAACACGCCGTCGACGCGCGGGTCTGACCGCAGGTTCGCCAACGCGAATCCCACCAGCTCGCCCGCCACCGGGTCGGTGCTCACGACCTGCTCGTCAATCGGACCAAGCGACCGGTACGCGTCCTGCTTCACCGACCGGTTAAGGGTGTCGCCGACGATGAGACTGCCGACGATGATGGCTGTGCCGAGCGTTGAGCCGATCACGACGAGCGTCGCCTCGGACAGTCGACGGCTGATCTGGCGCGCCGCCAGCTTGCGCAAAACCGGGCCCCGCGCCAGCAGGAAGACGAGAAACCCTGTCGCGACGCCGAGCAGCGCCAACAACGGAGGTGTCAGGTTGGGATACACCGGAGATCACCCCGTCGTCGCCGCGACTCTCGGCCGCGCAGGCGGCTTCGTTTGGTCGGAGACCAGCCGACCATCGCGGACGGTCACCAGCCGGCCGGCCCGCCCCCCGATTCCCGGATCATGCGTCACCAGCACGATCGTTTGCCCTTCGCTGGCGTTGAGCTCGCACAGCAGATCCATGACGGACGCGGCCATCTTGGTGTCGAGATTGCCGGTGGGCTCGTCCGCCCACACGATGGCCGGCGCCGCGACCAGCGCCCGCGCGATCGTCACCCGCTGCTGTTCGCCGCCGGACATCTCGCTGGGCCGGTGGGAGACGCGATGGCCCAGCCCGACGCGCTCAAGCATCTCAACGGCCCGCGGCCGCGCCTGTCTCGGCGGCACGCCGACCAGCAGCAGCGGCAGCTCGACGTTCTCCGCCGCGCTGAACACCGGAATGAGATTGAAGGCTTGGAAGACAAAGCCCATCGAATGCGCGCGGTGCTGCGTGCGAGCCGCGTCCGACATCGCGAACAGATCGCGACCCTCCACGAGCACGTGACCGGCGTCGATGTCGTCCAGACCTGACAGGCAGTTGAGCAGCGTCGTCTTTCCTGAACCGCTGGGTCCCATGACGGCGACGAGCTCACCGCGCTCCACGGCGAAGTCCAGGTCGTCGAGGGCGACCACGGCCACCGAGCCGGTGCGGTAAACCTTCCGGACGCCGGTGGCCCGCAGCAACGGCCCTGACGCCTCCCGTGTCGCCGGAATCTCCCGTGTCGTTGGCGCTTTCATCGCAACCCCCTGCACGGTCTCGCGCAGTCACGTCCAACCTGCATCGCAACGCGCGCGACTCTCGCCGACGAGTGCCGAAGGCCCCATCGCCCCAGGGCGAAGTTCCATGACCGGCCAACGCGAAGAGTGCTTACGATGACGACGCTCGACGCCCACGTCGTCCGGGCGCGTGACACAGGCGGAGGCGGATATGCGCCGTCCGATTGCGGTACTCAGCATCTTCATGTCGATGGTGGTCGCCTTCGCCGCCGCATGCGCGACCGACTCAAAGAAGGCGGGCGCGCCCACGACGCCGTCGGCGAGCGCCGAGCGGACGATCGTGGTCGCGGCGTTCAACTTCAGCGAGAGTCAGGTTCTCGCCAACATGTTCGCCGCGGTCCTCGACAACGCGGGGTTCCGGGCGAGCGTGAAGACCCTCACCACTCGCGAGGTGGTGCAACCGGCGCTGTGGAAGGGAGACGTCGACGTCGTCCCCGAGTACACCAGCTCGCTCGCGACCTACCTCAACAATCACGACCTGGGCGGCGCCGCGCCGAGTGTCGCGTCGAGTGACGTGACGAAGACGCTGACGGCGTTGCGCGCGGCGGCGGCCCGCCACCACCTGGTGGTGCTCGACCCGTCGGCCGCGGCCGACCAAAACGCGTTCGCGGTGACCCGCGCGTTCGCGCGGCAAAACCAGCTCACCACGCTGTCCGACCTCGCCCGGTACCGCGGTCCGTTGACCCTCGGCGGGCCGGCCGAATGCCAGACCCGGCCGTACTGCGAGCCCGGCCTCAGGTCGACCTATGGCCTCACCTTCGTTCAGTTCAGAAGGCTTGACACAGGGGGTCCGCTGACCAAGCTCGCGCTGCAGACGGGTTTGATCCAGGTCGGGCTGGTCTTCAGCTCCGACCCTGGCATCTCGGCCTACGGGCTGCAGGTGCTGCGTGATGACTTGCAGTTGCAAGACGCCGACGTCGTCGTGCCGGTGGTGAACGAGGATGTCGCGAGCGCCCGGCTCAGTTCGGCCCTCGGCGACCTGATGAAGGTGCTCACGACCGGCGATCTCATCAAGCTCAACGCAGCCGCCGAGTTGAGGCACGTCGATCCGGCGACGGTGGCGCGCGACTACTTGGTCGGCAAAGCGCTGATCCCCGCCGGCTGAACGCGCCTCTCACCCCGACGCGGCGGAGCTGGCCGGCCGCGGACCGACTCCGCGCATGATCGTCGCAGGGGGGCGTAACGACGTGGCCACGCCGAGATCGCCGCCCGCTAGGATTGGCGGGTCGCGACTGGCGCACAGATGGTGGAACCGACCACCGGGGAGCGATCGAGACGCGGACGCCGTGCGCCTGGGTGTCCGCCGACGGGTTGCCGTCGAAGGAGGCGCTCATGACGCACGACCTTGCCGCCCTGCAAGCGACCGACCCGCAGATCGCCGAGTTGGTGCGCGCAGAGGAGATTCGGCAAAGCGAGAAGATCCGGCTGATCCCGTCGGAGAACTACGTCTCTCAGGCGGTGCTCGACGCCTGCGGCACGGTGTTGCAGAACAAGTACTCCGAAGGTTATCCCGGCCGGCGCTACTACGAAGGCCAGCAGATCATCGACCAGGTCGAGACAATCGCGATCGAGCGCGCCAAGGCGCTGTTCGGCGTCGACCACGCGAACGTCCAGCCCTACTCCGGCTCCCCAGCCAACCTGGCCGTCTACCTCGCGCTCGCCAAGCCGGGCGACACCGTGATGGGTATGGCGTTGCCGATGGGCGGTCACCTGACCCATGGCTGGTCGGTGTCGGCCACCGGCGCGTGGTTCAACGCGGTGCAGTACAGCGTGCGCCGCGACACCGGGCGCGTCGACATGGACGAGGTCCGCGACATCGCGCTGCGCGAGCGGCCGAAGCTGATTTTCTGCGGTGGCACGGCAATTCCACGGATTATTGACTTTCCAGCGTTCGCCGAGATCGCCAAGGAGGCCGGCGCGGTGCTGGTCGCCGACATCGCGCACATCGCCGGTCTCATCGCCGGCGGCGCGCACCCGTCGCCGGTCGGCCACGCCGAGGTCATCTCGACGACCACGCACAAGACCTTGCGCGGCCCTCGCGGCGCCATGTTGATGTGCGACGAGCAGCACGCCAAGGCGATCGACAAGGCGGTCTTCCCCGGTTTGCAGGGTGGCCCGCACAACCAGACGACGGCCGGCATCGCGGTGGCGCTGCACGAAGCGGCGCAACCGTCATTCCGCGACTACGCCACGGCCATCGTCGCCAACGCGAAGGTGTTGGCCGACGAACTCTCGGCGCGCGGCTTCCACCTCGTGTCCGGCGGCACCGACAATCACCTGATCTTGATCGATCTCACGCCTCAGTCCGTGGCGGGCAAACCGGTGGCCCGGGCGCTCGACCGCGCCGGCCTGGTGGCCAACTACAACACGGTCCCGTTCGACCCGCGCAAGCCGTTCGACCCGTCCGGCCTGCGAATCGGCACACCGGCGGTCTCGAGTCGCGGCATGGGCGAGACTGAGATGCGCCAGATCGGCGGGTGGATCGACGAGGTCGTAGCGGCGGTGGCCAAGAACGACGAGGACGCCCTGAACGCCACCACCGACCGGGTGCTGGGCGAGGTGCGCGAAGTCACCGCGAAGTTCCCCGCACCAGGCTTGTCGTGACTAAAGGTCGATAGCCAGGCCGGGCTCACAACCGAGCAAGCGGTCGGAGAGCCCGGCCTGCGCGAACGCCGTCCGCACGTCGTCGGCACCTTCGGTGAAGTGACGCCAACCGTCGGTGTGCACCACCAAGACCCGCGCCGCGCCGAGGATCGCCGCGGCTCGCGCCGCCTGAGCGCTGGTGAGGGTTAGGTACTCGCCGGGGACCAACGGTGTCGACGCGCCGCCCGCGTGCAAGATGGCGACGTCGACCTGGCCGATCCGATCAGCGATCTCCTGGACGACGGGTAGCGACGCGTTGTCGCCACTCAGGTAAACCGTGGGCAGGTCGTCGCCACGCAAGACAAAGCCGATGACCTCGCCGACGAGCGGTTCGCTGCCGTCGGGTCCGTGCTGGGCGGGCACCGAGGTGACACTGACGACGCGACCATCGGACGTCTCGATCTCGAGGCTGCCCCATACCGGCACGACGGTGATGAGATCGCCCAGCCGACCGGCGGCCGACGCCGTTGAAAGCACCCGTCCCACCCGCTCGATCAGTTCGCGACCCGAGCGATCCAGGTTGTCGGCGTGTTGGTCGTGCGAGAGCAGCACGAGGTCGATCTCACCAATGTCTCGTGGACGTCGAGTGGGTGACGCGGTCTTCACGAGCGCGTAGTCGGGGCGCACCGGGTACTCCCCCGGCGGGTCGAAGGTGGGGTCGGTCAGCAGCCGGAGCCCTCCGTACTCGACGACGACCGTCGGGCCGCCCAGCGTCTCGACCCGCGCCTGCCCCGACCTCGCCATGGCACCACCTTCGCATGAGCGCGCTTCGCACGTGCGCGCCGGCGGACCCGCTCGACCCGGGGACCGCCGCGGGACTTGGGCCTGCTTCGCGGCCCGCCTCGAAGGCCGTCTCGGGGGCCGCCTTGACGGTTGTCTCCGGGCCGTCTCGGGGCGGTGTCGCGGACCGCAATCACAGCGTAATCAAGTAGCTATTGATCTGAGCATACGGATGCATACACTCGATTGCGGTCAGCGCTGCTCCTCGCAAACGTGGGCCCGATCTACGGAGAAGCGGCACCAAGACGCATCGATTTGGGGACTTCTAGGCGTAAGGGGTCACTATGAAGGCAAAGGTCCGATCCATCGCGCTGCGATCTGGCGTCCTGGTCGGCGTCGTGGCACTCGCGCTGTCGGCGTGCACGAGCAGCAGCAAGAACAAGGCGGCAGAAACGGCCACCGCGAGCGGCACCAGTCAAGGGGGCGGCGGCACCACGGCGAACGCCGGTGGCGACTCGGTGCCGACCGGCGCGCAGTTCTGCAAGGGAACGAAGATCGTGTTCTTCCCCGGCGGCACCGCCGGCGGGGGCTTCGAGACGGTCGTCTACAACGGCGCCAAAGCGGCCGCGGCCGCGCTCGGCGCGGACGTCACTTACCAGTGGTCCGACTGGGATCCGAACAAGATGATCACCCAGTTCCAGCAGGCCGTCGCCACCAAGCCCGACGGCATCGCGATCATGGGTCACCCGGGCGACGCCGCGTTCGATCCACTGATCGACCAGGCCCGCTCGGAAGGCATCTACGTCACCGTCATGAACACCGAACTGCCTAACGCAGAGGCGAAGTACGCGGCGGATGGCACCGGCTACGCCGGCGCCACGCTCTACGACGCGGGCGCGGCTTTGGCGACAGAGGCCATCAAGCGTGGCAGCCTGCAGGCGGGGAGCCGGGTCTTCGTCTGGGGGCTCAAGGCTCAACCTGGCCGCGGTGAGCGAACCAAGGGCATCGTCGACACGCTGACCAAAGCCGGCATGAAGGTCGACTACCTGGAGATCAGCGACGCGGCGAACGCCGACCCAGCGGCGGGCGTGTCCGTCTTCACCGGTTACGTGTCCAAGAACCCCGACGTCAAGGCGATCTTCATCGACCACGGCAACCTGACGTCGGCGATCCCGACCTACATGAAGGCGGCGAACCTTAAGCCAGGTTCGGTCTACGCAGCCGGGTTCGACATGTCACCGGCCACCGTGAAGGGCATCCAGGACGGCTACATCAACCTGGTCATCGACCAGCAAGAGTGGCTGCAGGGCTACTTCGGCATCGAGCAGTTGTGCCTGAGCAAGGTGTACGGGTTCAGCGGTTTGCACATCGACACCGGCGGCGGCTTCGTCGACAAGTCGAACATCGACAAGATCGCGCCGCTCGTCACGAAGCAGATCAGGTGAGGTTGGGACAGACAGCGACGAATGGCCGGACGGCCGGTGAGCAGGGGGCTCACCGGCCGCCCAGCTCGGCGCCCGACACGAACATGACCCCCGACACGAACAGGGCCTCCGAAACGAACATGGCCCCCGACACGAAGATGAACATGGCAGACACAGCTACCAACAACGTCCTCGAGTTGCGTCACGTCTCCAAGTCGTTCGGCGGTGTGCACGCGCTGCACGACGTCAGCCTCACGCTCGCCGCCGGCGAGGTGCTCGGACTCGTGGGCGACAACGGCGCAGGCAAGTCAACGCTCATCAAAATCATCACGGGATATCACCGGCCCGACAGCGGCGAAGTGTTGTTCCACGGCAGCAAGGTCGACAACCTGACCGTGCGGCAGGCTCGGACCCTAGGGGTCGAGACCGTCTACCAGGAACGAGCTCTCGCCGACCAACAGTCGTTGTGGCGCAACATCTTCATGGGTCGGCCGATAACTCGGCCCGGCGGGATGCTCGACGTGGGCAAGATGCGTCATATCACCGCCGAACTCATGCAGGAGTCGATGGGATTCACGTCGGCGATCCTCACCCCGGACACGCCGGTCACCGGACTGTCCGGTGGCGAGCGCCAGGGCCTCGCGATCGTTCGAGCGCTTCACTTCGAGGCGAACATCATCATCCTCGACGAACCGACAATGGGGCTGTCGTTGAGTGAGACCGAGAAGTGCCTGAATTTCGTGCGCGACATCAAGGCGAAGGGCAAATCCGCCATCTTCATCGACCACAACATCTTCCACGTGTACTCGATCGCCGATCGCATCGTGATGATCGACCGCGGTCGAGTGGCCGGCGAGTTCCCCACCACCCGCTACACGCTCGACGAGGTGACCGCCATCATGCGGGAGGTCGCGGCGACCGGCCGTTTCACCGAACCCGACCGTCCCGCTCGTTCTGGAGGCATCGCATGAGCGCGACCTTAGAGCGGCTCGTGCCTCCGGGTCAGCGACAGCGCCGGTGGACACCTCGAAGCTTCGCCATCACCTGGTCTTCGCAGATCGGCATCACGGCGGCGTTGCTGCTGGTGTGGATTATCTTCACCATCCTCGCGCCCAACACGTTCTTGCACGGACGCATCTACGTCTCGTACGCGCAAACCGTTCCGTATTTCGGTCTGATGTCGCTCCCCCTGACAATGCTTGTCGTCACGGGTGACATCGACTTGTCGTTCGCGTCGGTCTTCGCCCTCGGCATGGTCGGCTACATCGGCGTCGAACACGCGACGCACGACGTCACCCTCGGTCTGATCGCCGCGATCGCCGTTGGCGCCGCCGCGGGGCTGGTCAACGGCCTTTTCGTCACAGTGGTAGGCATTCCATCGCTGGTGGTCACGATTGGCACGTGGTACCTCTACCGAGGACTCACACTCGTGCTGGTCAACGGCAAGAGCTACACCTTGCTCGAGTCTCAAAAGGCCATCGTCGGACGCCTCTTGGTCGGTCGATGGCTTGGTATCCCAATGCAGTTCGTCTGGTTTGTGATCCTCGGGGTCATCACCTGGCTTCTCATGTATCGACACCGGCTCGGCCAAAACGCCCATGTCATCGGCGACAACAAGCAGGCCGCCGGGCTGATGGGCATCCCGATCATGCGGACGCGGGTGATACTGTTCGTCTTAACCGGGATGGTGTCGGCGTTCGCCGGCGCGATGAACAGCTTCCAGGTCTTGAATTTCTACCCTGCGCAGGGCGACGGCTACCTGTTGCCCGCACTCGCCGCAATCTTCGTCGGCGGCACTTCGGTGTTCGGCGGCCGCGGCACGATTTGGGGAACGTTCATCGGCGCCTTCCTGATCGGAGGGATCGAAGCGGGAATCGTGGCGGTTGGGATGAAGGACTTCTACACCGAGGTGATCTACGGCGGAATCATCATCGCCGCGGTCACTATTCATGCCTTGCTCCGACGAAGGTTCGCCCGATGACCGCAGAAGTCTGGTTCCTGACGGGCAGCCAACATCTCTACGGGGAGGAGGTGCTCGGCCAGGTCGAACAGCAAGCCGCCCGGATCGTCGCTGGCTTGTCCGAGTCGGCCGAGATCCCGGTTCGGATCACCGGTCGCCCCGTTTTGACCACCGCCGACGCCATCCGACGAGTGTGCCTGGACGCGAACGCCGACGACGACTGCATCGGCGTCATCACCTGGATGCACACGTTCTCGCCGGCGAAGATGTGGATCGCCGGGCTGTCCAGTCTGCAAAAGCCGCTGCTTCACCTGCACACGCAGCACAACGCGGCGCTGCCGTGGGCCGACATCGACATGGTGTTCATGAACCTCAACCAGTCGGCCCACGGCGACCGCGAGTTCGGCCACCTCGCGAGCCGGTTGGGCAAACGCCGGAAAGTCGTCGTCGGGCATTGGGCCGACACCGAGGTACAGCGGCGGATCGGCGTCTGGACGCGCGCGGCGCGCGGATGGCAAGAGGCAGGGCGACTGCGAATCGCACGCTTCGGCGACAACATGCGCGAGGTCGCCGTCACCGAGGGCGACAAGGTCGAAGCGCAGGTCCGGCTCGGCTTTTCGGTCAACGGTTACGGTGTGACCGAGTTGGCCGAGCGGGTGCACGCGGTGAACGCGAGTGCGATCGACTCGCTCGTCAAGGAGTACGAGCGCGACTACCTCGTCGTCCCCGAACTTCGCGATGGCGGCGCCCGTCACGAGTCGCTTCGGGACGCCGCGCGCATCGAGCTCGGATTACGCGATTTCCTCGACGAACTTGGCGTCAAGGCGTTCACCGACACGTTCGAGGATCTCGCAACCTTGCCGCAACTACCCGGCATCGCCGTGCAGCGCCTCATGAACGAGGGCTACGGATTTGGCGGCGAGGGTGACTGGAAGACCGCGGCACTCGTGCGCTTGGTCAAAGTGATGAGTGAGGGCCTGCCCGGCGGAACCTCGTTCATGGAGGACTACACCTACAACTTCGGCGCGGAACACCCCCAGATCCTCGGCGCCCACATGCTCGAGGTCTGCCCGTCCATCGCGTCGGATCAGCCGAGGTGCGAGATCCATCCGCTGTCGATCGGCGGTCGCGCCGACCCGGTGCGGCTCGTTTTCACCGCGCCGCCCGGTCCAGGGTTCACCGTCGGGCTCGCGGACATCGGCACCAGACTGCGGCTGGTCGCGAACCTTGTCGACGTCGTGTCTCCGGAGGCGGAGCTGTCGAAGCTGCCCGTCGCGCATGCCGTCTGGGTGCCACGGCCGAGTCTCTCGGTCGCGGCCGAGGCCTGGTTGCTGGCCGGCGGGCCGCATCACACCTGTTTCTCACAGGCGCTTCCGTTCGAGGCGATCGAGGATTTCGCGGAAATCGCGGGCGTCGAACTCGTCACGATCGACGAAGACACGAGCGCGCGCGACATCCGGCGAGAGCTGCGCTGGAACGAGGTCTATCACCGACTGACCGGCCCGGCGTAGGCGAGCACGCCGACGTCACCATCGTCAGGACGAGCCACCCGCCGACACCGATCCGGTTGACGCGCGCACGATGAGCGACGGCTGCAGCACCTGAGTGCTGCCCGAGGCGCTGTCTGGCTCGTCGAGCGCCATGCGCACCGCCTGCTCGACGATCTCGCGCATCGGCATGCGGACGGTGGTCAGCGCCGGCACGGTGAACGCGGCGAAGGGAATGTCGTCAAATCCCGTGACGGACAGGTCGTCGGGCACCCGCAGACCACGCGCGTGTCCGGCGTGCAAGAGCCCAGTCGCGAGCACATCGGTCGCCGCGACGACGGCGGTCGGTGGCTCTGGCAGCGCGAGCAGCCGGTCCAACCCCGCCACCGCGGTCTCCGGGTCGTTGACGCCGTGCTGCACGTAGCCCTCTCGCAGTGGCTCGCGCAACTCGGCGTAGTACTTCACGAACGCCTCCTCGCGCTCCTTGATGTCGCCCAGCCGCCGACCGCCGAGAAACGCGATGCGTCGGTGTCCGAGGCCGGTCAGATGGTCGAGGACGGCGCGAATGCCGGCGCGATTGTCAACGCTGACCGAGCCGATGTCGGTCGCCTGTGTGCCCTGCCACAGCGCGACCACCGGCACCTGGGCGGTGGCGAGGTCTTGCAGCAAGCGCGGCTGGTCGCTGGTGTCACCCAGCAGCAGGATCGCGTCGCAGTGGCGAGCTTCGAGCACTCCCCACAACGTGATCGCCTCGTCGACGCGGGCATGCGCATGGCCGAGGACGACGTTGTAGCCGCGGCTGCTGGCCGCCATCGTCACCGCCTCGATGGCGCCGGCGAAGAACGGGTCGGTGATGTCGCGGACGATGAGCCCCAGCAGCATCGTGCTCGCCCCGCGAAGTCCGCGGGCCAGCGGATTTGGCCGGTAGCCAAGCTCCATCGCGGTCGCGATCACCCGCTCGCGGGTGGCTTCTGCGATCGGTACCAGGGTCGGTGTTCGGTTCAGAATGCGCGATACGGTGCTCTGCGATAGGTCGGTGGCGCGGGCGATGTCGCGCATGGTCACCGGCCGCCCACGACGCGATGGCGGCCGCCCTCCGGGGGAGCCCGACGCGCCGGTGGCTCGACCATCCTCGCCGGGCACTGTTCTCCCTCGGTCAAAAAACCTCTAAGCGCGCCTGCATACGATCGCAGGCAAAGCCACAGTACTACCGTCCAAGCGGGTTCGGTTTGTGGGCGGCAGGGCCGGCGTGAAACCGCCGACAACGCTGGACGACGCCGCGGCGCCCCGCCCGGGTGGTTGGCCCGTGCGGGACGCCGCAGCCGGAATCACGCCTTTGACGCGGGGAACGGACCGCGATCAGAAGGCGACGTGCGGACCCTTTCCAGTGTTCGACGCGAACCGATACGTCGTGATGGACCTGAACGTGTCACCGGCGTTAAGCACCACCGATGGCCAACCCGTGGCGCCGATGTGGTGGGGGCTGTCCGGGTAGTGCTGGGTTTCCAGCGTGAAGCCGCTCGTCTGCCGGTAGGTGTGCCCGCCGGTGCCGGTGAGGTCGCCCACCAAGAAGTTGCCGGAGTAGAACTGAACGCCGGGCTGGTCGGTGTACGTCCACAGCGTGATGCCATTACCGGGATCCTTGGCCACAGAGACGAGCCGGTAACCCGAGCCGTTCAGCACCCAGTTGTTGTCATAGCCGTGGGCGATGACCAGCTGCTTGTACGGGCCGGTGGCGCCGTCGGGCATTGTCACGTTCGTGATGTCTTGCCCGATCGGCTTCAGCGTGCGGAAGTCATACGGCGTGCCCGCGACGGAAGTCCCAACGGTTGTCGGGATCAAATTCGTCGAGACCGGCGTGTACTTGTCCGCGTTGATGGCGAGCAGCTGGTCGGACACGGCGCCAGACGCCTCGCCGGCGAGGTTGAAGTACGTGTGGTTCGTCAGATTGAGCACGGTGGCCTTGCCGCCGCTCGGCTCGTTGTTTTTCGCGGTGTACTTGATCTGCAACGCGTTCCGGCTGGTGAGGGTGTAGGTCACCGTCGTCGTCATGCTGGCCGGGAACCCCTCGTCGCCGTCCGGGCTCGTCAGGGTCAACGCCAGAGACGCCGAGTCAGCCGAGGTGCTCGCCGCGCCGCTCCAGACCATCGTGTTCCAGCCGAGGTCGCCGCCGTGCAGCGTGTTCGTGCCGTTGTTGGCCGGCAGCGTGTAGGTGACGCCGTTGTTGGAGCAGCTCGTGCACTGCATCGTGAAGGACGCGTTGGCAATCCGGTTCGCGTACCGCCCGATGGTGGCGCCGAAGTAGGTGTCGCCCGAGCCGCCGGGAAGCGGCCAGGCAACCCCGGTGTGCTGTTGCAAGAAGTCGTTGACGTAGTCGGACAGTGTCGGGAAGCCGAGCGCCACGTTGGTGGGATGCCCATGTCGGTCGTCGACCCAAATCGACTGCACCGTGGCGCCGAAGTTGGTGATCTTCACCGTCATGTGGTGGCTGCTCTTCAGCGTGTACAGGTAGACGTTCTGGCCGTTGAAGGCGCCCCAAAGCTGGCTCGAGACCGTCGGGTGTCCCGACGAGGAGTGTCCGGCCGCCATCGCGCTGGCCGAGCCGCCGATCCCGAGCGCCGCGACCGTTGACACGGCGACCGCGAGGGTCCCCAGTCGGGCGGCAGGTTTGCGTAATGCGGTGCGTAGTGCGTCATCTTTTGCATGCATACGTCTTGCTCCTCTCCCCAACGCGAGTGCTGTACGTAGGCCTGCAAGCGATTGCTGTAGGCGATGTCGGTTATATCGCGAAATGATGGCGGCCACCAGAGCGTCAGGGGACCGAACCCGGGCGGCGGTGCGGGTTAGGGGCTTGACGCCGGCCAGGGTCGCGCCAGCGGGAGCCGGCTACGTCGCGCTGGCGGGCCCCCGCGCGCTGTCGCGCGCTCCCGCTGTCGCGCCGCCGACGCGCTAGCTCCAGGGCACAAACGCGGTGAGCAACGCCCACGCCACCGGCGCGGCGACGACCAGCGAGTCGATGCGGTCCATGACCCCGCCGTGGCCAGGCAGCAGCGCGCCCATGTCCTTGATGCCGAGGTCGCGCTTGATCAGGGATTCCGCCAAGTCTCCGATGGTGGCCGCGAGGGCGATCGCCAACCCGAAGAGAACGCCCTCCCACCAGGCGCCGTGCAAGACGAGCGGCAAGTACAGCGCCCCGCACACCACGCAGGCGGCCACCGATCCGGTGAAGCCTTCCCATGACTTCTTCGGGCTGACGCTCGGCGCCATCGGGTGCTTTCCGAAGAACACGCCCACCGCGTAGCCGCCGGTGTCGCTGCACACAACGGTCGCCACCAACGCGAGCACGCGGCGGGGTCCGTCATCGGGAACAGCGAGCAAAATCGCAAAGCCGGCGAGAAAAGCCACGTAGCAAACGACAAAGACGACCGACGACATCGCGCGCGACCGCGTCGCGTCGTCCGCGACGACCGTCATCACGACACCGGCGACGACCAGCAGCAACGTCGACACGACGAGCGCCTGGGTGCCACCCGCGTACGCGGCGATCAGCACGGCGGCGGCGCCAGCGGCGAGCGGAATCGACGGCAACACCACGGCGTGGGCGCGCAAGGCGCGCGCGAGTTCGATGACCGCCGCCATGATGGCGACGACGGCAAGTCCGACGAACGCGCGCTTGTCGACAAACAGCGACGCGACCACCGCGCCCGCGAGCAGCACGCCGATGCCGATCGCCGCGGGCAGGTTGCGGCCCGCTTTCGGAGCGGGAGTGGACTCCGCCTCGGCGTCGGCCATCGTGGTCATCGGTGCGGCGGCTGGTCAGACCTCGAGGAGTTCGGCTTCTTTGTGCTTCAGCAACTCGTCGACCTGGGTGACGTATTTGTGGGTCAGCTCGTCGAGTTCTTTCTCGGCCCGGCGCACGTCGTCCTCCCCGGCGTCGCCGTCCTTTTGCAGCTTGTCGAGGGCCTCCTTGGCGTGCCGGCGGATGTTGCGAATCGACACCCGCGTCTCCTCCGCCTCGTGCCGCGCGAGCTTGATGTAGTCGCGGCGGCGCTCCTCGGTGAGCTGCGGCACGGTGACCCGGATGACCGCTCCGTCGTCGGTGGGGTTGACCCCGAGGTCGGAGTCGCGGATCGCCTTCTCGATCGCCCGCAGGGAGCCCTTGTCGTACGGCGCGATGATGATCATCCGTGCGTCCGCGACGGTGAATCCGGCGAGTTGGTTCAGCGGCGTCTGGGCGCCGTAGTAGTCGACCGTGACCTTGGCGAACATGCCGGGGTGGGCGCGGCCGGTGCGGATCGCGCCGAAGCTCTCCTTGGCGACGCTCACCGCCTTTTCCATCTTCTCCTCGCCCTCGAGGAGGGTCTCGTCGATCACGGGATGACTCCTAGCCCTCGGTCTTTTATCAGGCGCAGCTGGTGTTAACGGGCGCCGGCCGACACGATGGTCCCGATCTTCTCACCGTGCACGGCGCGCGCGATGTTGCCGTCCTCCAGGAGATTGAAGACCACGATCGGCAGCGCGTTGTCGCGGCACAGCGAGATTGCGGTGGCATCGGCGAACTTGAGGTCGCGGGCCAGCACCTCGTCGTAGTCGAGGGTGTCGAAGCGCACCGCCTCGGGGTTGGTCTTCGGATCGCTGTCATAGACGCCGTCGACCGACTTCGCCATCAGCACGACCTGGGCTCCGACTTCGAGTGCGCGCTGGGCGGCGGTGGTGTCGGTGGAGAAGTACGGCGCGCCGAGGCCGGCGCCGAAGATGACGACCCGGCCCTTTTGGAGGTGCCGAATCGCGCGGCGCGGGATGTAGGGCTCGGCGACCTGGCCCATCGTGATGGCCGTCTGCACCCTCGTGTCGACGCCGGCCTTCTCGAGAAAGTCCTGCAACGCCAAGCAGTTCATCACGGTGCCGAGCATGCCCATGTAGTCGGACCGGGCGCGGTCCATGCCGCGCACCGAAAGCTCGGCGCCGCGGAAGAAGTTGCCGCCCCCGATGACGACGGCAACCTCGACTCCTTCGGCGACCACGGCGGCGATCTGCCTGGCGATCGAGGCGACGACGTCAGGGTCGACGCCGAGCTGTCCGTCGCCCGCGAACGCCTCCCCCGACAGCTTCAGCAGAACGCGGTGGTAGCGCGGCCGATCCTCGTTCTTCTCGGACTCGCGCATCGGCCACCTCTCGTCGTCGTCAGCTGTGTCGTCCAGTCTGGCCACCGACCTGCAGTCTGCCCTAGGACTGTCCGACGCGGAACCGGGCGAAGGTCAGCACCTGCACGCCGGCCTCGTCGAGCACCTGCTTGACCGACTTCTTGTTGTCCTTCGCGAAGGCCTGCTCGACCAGCACGGTGTCCTTGAAGAAACCGTTGACCCGACCCTCGACGATCCTCGGCAGCGCGGACTCCGGCTTGCCCTCCTCGCGCGCGGTCGCCTCGGCGATCCGCCGCTCGTTCTCGACGACGTCGGCGGGCACGTCGTCGCGGGAAAGGTACGACGGCGCGAACGCGGCGATGTGCTGTGCGACGTCCTTGCCCACCTGGGCGTTTTCCGCCGACAGCGCCACGAGCACACCGAGCTGCGGCGGGAGGTCCGGGCTGGTCTTGTGCAGGTAGCTCACGACGTGGGGACCGGTGAGCTTGGCGACCCGGCCGAGCTCCATCTTCTCGCCGAGCGCGGCGCTGTTCTCCTCGATGAGCTCAGCGGCCTTGCGGCCGCCTGCGTCGGCGGCCAGCAACCCCTCGGCGTCCGTCACCTCGGACGACGCGAACGCGCTCACCAGCGCGGCGCCGAGCTGCTGGAACCGCTCGCCCTTGGCCACGAAGTCGGTCTCGCACTTGAGCTCGACGAGCACGCCGGCGCCGTCGGCCACGGAGGCGCCGACGAGGCCGTTCGCGGTGGTGCGCTCGGCTCGCTTGCCGACGTCCTTCGCGCCCTTGATGCGCAGGATCTCGACGGCCTTGTCGAAGTCGCCGTCGGTCTCGTCGAGCGCCTTCTTGCAGTCCATCATGCCGGCGGCGGTCAGCTCGCGGAGCCGCTTGACGTCGGCGGTCGTGTAGTTCGCCATGGTGGTTGTCTCGTCCTTAAAAGTGGGTTCGGCAGGCGGGCGTTGCGGCGGGCCTCACTGAGCGGGGCTGGCGGCCTGCTCGCCGCCTTCGCGCACCAGCAGCTCGCGCTCCCAGTCGGCCAGCGGCTCGTCGCCGCCCAGCTCGCTGCCTGCGTCGGCGGGCCCACCGGCTTGCGGACCGCCCTCGCCGCCATCGGCGCTGCGGGCGGCGACCCGGGCCATCAGGCCCTCGGCCACGGCGTCGGCGACCACCCGGGTGAGCAAGCTCACCGACCGGATCGCGTCGTCGTTGCCGGGGATCTTGTAATCGACCTCGTCGGGGTCGCAGTTGGTGTCGAGGATCGCGACAACCGGGATGCCGAGCTTGCGCGCCTCGCCGACGGCGATGTGCTCCTTCTTGGTGTCGACCACCCACACCGCGCTTGGCACGCGGGCCATCTCCCGGATGCCGCCCAGCGTCTTCTCCAGCTTCTCCTTCTCCCGATGGAGGACCAGCGCTTCCTTCTTGGTGCGCTGGCCGTAGTTCGGGCCGCTTTGCTCGAGGAGCTCAAGCTCCTTCAGCCGCTGCAGCCGCTTGTAGACGGTGGAGAAGTTGGTGAGCATTCCGCCCAGCCAGCGCTGGTTGACGTAAGGCATGCCGACGCGGGTGGCTTGCTGGGCGACCGCCTCCTGCGCCTGCTTCTTGGTGCCGACGAACAGAATCGAGCCGCCGTGGGCCACCGTCTCCTTGACGAACTCGTAGGCGCGGTCGATGTAGCCCAGCGACTGCTGCAAGTCGATGATGTAGATGCCGTTGCGCTCGGTGAAGATGAAGCGCTTCATCTTGGGGTTCCACCGGCGGGTCTGGTGCCCGAAGTGGACGCCGCTGGCGAGCAGCTCCTTCATGCTGACGACGGCCATGGCCGTGCGCTCCTTTCGCACCCACGCCTGCGCGCCGCTGGTGCTCCAGAGCCGCGTGGACGTCGCCGGGTGCTGCCTCGGTTCTTCGCGGCCGCCGGTCGGCGGTCGCGCCTGACACCCTGACCGCCATTGCACCCAAGGCGACGACCTCGACGGAGGTTGCCTTGCGCACCGAGTCGGCGGACCGGCCTGCTGGCCGGTGAAAGGGTGTGCGATGTAGATCCGGACGGCGCACAAAGGCCGGCGTCGACCGAATCCCGCAGGAAGTCTACCCGGAGCGCGAGCCCGCCCGCGCCCGCGCTCCCGCGCGGTCCCGCGAGGGCCTCGCCGTGAGGGCGCCTCGGGGCCGTCGACAGCTGTCGTTCCCCGGGCGCGGGGGTCGGGCCCCGAGGGCCCGCATCGGGGCCGTCGGCACTCTGCTCGTCGCCGTCTCGAGAACTAATGAGTGAGTGCTCACTCATTGGTGTAGAGTCGCCGCCGTGTCCGCCGTCCCAGAGCTGCCGCAAGCCGCGTCGCGGCGGGCCCGCCCTCTGCCACCCGAGCAGCGCCGAGCCGCTCTGATCGCCGCCACCTTGCCGCTGCTGCGCGAGCACGGGCTGCAGGTGAGCACCCGGCAGGTCGCCGAGGCCGCCGGCGTCGCAGAGGGCACGATCTTTCGGGTCTTCCCCGACATGGAGAGCCTGTTCGCCGCCGCGATCCAAGCCGCCCTCGACTGCACGCCGGTGGTCGCGCAGCTTGAGCGGATCGACCGCGGCCTTCCGCTCGACGCCATCCTCGCCGGCGTCATCGACATCACTCGCGGGTGGCTGCGATCCGTCATCACCTTGATGATGGCGCTGCACCGATCACCAGGTTTTCGCGAGCGCCATCCGCACAAGCCCGCCGCGTCGTCCGACGACATTGAAAAGCTCGTCATCGAGCTGCTCGAGGCACACCGAAATGAGTTGCGGCTGCCGCCGCGTCAAATGGCAAGGTTGCTCCGCATGCTCGTGTTCTCGAGCAGCCATCCGCTGCTGGCCGCCGAAGGCGAAGCAATGCCCACCCATCTCATCGTCGACGTCGTCTTGAACGGCGCCCGGCGGCGAAGCGAAGGAGAGCCATGCTGCTGACCCTGCTCCGCGGTCACCTTCGCCCGTATCGGCGGTTGCTGCTCGCGGTCGTCGCCTTGCAGCTCGTCGGCACCATCGCGCTGTTGTACTTGCCGACTCTCAACGCCGACATCATCGACAACGGCATCGCCAAGGGCGACACCGGCTACATCATGCGCACCGGCGGATGGATGCTGCTCATCAGCCTGGTGCAGATTTGCTGCGCCATCGCGGCCGTCTATTTCGGCGCGCGCGCCGCGATGAGCTTCGGCCGCGATGTGAGGGCGGCGATCTTCCACCGGGTGGGAGAGTTCTCCGGTCGTGAGGTGACCCGGTTTGGGGCGCCGTCGCTCATCACGCGCAACACGAACGACGTGCAGCAGGTGCAAATGCTCGTCGTCACCACCTGCACGATGCTGATCGCGGCGCCCATCATGTGCGTGGGCGGCGTCATCATGGCGCTGCGCGAGGACGTCGGGCTGTCGTGGCTGATGGGTGTGAGCGTCCCCGTGCTGGTCGTCGCGATCGGACTCATCATCCGCAAGATGGTCCCGTCGTTTCGGCTCATGCAGAAGCGAATCGACACCATCAACCGAGTGCTGCGCGAGCAGATCTCCGGCATCCGCGTGGTGAGAGCGTTCGTCCGAGAGCCGATCGAGACACGACGCTTCGCGCAGGCGAACACCGAACTCACCGCGACCGCCTTGCGCACCGGCCGGTTGATGGCGCTCATTTTCCCCACCGTGCTGCTCGTGCTCAACGCGTCGAGCGTCGCGGTTCTCTGGTTCGGGGCGTCACGGGTCGACGCAGGACAGATGCAGATCGGGTCGCTCACCGCGTTCCTCACCTACCTGATGCAGATTCTGATGTCGGTGATGATGGCGACGTTCATGCTCATCATGGTTCCGCGGGCCGCGGTGTGCGCGGAGCGAATCCAAGAGGTGCTCACGACGTCGTCATCCGTCGTGGCGGCGAGCGCGCCGATCAGTCACGTTCGATCGCGCGGCGAGTTGGAGTTTCGCGACGTCGCCTTCCGATATCCGGGGGCGGCGGATCCGGTGTTGCGCGGAGTCTCGCTGCGCGTCGGGCCTGGTCAGACGACGGCCGTGGTCGGCAGCACAGGCACCGGCAAGAGCACGCTTGTCTCACTCGTGCCGCGACTGTTCGACGTGACGCAGGGCACCGTGCTGGTCGACGACGTCGACGTCCGCGATCTCGAATTCGACGTGCTGCGGCAGCGCATCGGGCTGGTGCCGCAGCGGGCGTACCTGTTCTCCGGAACGGTTGCGAGCAACCTGCGGTATGGAAACCCCGACGCCACCGACGATGAACTCTGGACGGCGCTTGAGGTGGCGCAGGCGCGCGACTTCGTCGAGGCGATGCCCGAGGGCCTCGACGCGCCGATCGCGCAGGGCGGCACGAACGTGTCAGGCGGCCAACGGCAACGACTCGCGATCGCACGGGCGCTGGTGCGCAAGCCGGAGATTTACCTGTTCGACGAGTCGTTCTCCGCGCTCGACACCGGCACCGACGCGCGGCTGCGCGCGGCGTTGCGCCCGGTGACGCGCGAGGCCGCGGTGGTCATCGTCGCGTCGCGGGTCTCGACGATCTGCGACGCCGACCAGATCGTCGTCCTTGACCAAGGCGGCGTCGTCGGTCTTGGAACGCACGACGAGTTGCTGCGGACCTGCCCGACATACGCGGAGATCGTGCGCTCTCAGTTGTCGGCCGAGGAGGCGGCATGACGAGCCAACCTCCCGCGCCGCGGCAGCCGAACTTCTCGGGAGCTCGGCCCGGCGGCACGGCGACCACGATGCCGGCTCGGCTGCCCAAAGCCGGCCGGGGCGCGGGCCACGGCCCGCCATGGATGTCGATGGGTCTGCCGACCGAGAAGTCGATGAACTTCGGTCCATCAGCGCGCCGACTGCTACGGCGGCTGATGCCGGAACGTGCGCTTGTCGCGTGCGTGTTCGGCTTGGGCGTCGTCAGCGTCGCGCTATCCGTGATCGGCCCCAAGATCCTCGGCCACGCGACAAACATCGTGTTCGACGGCGTGCTCGGCAAGCGGCTGCCCGATAACGCCACCTTGCAGCAGGCGATCGACGCCGCTCGCGCCAGGGGCGAGAACACCTACGCCGACGTGCTGTCGACCAGCCATGCCAAACCGGGCCACGGCGTCGACTTCACCGCTCTCGGGCACACTCTCGCACTCGTCATCGCGCTCTACGTCGCGGCCAGCGTTTTCGCTTGGCTGCAAGGTTTCTTGCTCACCGGCATCGTGCAACGCACGGTGCAGCGGTTGCGCGACGACGTCGAAGCGAAGCTGAACCGCCTGCCGCTGCGGTATTTCGACGGACAGCCCCGAGGCGAGCTGCTCAGCCGGGTGACCAACGACATCGACAACATCGCGCAGAGCCTCCAGCAGACGATGAGCCAGCTACTCACCTCGTTGCTGACCGTGCTCGGCGTCATCGCCATGATGTTCGTCATCTCGCCGCTACTGGCGGTGATCGCCTTGGTTATGGTGCCGGCGTCCATCTTCGTCACGAAGTCCATCACCAAACGGTCACAACGGCAGTTCATCGCGCAGTGGACCCACACCGGCGCGCTCAACGGTCAGATCGAAGAGGCGTTCACCGGCCACGAGATCGTCACAGTGTTCGGGCGTCGGCGCGAGATCGAGGCCGCGTTCGCCGCGAAGAACGACGAGTTGTTCGCGGCCAGCTTCGGCGCGCAGTTCGTGTCCGGCATCATCATGCCCGCCATGATGTTCATCGGGAACATCAGCTACGTGCTCATCGCCGTGGTCGGCGGGCTTCGAGTGGCGTCAGGCTCGATGTCGCTCGGCGACGTTCAAGCGTTCATCCAGTACTCACGGCAGTTCACCCAGCCGCTGACGCAGGTGGCGTCGATGGCGAACCTGCTGCAGTCGGGGGTGGCGTCGGCGGAGCGGGTCTTCGATTTGCTCGACGCCGAAGAAGAGAGCGTCGAGCCCGAGCATTCGCAGCGAGCCGAAGCGGCGCGCGGTCGCGTCGAGTTCGAGCACGTGTCGTTCCGTTACGAGCCGGCCGAGCCGCTCATCGACGACCTGTCACTCGTCGCCGAGCCAGGCCACACGATCGCGATCGTCGGGCCAACCGGCGCCGGCAAAACCACGCTGGTCAACCTCATCATGCGGTTCTATGAGTTGGACGGCGGTCGCATCACCCTCGACGGCGTCGACATCACCACCATGCGACGAGACGAATTGCGTTCACTCGTCGGCATGGTGCTGCAAGACGCGTGGTTGTTTGGCGGCACGATCCGCGACAACATCATGTACGGCCGACCCGACGCCACCGAAGAGGAAATGATCGCCGCCGCAAAGGCGACGTTCGTCGACCGTTTCGTCCGTGGCCTTCCCGACGGCTACGACACCGTCATCGACGAGGAGAACAGCAACATCAGCGCCGGGCAACGGCAGCTCATCACCATCGCCCGCGCGTTCCTGGTCGACCCGTCGTTGCTGATCCTCGACGAGGCCACCAGCTCGGTCGACACCCGCACCGAGGCGTTGGTGCAGCACGCGATGGCCGCGCTTCGGTCGAACCGCACCAGTTTCGTCATCGCGCACCGGCTGTCGACGATCCGCGACGCCGACACCATCCTCGTGATGGAGAACGGCCGCATCGTTGAGCAGGGCACGCATCACGAGCTGCTCGAACGCGAGGGCGCCTACCACGCGCTGTACCACGCGCAGTTCGCCCAGCCGCTCGACGAGGCGGCCGTCGCCAGCTGACGTCCACAGCGCGCGAACCGGTCGTCCACCGATCGGGATTTCGACGTCGGACGGCGGCGCGCAGCGCGCGAGGCTGCTGACATGGTGATGCGACAGCGGCTGCTGATCGTGGCGTGCGCGGCGGTGCTGATGGCGTTCGGCTGGGCGGTCTTCGGGCCAGCGCGGCACGCCACTGCGGCGGCCGCCGGGTTCGTCGCCCCGCTGCCGGCCCCGCTGACCGTGCTGCGCGGGTTCGAGCCGCCGGCGCAGCCCTGGCTGCCCGGCAATCGCGGGGTCGACCTCGCGGCGGCGACCGGCCAGCCGGTCGTCGCGGCGGCCGACGGCCTGGTCGTTTACGCGGGGCTGCTCGCCGGGCGCGGCGTGGTCTCGATCAGCCACGGCGCCGTCCGCACGACGTACGAGCCGGTCGACCCAATCGTGTCGCGCGGCGAGACGGTGCGTCGGGGCGAGTTGATCGGGCGGGTGTCGGCGACGGCCGACGGTTGCGGGCCGCCCGGCAGCTGCCTGCACTGGGGCGCGATCCGCGGCGACGCGTACGTCGATCCGCTCAGCCTGATCGCCCCGCCCGAGGTGCGGTTGCTGCCGATCTGGACCGACGGCCTCCCGACGTCCGCGCCGACCGATCAGCAGCCGGCGTCGGCGGGCTCACCCGACGCGGCGGCGAACGCGCCCCAGCTGGCCGGCCCGACGCGGCATCAGCCCGACGACGCCATCGCCACGGCCGCGATCGGCGCGGGTGCGGCGCTAGCCGGGACCGCCGCGCTGGGGCGAGCCCGACGGGCACGCCTCGCCGACCCGCAGGCCGCTTCAGCGCGGAAACTTCCAGCGCTATGACAACAAGATGTTTCCCCGCTCTTGCGCAAACCGCGCGCTAGGCGGAGGTCTGCTCGGCTATCTTCGCGCGCAGCTGCAACACGGCCTTCGTGTGCATCTGGCAGATCCGGCTCTCGGTGACGCCGAGCACCTGACCGATCTCGGCCAGCGTGAGGCCCTCGTAGTAGTACAGCGTGACGACGATCTTCTCGCGCTCGGGCAGCGTGTTGATCGCGCGTGACAGCAGGTACTTGGTCTCCTCGGTCTCGAAGGCCTCGACCGGGTCTTCGGCCTTGGTGTCTTCGAGGGTGTCGACCAGCGACAGCTTGTCGCCCCGCTCGCCCCCGACGTTGAGCAACTCGTCGAGCGCGATCACGTTGACGAACGACACCTGGCTGAAGATGGTGTGCAACTCGTCGAGGCTGATGCCGAGCTCGCCGGCCACCTCCGCCTCGGTCGGGGTGCGATGCAGTTTCGATTCCAGCGCGGCGTAGGCCTTCTCGACCTCGCGGGCCTTGTAGCGCACCGAGCGGGGAATCCAGTCGATGGCCCGCAGCTCGTCGATGATGGCGCCTTTGATGCGGCTGATGGCGTAAGTCTCGAACTTGATGGCCCGGTCGAGGTCGAACTTCTCAATGGCGTCGATCAGACCGAAGATGCCGTACGAGACGAGGTCGGCCTGCTCGATGTTCGGCGGCAACCCCACGCCCACGCGGCCAGCGACGTATTTCACCAACGGTGAGTAGTGCAGGATCAGCCGCTCGCGCAGCTGGCCCTCACCGGTCGCCTTGAACGCGTGCCAAAGCTCGCGAAGCGCGGCCTCGGCGTCGAGCTTTGCCGCCTCCGCGTCCAATTTCGCCGCGTCTTCTTCTGCTGTGCTGGCAAGCACGCCGGAGCGCTCAGGCTCTGGGGTGCGCGCGGTCATAAGTTGCCCTCAGTCGCTCGACGGATACATGCGTGTAGATCTGTGTGGTTGCGAGCGTAGCGTGACCGAGTATCTCTTGGACGGTTCTTAGGTCCGCGCCGCCCTCCAACAGGTGCGTCGCCGCGCTGTGTCGCAGCCCGTGGGGACCAAGATCTGGCGCTCCGTCCACACCCGCCAGCCGGGCGTGCACCAGCCGCCGAACCGCCCGCGGATCGATCCGACCGCCGCGCGCCCCGAGGAACAGCGCCGGCCCGCTCGCCGCCGTCAGCAGCAGCGGCCGCCCGTCAACCAACCACCGCTCGACCGCCTTGACCGCCGGCAAGCCGGCCGGAGCCGACCGCTCTTTGCCGCCCTTCCCGAGCACCCGCACCACGCGGCGAGCCTGATCGAGGTCGTCGACGTCAAGCCCGACCAGTTCCCCGACCCGAATCCCTGTCGCGTACAGCAGCTCGAGCATCGCCGCGTCGCGCAACCCGACCGCCTGGTCGGCCGGATCCGCACCGACAGCCACCGGCTCGAGCAGCGCGGCGGCCTGCCGCACCGACAGCACGCCCGGCAGCGCGCGGGGCGCCTTCGGCGTGGCCAACCCCAGCCCGGGGTCGCGGGAGAGCAACCCGCGCTTCGCGCAGAAGGCGGTGAAGACCCGCGCGGACGACGCCCTCCGGGCGATCGTCGTCCGCGCCTTTCCCAACGTGGTCAGCTTGGCCAGCCAGCTGCGCAGCGTCGCGATGTCGATGTCGTCGGGCTGCCGCGCGCCGAGTCGAGCGGCGTGGTCGAGCAGGCTCTCGACGTCGGTGCGATAGGCGCGCGCGGTGTTGGGAGACAGCCCGCGCTCCAAGGCGATGTGCTGGTCGAACGCGGCGAGGGCGTCGGCGAGCGCCCCCGGCAACTCGGCAGCCGCGTCGGCGTTGGCACCCACGCCCGCCACGGTCGCCGCGCGCGTCGTCCGCGTCAAGCACCGCCACGCGGCCGAGGGGGCAGCCGCCAGCCGTCGTCGGCGCGCACGACCAGTCCGCGGGCGGCGAGCGCGCCGAGGCATCGGGTGACTTGGCGGAGATCGACGCCCGCGGCGCAGGCGATCCGCGCCGGCCCGACCGGCATCCGCACCGGGACCGCGTCAAGCACCCGCCGCGACACCGAGTCGAGGTCGTCGCGCGGGTCTTGGCGAACCTCCGGCGGCGGCGCGAGGTCGTCGCCCATCGCCCCGACCAACTCGATCACGTCGGCCGCGCTGGTCACACACGACGCCCACGGCTGCTTGAGCAGCGCGTTCGTGCCAGCCGACATCGCCGAGGTGATCGGCCCCGGCGCCGACATCACGTGCCGGCCGAGGTCGCGCGCCCGGTTGGCGGTGCTCAACGAACCACTCCGCGACGCCGCCTCGACGACCACCGTGCCAGCCGTCAACGCGGCGATGACCCGGTTGCGCACCAGAAACCGGTGTCGCATCGGAGCGCAGCCGGGTGGCCACTCGCTGATGACCAACCCTGCCGACGCGACCCGCTCGATCAACGCCGAATGCCCGCGCGGATACGCGACGTCGACGCCGCACGCCAGCACCGCGACGGTCACCCCGCCGCCGCTGATCGCACCGCGATGCGCCGCGCCGTCGATGCCGTACGCGCCGCCGCTCACGACGGTCCAGCCACGTTCTGCGGCGCCGAGGGCGAATTCGGCGGCGACGTACTCGCCGTAGGAGGTTGACGCCCGAGCACCGACGATCGCCACCGATCGGGCGAAAACGGCGCGCAGGTCGAGGTCGCCGCGCACCCACAATCCGTAGGGCACCGACGCGTATTCGTCGTCCAGGTAAGCCAATTCGTCCAACGCGGACGGCCATTCGTCGTCGCCAGGCACGATGAACCGCGCGGCGCAGGCGCGTGCCGCCTCGAGGTCGCGCTCGGGCCGGGCGCTCGCCACTCTGGCCTGCCAGTGCAGCGCGTTCTTCACCTTGAGCGTGCCGTCGCGCAGGCCCTTCACCGCCGACACCGCGCCGTCGCTCAACACGCGCTGCGACAACTCCCGGTCCGGCTCGGCGATGCGCGTGAGCAGCGCCCGCGCCCGCCGTTCGGCGGCGGCGCCCGCGCCCGCGTTCACGCGGCCACCCCGGTGCGCAGGTACAGCGCCTCGTCGACCTCGTCGGCGCCCGGCCGGTCGACGTCCGCGAGGTCGGCGAGCGTCCACGCGACGCGCAACACCCGGTCGAGGCCGCGCGCCGACAACCGGCCGAGGTCGAGCGCTCGTTCGGCCGCCTTCATCGCGGGCCGGGCCGGCGCCCATCGCCCGCGCAACTCCCGGCCCGGAATCTCGCTGTTGGTGCGCCACGGCGTTCCAGCGAACCGGCTCGCGGCCCGCTCCCGGGCGATCGAGACGCGGGCCGCGACCACATCGGTCGGCTCGACATGGCCACGATCGGCGAGCAAGTCCGCGCGGCTGACCGGATCCATCCGCACCTGCAGGTCGACCCGGTCGAGCAGCGGGCCCGACAACTTCGCCAGGTATCGCCGCCGCATGAGCGGCGAGCAGGTGCACGACGTCGGAGTGCCTGCCGTCGCGCAGCCGCACGGGTTTGCCGCCAGCACAAGCAAAAACCGGGCCGGGAAGACGGCGACTCCCCCGGACCGCGCGATGCTGACCTGACCGGACTCCAACGGCTGCCGCAACGCGTCAAGCACGCCGGACGCGAACTCCGGCGCCTCGTCTAGAAACAACACGCCTCGATGCGCGAGCGACGCCTGGCCGGGCCGTGCCATGCCGCTGCCGCCACCGACGAGCGCGGCGACCGAGGTGGTGTGATGCGGGTCGCGAAACGGCGGTCGGGTTATCAACGGGCATTCGGCCGGCAGCACGCCGGCCACGGAATGCACCGAGGTGACCTCGAGCGCGGCGTCGTGATCGAGCTTGGGCAACAACCCCGGCAACCGCGCGGCGAGCATCGTCTTGCCGGTGCCGGGGTCGCCGAGCAAGAACGTGTGATGCGACCCCGCCGCGGCGACTTCGACCGCGCGCCGTCCGGTGGGTTGGCCAAGCACGTCCCCAAGGTCGATCAGAGCGTCAGCCGAAGCCGCCTCGCGCGCCGCGACGACACTTGCCAGGTCGACGATCTCGCCACCCGACGGCGCCTCGCCGCGCCGCAGCGACACCAGCAGTTCGACGAGCGAGCCGACCGGCCAGACCTCGACGTCGGCGATGAGTCGCGCCTCGGCCGCGTTGCCGCGCGGCACCGCCACCCTGGAAAATCCGCCGAGCGACGCGGCGAGCGTCGCGGGCAGCACCCCGCGGATCGGGCGCACTTGACCGTCGAGCCCGAGTTCGCCGAAGAGCACCAAGTCGTGCAGCGCGGACGCCGGAACCCGCCCGGCCGCGCACAAGATGGCCACCGCCATCGACAGGTCGAAGCCCGATCCGTGCTTGGGCAGCGTCGCCGGCGAGAGCCCTAAGGTGATGCGCTTTTGCGGCCAATCCTCGCGCGAGTTTTGAATCGCGGCGCGCACCCGGTCGCGCGACTCCGACAGCGCCGCGTCGGGCAACCCGACGATCGTCAACCCTGGGATGCCTTGCGCGAGATCGGCCTCGACCTCGACGACCTCGCCGCGCACACCGGTCAACGCCACCGACCAGGCTCGGGCGAGCGCCATCAAAACGCTCCCCGCAGATGCTCGACGACCGGTGCGCCCGCACGCGGCAGCAACACCGAGACGACGTCGAACCGCACGTCGGCGAAACCGCCGACACCGTCGGCCGAACGCGCCTCGCGGGTCGCCGTCAACCAGCGGGCGGCCAACCGCCGCAGCCGCGCCGCTTTTGCCTGCGTGACCGCCTCGAGCGGCGTGCCGAATCCGACGTCGCGCCTCGTCTTCACCTCGCAGACGACGAGGACGTCGCCGTCGCGCGCGACGATGTCGATCTCGCCGTCGCGGCAACGCCAATTGCGCGCCAACAAGGAAAACCCGGACCTCGTCAGATGCCGCGCCGCGACATCCTCCCCGTACTTGCCGAGCGCCGCCCGCGCGTTGTCACCGCCACTGCCGCGCGCTCTCGTCGTCCGATCTGCGTCGACCGCCACCACGACACCACCTCCGGCAACGAGACTGCCGAAGGGACGACGGCCAGCAGGCCGTCACGACGTTCGCTGTGGGAACCGAAACCGACGCCTGTGGAGCGTCACGACCCGTCGGGGATCTGCAGGTCGCTCTTGGCGAGCTCCTCGACGTTGACGTCTTTGAAGGTGACCACCTTGACGTTCTTGACCAGCCGCTGCGGACGGTACATGTCCCACACCCACGCGTCGGACATGCTCACCTCGAAGAACACCTCGCCACCGGCGTTGCGGACGTCGAGGGTGTACTCGTTGGTCAGGTAGAACCGGCGCTCGGTCTCGATCACGTACCTGAACAAGCCGACGACGTCGCGATATTCGCGATAGAGCTGCAGCTCCATGTCGGTTTCGTAGTTCTCAAGATCCTCGGCGCTCATCTAAGCCTCCACGGGGATCTCGATCAGGTCGGCGGGCACGTTTTCATTGTCGCCCATCGCGGCCGGTCCGAGTCCGGCGAACTCGATCATGCCGTCGGCGGTCCGGACGTTGACGAACGACCGCCGATGCTGCCCGCAGGGCCCGTGCCGCAGCAGCGCGTCCTGGTGTTCCCTGGTGACGTACCCCTTGTGCTCGTGGAAGCCGTAGACCGGGAACTCCTCGTGCATCGCGACCATCAGGCGGTCGCGGGTGACCTTGGCGATCACCGACGCCGCGGCGATGCAGGCGGCCACCCGGTCGCCCTTCCACACCGCGAGGCCCGGCGCGCCGACGCCGGCGACCGCGAACCCGTCGGTCAGCACGTATGCCGGCCGCACGCCAAGACCGGCCACCGCGCGCCGCATGCCCTCGAGATTCGCCTTGTGCAAGCCGAGCCGGTCGACGTCGGACGCCGGGATGACCACCGCGCTCCAGGCCAGCGCCCGCTCGACAATCCGGGCGTAGACCCGCTCGCGCGCGGCGGGGGTCAACAACTTGGAATCGGCCAGCTCGGTGATGACCCCTCGTCGTCCGGGTGCGAGCACGCACGCCCCGACGACGAGCGGGCCGGCGCACGCGCCACGCCCTGCCTCGTCGGCGCCCGCGACCGGGTCGAGCCCGGCCTTCACCAGCGCGCGCTCGTACGCGTACAGATTCGCTGGCCGCCGCTGCTTGCGCGCGCCTGTCTTCGCCGCGGGCACCGCAGCAGCCTACGTCGCGGGCGGGCGCCGCGTCCGCCGACGCCGGCGCAGCCGCCACAGCCCGATGGGCGCGACGGCGAGCGCGCCCATCCCGTACGGCAGGCCGACCGCGGCCGCGTTCGCCGCGCCGCTCGGCACGCCGTGGAACGCCGCGGGAACGCCGAGGCCGGTCCAGTGCTTGACCGGCCACACGATCACGAATGCCCGGCCGATGACCTTGCTCTCCGGGATGGTGCCCCCACCGGGGTCGCCGGTGTGGGATCGAGAGTCGGCGGAGTCGTCGCGGTGATCGCCTTCGACCCATAGCCGGCCCGGCGGGACGACGATGTCGAAGTGCCGCGCGTTGTTCACCTCGGTCGTGGTGCGCACAGCGGGGTTGCCGGCCGCGAGGTACGTCTCGTCGAGCGGCGTGTCGTTCACCAGGACCCGGCCCTGCGCGTCGCAGCACACCACGTGGTCGCCAGGCACGCCGATCACCCGCTTGATGAAGTCCTTCTCACCGGCCGGCGCGAAGCCGAGGAAACTGCCCACGTCGCGCAAGACGCGGCTGACCGGATTGGACGGCGACGACGTGGTGACCTCGGGTGTCCAGGAGTCCTCGCCGTTGAAGACCACGATCTGGCCGCGTTGAACGTGACCGACCTTGTAGGACAGCCGGTTCACCAGCACCCGATCGCCGACGTGCAGCGTGTTCTCCATCGAGCCGGACGGGATGTAGAACGCCTGAAACAAGAACGTGTGCACCAGCAAGGCGACGCCGAGCGCCACGCCCAGCAGCACCACTACCTCGAGCCAGAACGGCCGCTGCTTCTTCGGTTTCTTCGATTTGCTCGCGCTTGCGGGACGGCGCCGCCGGTGACTGCCGCCGCGCCGGCGTTCGGTCGGCGCGGCCGCCGCCTGCGCCGCACGCGGCTCCACAGCCGGCGGGCGAACCGGCTCTTCGATCATCGCTGACCCAGCGTTGCGCTCACGCGCGAGCAGGCGGTCAGTTGGCGGCCGCGGTGTCTCGCGTCTCGCGTTTCTCGCGGATCTTCGCCTTCTTGCCGCGCAGTTCGCGCAAGTAGTACAGCTTCGCGCGCCGCACGTCCCCGCGGGTGACGACCTCGATCTTGTCGACGGCAGGCGTGTGCACCGGGAAGGTCCGCTCGACCCCGACGCCGAAGCTCACCTTGCGAACCGTGAACGTCTCGCGCACCCCACCGCCCTGGCGGCGGATCACCACGCCTTGGAAGATCTGGACGCGGGAGCGGTTCCCCTCGACCACCCGCACGTGCACCTTCAGGGTGTCGCCAGGCCGGAAGTCGGGGACGTCGGAACGCAGCGAGGCGGCGTCGAGCGTGTCGAGACTGTGCATGGCGATGTGGTCCTGCCTGATGAGGGGCTGATGGACAGTGAATGGGCCCGCGAGCGCGCGAGCGACCGCTCTAGTCTGCCACAGCCTCGCCGGCCGGCCGAATCGGCGCCGTCCCACCGCCGGCCAGCAGGTCCGGCCGCCGCTCCTGGGTGCGTCGCAGCGATTGCTCGTGCCGCCACCTGGCGATCGCCGCGTGGTTGCCTGACATCAGCACGTCGGGGACGTCCAGACCCCGCCAGCTCGGCGGCTTGGTGTAGGCGGGGCCCTCCAACAAACCCGCCGCGTGCGACTCCTCGATCAGCGACTCCGCGTTGCCGACCACGCCCGGCAGCAGCCGGACCACGGCCTCCAAGATGACCAACGCGGCCACCTCGCCGCCGCCGAGCACGTAGTCGCCGATCGAGACCTCGTCGACCCGGGTGCGGGTGCGGGCGTGCTCCACGACCCGGTGGTCGATGCCCTCGTAGCGGCCGCAGGCGATCGCGAGCCGCCGTCGTCCGGCGTACTCACGGGCCTTGGCCTGGGTGAACAACTCCCCGGAGGGCGTGGGCACGACGAGCAACGGCGGGCTGGCCGCGCCTTCGTCGTCCGAAAAGACCAGGTCGAGCGCCTCACCCCACGGCGGCGGCGTCATGACCATGCCCGGGCCGCCGCCGTACGGCGTGTCGTCGACAGTTCGGTGGACGTCGTGGGTGAAGTCGCGCAGGTCGTGAACGCGGACGTCGAGCAGACCCCGCTCGCGCGCCTTGCCGATCAGCGACAGCTCAAGCGGCGAGAAGTACGCGGGGAAGATGGTGACGATGTCGACCCGCATCGGCTCAGCCCTCATCGGCCGCCTCCGGGTCGAGCAGACCGGGCCGGGCGTCGACCGTGAGCCGCCTGGCGTCGAGGTCGACGGCTGGCACCAACTCCTTCACGAACGGCACCAGCACCTCGGCGCCGTCCGACCGCGTGATGGCGAGCACGTCTTGGGCCGGCAGGTGCAGCACCTCGGCCACCGCCCCGACGTCGTCGCCCGACGTCGTGACCACCCGCAGGCCGACCAGGTGATGGTCGTAGAACTCCTCGGGGTCATCCGGGCGCGCGGACTCGTCGACGTCGACGAGCAGCAGCGTGCCGCGCAACGCCTCGGCAGCCGTCCGGTCGGCCACGCCGGCGAAGCTCACCAGCAACCGACCCGAGTGCCAGCGCGTCGCGGCGACCCGCAGCGGACCGCGGTCGACGGGATCGGCGAGCAGGCTCGCGCCGGCGGCGAAGCGCGCGTCGGGGTCGTCGGTGCGAACCTCGACCCCGACCTCGCCGCGAACGCCGTGTGGGCGACCGACGCGGCCTACGACGAGTTGCATGCCCGGCCTCGAAGCGGCCAGCGCCGGGAGCTCAGCGACCGCCGTCGACGTCGACGAGGTCGACGCGCACCGACGAGCCGCCAAGCGCCGACATCACCGTGCGGAAAGCCTTCGCGGTGCGGCCGGCGCGGCCGATGACCTTGCCGAGGTCCTCCGGGTGGACGCGCACCTCGAGCACCTGGCCACGGCGCTGCGAGCGAGCGCGAACCGTGACGTCGTCCGGGTGGGCGACGATGCCCTTGACCAGGTGCTCGAGCGCCTCTTCGAGGACGTCGGTTTCCAGCGTCGGCATACCGCCGCCTTAGGCCTGCGCCGAATCGGACGACGCGGCGTCGCCCTCGGCCTGCGCCGTGGCGCCCGCCGCCTCGGTCTGCTCGGACGTCGCGGCCGGAGTGTCTTCGGCGGGCGCCTCAGCGGGCTCGGCCGGCGTCTCGTCAGCCGTCTTCTTCGCCGGGCGCTTCTTCGGCGTGGTGGCCTCGGAGGTCGGCTCACCGGCGCCTTCCTTGGCGGCGGCCTCGAACAGCGCCTTCTTGTCCGCCTTGGGCGCCGCGACCTTCATCGCCGGCGGGGCGGCCTCGCCCTTGAACTTCTGCCAGTCACCGGTGACCTTGAGGATCGCGGTGACCGCCTCGGTCGGCTGCGCGCCCACGCTGAGCCAATAGGCGGCGCGCTCGCTGTTCACCTCGATGAAGGACGGGTCCTCCTTCGGGTGGTACTTGCCGATTTCCTCGATGGCCCGGCCGTCGCGCTTGGTGCGCGAGTCGGCCACGACGATGCGGTAGTAGGGCGCGCGCATCTTGCCGAGGCGCATGAGCTTGATCTTGACTGCCACGGGTTGGGTAACTCCAGATCTTCACAATTACCGGTGGGCGCGCCTTCGACCGAGTGGGGATTCGGACGCCGGCGTCCCGGGGACGCGACCCACGCGAGGTAGAGGGGCTCGCCGAGGGCCGGTGTTTCCGGTGTACGGCCCGCCATTCTGCCAGACCGTCGGCCCCGCCGCCGCCGCGCCCTCATGCCGGTCGGAGAGCTCCGCCGTTGTGGTGACGTTTACTCCCGGATTCCGGTAGCAAACGTCACCAAGACCTGCGCGCAGACCCTCGCCGGGCAACCGGTTCGCGCGAGACCGTGTCCTTATGTGCATGAGCAGGCGGACGACGTCATGAAGCCGGCCGACGAGGCGGACTTCCGGGCGTTCGTGTCCGCCCGGTCGTCGTCGCTGCTGCGGTTCGCCCACGTCCTCACCGGCGACCCGCACACCGCCGAGGACGTCGTCCAGACCGCGCTCGCCAAGACCGCGCTCGCCTGGCCCCGGGTGCGCCGCAAGGACAACCCGGAGGGCTACGTCCGCCGGGCGATCGTGACCACCCACCTCAACGCGCTGCGCCGCAAACCGTGGCGCGAACAGCCGCGGGCGATGATTCCGGACGACGCGAACGTGGCGCGCCCTGAGCAGGAGTGGGACGAGCGCGACGCGATGTGGACGGCGCTTGCGGAGCTACCGCCCAAACAACGCGCCGTGCTGGTGCTGCGTTACTACGAAGACCTATCGGAAGCCGACATAGCCGACGCGCTCAATTGCAGTCGGGGGACCGTGAAAAGCCAAGCGGCAAAGGGATTGTCACGGTTGCGAGAGATCGTTGAAAAGGAGAGTGCACGACGATGAGGGACGTCGAAGAACTGCTGCGCGACACGTTGACCGACCCGCGCCGGCGAGTCGAGCCAGCCGGTGGCATGTACGAGACGGTCAGCCGTCGGGCCCACACGATTCGGCGCAACCGGTGGGCATTCGCGTCGGCCACCACGGCGGTGGTCGCGGTGATCGCCTCTGCCGCGACGATCGTGACCAGCAGCCCCGGCCACCGGGCGCAGCCCGGCCAACAGAACTCGAGCACTGCGATCGGGACCACGCCTGGCCAACCGAGCACCGCGCCGCACGGCGCCGTGGGCAGCGCAGTCAACGTCGGGGACGGCTGGCCGAGCGACGCGGTGAGCACCGCCGGCGGCCTCTACGTGCTGACCAACAATCCCTCGCAGATCGTCAAGCTCGACACCGCGGGCAGCCGCGTGCTCGCCACCGCGCCGGCGCCCTCGCAATACGGCGGCGTGACCGTCGGGGACGGCCGGGTCTGGGTGTGGACCCAGACGCCCGGAGAGTTGCACGTGTTCGACGCCGACACGCTGGCGCCGCTCGGCGTCTACACCACCGGCACAGACCTGTTCGAGGTCGCCGAGGTCGACGGCTACGTCTACCTCACCTCCGGGCACGGCCTGCTGCGCGCGAGCGTGGCGGCGCTTCCGGGCCAACCGACCGCCACCCACCCGGGTGGCGCGCCGCTCGCTGCGTCGAAGGTGGCCGACGTCGAGGGCGGGACCTACGGGATCGCCGCCGACCCGGCGCGCCACCGGGTGTTGGTCGGCGTCATGCCGATCGGCTCCGCGCCGACCAACGGCTTCGCGGGCGTGCGGGTCGTCGCCATCGACGCGCGCACCGGCAAGGTGGTGGCCCAAAGTCCGCAGACCAGCGTCGGCAAGGAGTCGATCGCCGTCGTCGGTGACCAAGTGTGGGTCGGCGGCTACGGCGACACCGACAAGTCGCGTCTTCTGCACCTCAACGCCGCGACACTGAAGGTCGTCGGCACCAGCCCCGTGGGCGACAGCGTCGGCCCTGGCGCGATTCTGTGGCCAGGGGAAAAGGTGCTATGGGTGCGCAACGGCGGCGACACGACGCTGTCGTGCGTCGACCCGAAGACCGGCGCGGTTCTCGAGCAGTGGCTCGCGGTGCAAGGGCCCGTCGTCTCGACCACCGGGCACGCGTTCGGAATCCAGGCCGGGCTGCAGCCGCTCGTCCTCAACGGCGCATGCGCCGGGTAGCCGTCAAATCGACTCGACCGGCGTTAGCGCGAGCGACACCCGGTCGGCGATCGCGAGCGGCACAACCGCACCGAGCTTTTCGAGTACGGGTCGCGCGTTTGCCAGCAGGTCGGTGGCCCCGCGCACGTCGCCGTCGTCTGCCAACAGCGCCGCTAGTTCGACTCGGGTGCGTGCTGCGGGATATGCCGCGCCCATGGCCGTGAACACCTCAACGGCGGCCCGCAGGCCACGCACAACCTGCACCGGATCGGATGACAGCTGCGCTCGGGCCCGCAGCAACTGACCGTGCAACAGTCGGAAACGTTGCCCAAGGGGCACTTGCTCCAAAGCGGCGGTCAACTCCCCCAGCCGGGCGCGGTCGTCAGCGTCAAGCAACATGTCGACCGCGAGCGCATAGACCGGCGGAAGGTCCTCGCTGGTCTTCCCCAGCGACATGATCGCCATGGCCGCGTCAGCCGCAAGACGCGCGCCGGAAGCCCGGTCGCCATCGAGGTGACGGGCCACGCCCGCGTTTAACAACGTCCAGCCTTCGACGAGTGGGTCGTTAAGGTCGCCCGACGCCTCGATGACCGGAAGCAGCAAAGAGGCATCGGCCCGTCCGTATGCGTGCAGAGCCGAACCGCCCGCGATGTAGGCCTCCCACGCGAGCCTGTCGGTGCGGCCGTCGTTGACGTGCCGCTCGAGCAGGTCGACCGCCTCCTGCCAACGGCCGGCGAAGAAGAGGCCGTTGACCAGATGGGCGATCGCGACGATTCGCGACGCGACCAAACCGAGCTCTTCGGCGCGCTGGAGCGCCGCGGCCGCCAGACCGATACCAGCGGCGGGATCGTCGTTAACGAGCAAGGACACGCTGTTCAGGTCGCGTACGATCGCGTCCGATTCCCGGCCCTCCGTGCGCAGCCGCGCCCCTTGGCCAATCACCATGGAGAACCGGCGGTACCCCGCGCCGCCCGCCCACGCCGCCAGACCATCGATCAGCGACGCGAAATGCGCGTCGGTGCCGTAGCGCTCGACGACCGGAAGCGCGCTCATCACCACATGTTCGGCGAACTCGTGCTCCCCGGTCGTCTGCGTGCCAACGGCGAGCAGCCGCGCCGCGCCGGCGAGGAGTCCGACGCGTTCGGGGTTCGCGAGCGCAGCGTCGAACACCCGGCGGCAGATTTGCATCGCGTCGCCAATCGCACCCTTGTTTGCGAGGAGCCGAGCATGGTTCAGCTCGAGGTTCAACAACGCGTCCTCGTCGCCGATCCGCCCGACAGCTGCCAAGCCGACTTCCATCCACTGCAGGCAGCGGTCCAGATTGTCGGCGGCTTCCACCGCGAGGGTCGACGCGACCTGGGTCAGCCGCACCAGCGTTTCGTCCGGCAACTCCATCTGAAGCAGCTGGTCGTAGTGCGCAAGAGCATCACGAGGCGCGCCGACGCCCGCGGCATGAATGGCGGCCTGCTCGAGCAACTCGGCGGCTCGCTCGCGCAACTGCGGCGCATCGGGAGCTTCGGGCAAGGCCGCAAGCGCGTCGAGATAATGCGCCGCGAGCACGCCGGCGATGGTGTCCGCGTCCGGCAATCCGGCCAAATGCTCGGCCACCGCGAGATGGCGTGAATAACGGTCACGCCGCGACAACGTGTCGTACGCACTCGAGCGCAACAGCGCTTGGACAAATCGATATTGGCCGCGCTCGGGCGACCGCGGATCGTTGTCGACGACCAGTATTTCCTTGCGCACGAGCGCGTTCAGCACAGCGTCGAGATCGATGTCGGACGGCGCAAGAGCCGCGATCCCCGCTTTCGCGAAGCTGAGTCCGAGCACGCTGGCGTCCTGGACGACACGCCGTTCGGAGGCAGGCAGCGCATCGAGCCGGGCGGCCAACAACGCTTGGAGACTCGCTGGCGGACCAAGCGCGGTCAAATCAAGGGACTTCGCCGCAACCGGATCGAGGACGTATTGGCCACCGCTTGCGATGACAACGTCGCGATCAATGAGTGCCCGCACGGTTTCGACGGCGTACAACGGAACGCCCTCGGCACGCGCGACGAGTTCGGCCCGCAGTGCCGCCGGCAAGTCGGCGACCAACCCGTCAAGCAAGCGAGCCATCGCCGCGTCGGGCAACGGCTCGAGAAAGACGGTGGTCGACCGCCGGCCCGCGCCGATTCCGGCGCGACGGGCGGACACTTCCGGTCGGGCAAGCGCCAAGACCATGATGGGCGCCCGGCTGACGTCAAGCACGTGCTCGAGAAAGTCGAGGAATCCGTCGTCTGCCCACTGCAGGTCTTCGACGACGAGCGTCAGCGAAAACGGCTCGATGCACAATGACTCGAAAAACGCCCGCCAGCAAGCGAACAGGTCGGCCTGGTCGAACACCGCATCAGACAAGCCGAGCAGGCTGGTGAGACGCGGCCGCAACACAGCTCGCTCTGTCTCGTCGGGGATGTGTTGCTGCAGCCGCTCGTCGAGCGCTTTGGCGACGGTCGCGTCGTCGTCCGCTTCCGTCACCCGCAAAAGCGAACGCACCATCTCGGCGACGACCCGGCCCGCCACGCCCTGCCCGTAAGACAGGCAGCGGCCACGCAGCCAATACGTTCTCGAGGTGATGGCGTCGACGTACTTCTCGAACTCCCACGCCAGCCGCGACTTTCCGATGCCCGGCTCGCCCGCGACCAAGACGAGTCGCGCCCGCCGCTCCTCGGCCGTGGCGTGGTACAGCTCTTTCACGAGGCGCAGTTCGCGGTCTCGACCGACGAACGGCGCCTCGAGTCCGTCGACCCGCTGCGCCCCGCCGACGGCCGCCGTCGTGCGCACCGCCCTGAAGAGCTCCACGGGGAGGGTCTTCCCCTTCATCTCATGGGCGCCGGTTGACAGGTAGGCCAGCGACGCCGTGGTCAGCGAGCGGGTGGTGTCATCGACCCAGACCTGTCCGGGGGCGGCGATCGACTGCACGCGCGAGGCAGTGTTGACGGCGTCGCCGGCGACCATTCCCTGACGTTGCTCGCCAACCGCCGCCAGGGTGACGGCCACCTGACCGGTCGTGATGCCGACGCGGATCGAGAGACCTTCGATGGCGAACTCCTCGCCCATCACGGTCGTCATCGCCACCAGGTCCAGGCCGGCGCGGACCGCGCGCTCGGCGTCGTCCTCACGCGCTGCGGGCACGCCCCAAACCGCGAACACGGCGTCGCCGATGAACTTCTCGACCGTGCCGTTGTAGCGCTCGATGACCGCCCGCGCGCGCTCGAAGTAAACGGCTTGCAGTTCTCGCACGATCTCCGGGTCGCGTGCCTCCGTTAGCGGGGTGAAACCGACAAGGTCGGCGAAAAGCAGGGAAACGGTACGGCGCTCGGAGACCGGTTCAACGCTCGGCCGGTCGGCTCCTTGCTGAGCGGGAACGGCGGCGGTTCGCTCGGAGAGCGGAGCTCCGCACTCGCTGCAAAAGCGCCCCCCAAAAACAGCGGTGCCGCACCCCGGGCACACCGTCGCGGTGGGCACGCCGCACTCGCTGCAGAACCTCGCGCCAGCTCTATTCGTCGCGCCGCACGCGCCGCACGTCAATTCCCCCACGCCACTCGTCACCCCCTCCTCGCCCGGATTGAGCGAAAGGGTACGCCCCGCCGACTGCTCGCGAACATTGCCAACCGACCGACACGTCGACCCGCGATGTGCAAGGCTCCAGCATTGCCCAGGCCATGGGCCGCACGCGTGGAGGTGCCGGACGAGCAGCTCGACAACCGACTCGCGACCGGAGTCGGCGCGCGGTCCAGCGCCTTCGACGCGCGGCCGATTCCGCGACGCGCTTCGGGTTCGCGACTTTCGGCTTCTCGTCACGGCATTCATCGTCGACGCGATCGGCAGCTGGGCGTACTCCGTCGTCCTCGCGGTGTATGTCTTTGACCGCACCCATTCGACCCAATGGCTCGCGGCGGTAGGCACGTCACGCTGGGTGGTCGGACTGCTCGTCAGCGGTTATGCCGGCGTGATTGCCGACCGGTACGAGCGCACCCGCGTCATGATTGTCTCGGCCTTGTCATCGGCCGCGGTGATGGCAGTGATGGCAGCGGTCGTGGCTGCGAATGGGCCTATCTGGACGCTCATCGCACTATCCGCCATTTCGGCCATGGCCGCCGCGCCCTATCGCCCAGCGGCCGGTGCGCTAACGCCCGATGTCGTCAGCGAGAAGGACCTCGTCGCTGCCAACGGCCTTTTCTCGACACTCGAAAGCCTCACGGTCGTGCTCGGGCCCGCCGTCGGCGGCCTGCTTCTGCTTACCGGCGACCCCGTTGTCGGCGTCATTGTGAACGCGGTCAGCTTCGTCGTCGCCGCGGCGATCGTCGTCCGCCTGCAGGTCAAAGCAAAAGGCAGCGCGGACGCCGACGGGAACGCGTTCGCCCAGTGGTTGACCGGGCTGCGGGCGCTCGGTCGGCAACGTGTCGAGATGATGCTGGTGTTGTTCTGCGCCCTTGACTCAGCGATATACGGCGCGAGCACCGTTTTGTACATACCCCTGTCAATTCACCTTGGCACGGGAAGCTCGGGCTACAGCTACCTGCTCGCCGGCTCCGCGTTGGGCGGAGTCATCGCGGCTGGACTCGCGAACAGACTCAGCAGCGCGTCACGCCTGGCTCCCGTGATTCTCGGCAGCCTCATGCTGCAGGCGTTGCCCTACGCGGTGACGGCGACCGTTCACGCTCCCGCGCTGGCGTTCGTCCTGCAGGTCGTCTCCGGCGTCGGGATGATCATCGTGGACGTCCTCGCCTACACCGCGTTGCAACGCGACTTGCCGCGCGAGGTTCTGAGCCGGGTGCTCGGCGTCTTCGACGCCGTCGTGCTCGCGTTCATCGTCGGCGCCAGCTTTGCCGGCGCCGCGTTGCTGTCGGGTCTAGGCCTGCACACGACGCTGCTCGTCATTGGTTTCGGCTTCCCGGCCGTCGCCTTGCTCGGCCTGCCCGCGCTGTTGAAGGCCGACCGGACCTCGGCCGCGCTCGTCGCCCGGCTCGCCCCACGTGTCGAACTGCTGCGCAAGCTCGACCTGTTCACCGGCGCGCCGCAAAGCGTGCTGGAGCGGCTGGCGCAACGCCTTGACGAGCGGCGGCTGGGGCCCGGCGCCACGATCATTCGCGAGGGCGACGTCGCTGACGCGCTGTGGGTGCTGGTCAGCGGCGCACTGACCGTCCGGGCGCGCGGCGCCGGTGAGTCGGACGTCGAACTGCCGCCCGTGCAGGCGCCCGGGTACGTCGGCGAACTGGGGCTGCTGCACAACGCGCCGCGCAGCGCGACGGTGACGACGCTGGATGACGCCGTGGTGTGGCGCATCGAGGGTAAGGAGTTCCTCGACGCGCTCGAAGCGGCGCCAGCGAGCGTGTCGCTGCAAAATGTGGCCCGCACCCGGCTCGCGCGCACTCCTACCGCGCGCCCCGCGACACCGGCCGGCCACCCTGTCGGCTCCTGACCGTGCTCTTCCACCACGCGCCAGACCGCACGGACGACGAGCTGGACGTCATCGTCAAAGCACAATGCGACGCGCCGTTGCCGATGACCGTCGGCGTCGAAGGCACGTATCTGGCAGTTGCGCTAGCGGACGACGTTGCCGCGGACGACGATCCGCCGCGGGTGTCTCAACACCGAGAGGTCCGCGCGCGGGTCGTCGTCGTACACGACGAAGTCGGCGGGAGCGCCCTCGACGAGCTCGGGCAGCCCCAGCCACTCGCGCGCCTTCCACGAGCCGGCCGCAAGCACATCCAGCGTCGGCAGGCCGGCGTCGCGCATCGCGAGCATCTCGTCGACGACGATTCCGTGCGGCAGCTGGCCACCGGAGTCGGTGCCGACGTAGAGCGGCACGCCAGCCTCGTGCAGGTCACGCAGCCGCTGGGCTGAGGTTCGCTTCAGCCGACGCATCCGGTCGGCGTACGCCGGGTACTTCGTCGCCTGGTCGGCGAACTTGTCGAAGTTCCCGATGTTGATCCGGGTCGGCACGACGGCGACACCCCGCGCCGCCACATCGGCGATCGTCGCCTCATCGATGCCGGTGCCGTGCTCGATGGAGTCGACACCCGCCGCGATCAGATCAGGCAACGCCTCCTCGCCGAACACGTGCGCGGCGACGCGCGCGCCGGCCGCATGCGCCCGTGCCACCGCCTCTTTCAAGACCCCGCCTGGCCAGCAGGGCGCGAGATCGCCGACGTCGCGGTCGATCCAGTCGCCGACGAACTTGACCCAGGGCGCGCCGTGGCCGCCCGGTCGGCGGGCTTGCGCCTCGGCGGCGTCGGGCAACGCCGCGGGCTCCATCTCGACGCCGAAGTTGCGCAAATACCGCTTCGTCCGGGCGAGGTGTCGACCGGCGTGCACGATGCGCGGAAGCATGGGGTCGTCGTCGAACTCGTAGTACGTCCGTGGCACGCCCGCGTCGCGCAGCAACAGCGCGCCGGTGTCGCGGTCGGTGACCGCCTGCTCGCGCGCGACGTCTCTCGGCACGCCGCCTTCGCTGGCCAGGCCGACGTGGCAGTGCGCGTCAACCAGACCAGGCAGCATGAAGCCACCCGAGCCGAGTGTCTCGACATCGAGATACGCGGGACGATCGAAGGTCAACCGGCCGTCGAGCAGGTAAACGTCTCGCTGTTCGCCGTCAGGCAGGACGACGGCGCGCACGTGCAGCGCCTTTCCCGCCACGGCGGAACTCACTGCTCGCGGTCGCCGGACGACGGGAACTTCAGTTTCGACAGGTCAGGCATCTTCATCCCGGGCGGCAGTTGGCCGGGCAACCCGCCAAAGCCACCCGGCATGCCGGTCGGGAACCCTGGCGGCAGCGCGGGCCGCCCGCCTGACCGGCCGCCCTTGCCTTTCTTGCCTTTCTTTCCCTTGCTCGACTTCGTGGCCTTCGTCGCGCGGCGCATGCCCGGCATGCCCATGCCAGCCATCTGCTTCATCATCTTGCGCGCCTCGAAGAAGCGGTCGACCAGATTGTTGACCTCAGCCACGGTCACACCCGAGCCGTTGGCGATGCGCACCCGGCGAGAGCCGTTGATGATTTTCGGGTCGTCGCGCTCGGCGGGGGTCATCGAGCGGATGATGGCCGCGATCCGGTCGACATCCCTGTCGTCGATTTGCGAAATGGCCTCTTTCATCTGGCCCATGCCCGGCAGCATGCCGAGCAGGTTGCCGATCGGGCCCATCTTGCGCACGGCCATCATCTGCTCGAGGAAATCCTCGAGGGTGAGCTCGCCTTCGGTGAGTTTGCGCGCGGTCTCCTCAGCCTGCTCGGCGTCGAAGACGGCTTGGGTTTGCTCGATGAGAGTGAGGATGTCGCCCATGCCGAGGATGCGCGACGCCATGCGCTCGGGGTGGAAGACGTCGAAATCCTCGAGCTTTTCGCCGGTGCTCGCGAACATCACCTGACGGCCGGTCACCGAAGCGACCGACAACGCCGCGCCACCGCGCGCGTCGCCGTCCAACTTCGTCAGCACCACACCGTCGAAGCCGACGCCGTCTTGGAACGCGAGCGCGGTGTTGACGGCGTCCTGGCCAATCATCGCGTCGACGACGAAGAGAATCTCATCGGGCGAGACGGCGTCGCGAATGTCTATCGCCTGCTGCATCATCTCGGCGTCGATGCCGAGCCGGCCGGCGGTGTCGACGATGACGACGTCGTGGTTTTGCCGACGCGCGTGCTCGATCGCGGAGCGTGACACGGCGACCGGGTCACCGACGCCGGAACCCGGCTCGGGCGCGAACACCGGCACCTTCGCCCGCTCGCCCAAGACCTGCAACTGCTGCACGGCGTTGGGTCGTTGCAGGTCGGCCGCGACGAGCAGCGGCGCGTGGCCCTGTCCGGCCATCCATTTGGCCAGCTTGCCGGCGAGCGTGGTCTTACCCGAGCCCTGCAGTCCGGCGAGCATGATCACCGTCGGTGGGTTCTTGGCGAACCGGAGCCGGCGAGTCTCGCCGCCCAAAATGCGGATCAGCTCGTCGTTGACGATCGAGATGACCTGCTGGGCCGGGTTGAGCGCCTGCGAGACCTCCGCGCCGCGAGCGCGTTCCTTGACCGCGGCGATGAACTCCCTGACCACCGGCAGCGCGACGTCGGCCTCCAGCAGCGCGACCCGGATCTCGCGCGCGGTGGCGTCGATGTCGGCGTCGGAGAGCCGGCCCTTGCTGCGCAAGGACTTGAAGACCGACTCAAGCCGGTTGGACAGAGTGTCGAACACGCTGGCCAGCCTACCGGGGTCACCTCGAGCCCCCGTGATCATGCAGTTAGGCGCAACACGCGGCGCGCCGCGTTGCGCCTAACTGCATGATCACCGCCCGGCGAGGGCCTCCTCGACCGCGCGTCGCACGATCTCCGCCCGGTCCGGCGACAGCGGGCCACCGCGTTGATCCGTCACGTAGAACGCGTCGACCACCTCGGCGCCGAGCGTCTCGATCCGCGCCGACCGGACGTCGAGGTCATGCGCGGCGAGCGTCTGCGTCACGGTGAACAGCAGGCCCGGTTGATCGTGTGCGCGCACCTCCAAGACGGTCGCGGACGACGAGGCGCGGGTCGGGAGCAGCACCCGCGGCGCGGGCAACGTCGTCTTCGCGGACGACGCCGAGGCGGCCCGCTTCGCCAACCGCTGGCCGACGTCGAGCGTCCCTTCGAGCGCCCGCCGCAGATCTTCCCGGATGCGGCCGGCGTCGACCTCGGCCAGGAACGCCGGGTCGACGTCAAAGAAAGTGACCGCGGTGTCGCCGACCGACGTCGCGGTGGCCGCCCGAATCGCCAACCGGTGCAACGCCAGCACACCGGCGCACCGGCACAGCAAGCCCGGACGGTCTGGCGCGATCACCGTGACCCGGCTGGCCGCGGTGGTCGCCTCCGCGATCACCGCGAGCTGGCCGCGGCGGGCCATCTCGAGCACCGGCTGCGGCAATTCGTCGTCGGGCGCTGGAAATTCCGCGCCGGTGAGCAACGCGCCGACGCGTTGGACCAGGGTGCTGACCAGGCTGGCTTTCCAGTCGTCCCACATGCCGGGGGCGGTCGCCCGCGCGTCGGCCTCGGCGAGCGCGTGAAGGAGCTCAAGCGTCTGGGTGGCGCCGACGGACTCGGCGACATGCGCGATCGTCGCCGGGTCGTCGAGGTCGCGCCGGACCGCGGTTTGCGGCAACAGCAAATGCAATCGGACGACGGTGGCGAGCGTGTCGGTGTCGCGTTCGTTCAATCCGAGGCGACGCGCGATGCCTGCGACCATCCGGGCGCCCGCCTCGGAGTGGTCTCCGTCGGCGCCCTTGCCGATGTCATGGAACAACGCGCCGAGCAGCAATAGGTCGGGTCGGGCCACCTGGCGGGTGAGCGTGGCCGCTTCGACCGCGGTCTGCACCAGATGCCGGTCGACGGTGAACCGATGCAGCGGGTTTCGCTGGCGCAAATGCCGGACGCTCGCCCATTCGGGAATCAGGCTGGTCAGCAACCCCGATTGGTCGAGCGCCTCGACCACGACCACCGTGGGTTCGCCAGCTCCCAGCAGGGAGATCAGCGAGTCCCGCGCGGCCGGCGGCCACGGTTGCGGCAGCGCCGGGGAGCGGCTGGCCAGCAACTCAACGGTGGGCGGCGCGAGCGGCAGCCCGGCCTGCGCCGCCGCCGCGGCCGCGCGCAACGGTAACAACGCCTCGGACGACGGGTCGACGCCGCGGGCGAGCACGGCCTCGCCGTCGTGTTCGACAACGCCTACGGCCAAAGGCCTTCTGGCCGCTTTCGGACGACGCCGCAGCGCCCCCTCGACGTTGCGCCAGGTCAAGTCGCTGGCGTACGCGATCGCCCGACCGCTTTGGCTGACGGTTCGCAGCAGTGCGTCGGCGTCCCGCAGGCCCAGTGTCTGCGCGACGGCGGTTTGCTCCTGTGCGACCAGCCGGCTCGTCGCCCGCGCCGTCACGTCTTGCAGCGCGTCGCGGACGTCGAGCAGCCTGCGATACGCCGCCTTGGTTGTCGCGCCTGGGCCGGCGGCGACCCAAGCGGCGGCGATCGCCTCAAGCGCGTGCACGTCGCGCAAGCCGCCGCGGGCTTCTTTGAGGTCGGGCTCGAGCAAGAACGCGACCTCGCCAAGCCGCTCGGCACGGTCGCGGACCATCTCCCGCAGCTCCGGCAACCGCCTGGTCGCGCGAGTGCGCCACTCCGTGAGGACGTGCTGTCGAAGCCGCGCGGTGAGGTCGGCGTCGCCGACGACGTGTCGCGCGTGCAGCATGCCCAGCACGGCTTTCATGTCGGCGCCGGCGACGGCGACCGCCTCCTTGACCGTGCGCACCGAGTGGTCGAGCTTTTGGCCGGAGTCCCAGATCGGATACCAGACCTTGTCGGCGACCGCGACGATGTCGGATCGTCCGTCGTGCAGCATGAGGACGTCGAGGTCGCTGCCCGCGCCGAGCTCGCCGCGCCCGTAGCCGCCGACAGCCACCAGCGCCACTCCCTCGGCGTCCGACAAAAGCTCGGCCAGCCAAGCGTCCGCGCGCGCCGTTCGCACGGCGCGCGCGGACACCAGCCGCTCATCGGGTGTCGTCACAAGCGACCCGTCACAGCGCGTCCGTCCCGCGCTCGCCGGTGCGAACCCGCAGCACCGCGTCGACCGGCACGACCCACACCTTGCCGTCGCCGATCTTCCCGGTCTGAGCGGATTTCACGATGACTTCGACGACATCGTCGGCGTCGTCGTCATCGACCAAGACCTCCATGCGCACCTTCGGCACCAGGTCGATCTCGTATTCGGCCCCTCGGTAGACCTCGGTGTGCCCCCGCTGTCGGCCGTAACCGCTTGCCTCGCTCACGGTCATGCCGGTCACACCGAAGCTTTCGAGCGCGCTTTTCACGTCGTCCAGTTTGAATGGCTTGACGATGGCGGTGATGAGCTTCATGCGTCCACCTTCTGCGTCCTGGTCGATGTCGCGGCGATGCTCACGCCGCCGCGGGTGGCGGGGGCGCCGTAGTCGTAGGCGGATTCGGCGTGCAGGTTGATGTCGAGGCCTTCAAGCTCGACGTCGCGGCTGACCCGCAGACCCATCACCGCGTCGATGACTTTCGCGATGACGAAGGTGACGACGAAGGTGTAGCCGATGACCGAACCGACGCCGAGGAACTGCCTGCCGAGTTGGGTGAACCCGCCGCCGTTGAAAAGTCCGTCGTTGCCGCCGATCACCGAGTCACCGAGCAGTCCGATCGACAGCGCGCCGACGATGCCGCCGACCAAGTGCACCGCGAAGACGTCGAGCGAGTCGTCAAAGCCGAACTTGAACTTGACGCCCACGCACAACGCGCAGATGGCGCCTGCCGCGAGCCCGAGCCAGATCGCGCTGACCGGCGTGATGAAACCGCACGCCGGGGTGATGGCGACCAGGCCGGCGACGAGTCCGGACGCCGCGCCGAGCGTGGTCGAGTGCCCGTCGCGCACCTTCTCCACGATGAGCCAGCCAAGCATCGCCGCCGCGGTGGCGACGACCGAGTTGACAAGGGCGTATCCGGCGGTGGCGTCGGCGGCCAGCTCGCTGCCTGCGTTGAAGCCGATCCAGCCGAACCAGAGCAAGCCGGCGCCGAGCAGCACGAACGGAACGTTGTGCGGCCGCATCCGCTCTTTCGGCCAGCCGATTCGTTTGCCCAGCACAAGGGTCAGAGCAAGCCCCGCGACGCCGGCGTTGATGTGCACGACCGTGCCCCCGGCGAAGTCCTCCACGTGGTGCTGCGCCAACCAGCCGCCGCCCCACACCCAGTGCGCGATCGGGGCGTACACGAGGATCGACCATGCGGTCACGAACACAACGAACGGCGCGAACCTGAGCCGGTCGGCGGTGGCGCCGGTGATCAGCGCCGCGGTGATGATGGCGAAGGTGATTTGGAAGGTCGCGATCACCGACGTCGGCACCCCCGTGGAGCCCCAGATGTCCGCGCCGTGGTGCAGGCCGACGTAGGTGGCGGCGCTTCCAACAAATCCCCCGAGCTTGTCCTTGCCGAACGCGAGGCTGAACAGGTCGACGACCCATAGCACGCTGACGATGCCCATGCAGACGAAGTTCTGCATCAGCATCGCGAGCACGTTCTTGGCGCGCACCATGCCGCCGTAGAACAGCGCGAGGCCCGGTGTCATCAGCAGCACCAAGGCGGTCGCGGCGATCATCCACGCCGTGTTGCCGGCGTCGAGCTTCGGCATCCCACTCCCCATTCGATGGCCGGCGCCAGGTCGATGGCCGGTCTGTGGGAGTCAATGTCGGCAACTTCGATTACCGGCGACGCACGCGCGCGTTTCGCGCAGGTCAAATTCAGCGCCTCGCGTTACACGTTCATTACGCGGCCAGCGGCTGACGCGGGCTGTGGAAAAAGTGGTTCAGCTGAACCACAGCGCCGGAGCGGCCCCGGTCGCGCGGGGGGCGCTGCTACTCACGGCCGATGATGCCGCGCCAGCCTCGCTGCTTCGTGGCTGCCTTGGGCGCTGGTTCCGGCCGCGAAGTAGTGGTTCCGGCAGGCCGCAGCGACTCCGTTTGCGGGTCATAACAAACGAGACCATGCTGCTGCGCGAGGCGAGCGGCGTACTCTGACGCCTCCTCCGCCTTACTCCACACAATCGAAAAGTAGATGGCCGCGCCGAAGGCGTTGTTGAGCAGCGGGCCATCCGCCCACGGCGAGTCGCCGCCGTCGTCTTCTGTGATGTCCGGCCAACGATCGAGCAGCGCGGCGACGTACCGCGTTATCCCTGGTGTCGGCGGCTCGGCCGGATGCCGCTCAAGACTGTCCATGAGCTGCTCGTAAAGCTCGGCGGCAGCTAAGTCATCCGCGGGCTGTTCGCCCTCCCATACAGCGAGGTCGTAACTCATGCCAGAAGCCTGGCACTTCGCAGCCCGACAAGGCGGTGAGGCCTCCCACGAACGCCAATCTCGTCCGGCCGCGACGACGGCGGCAGGCCGTTCCAGCCGAACACGTGGTTCAGCGGTACCACTCGATCCAGTCTCCATGCGGGTGGGTGAGGGCGATTGGCGCACCGTCAAGCGCCAGCACGAATGGCGAGTCGCTGCGGTGCGGGGTCCTGGTTCCGGGGAGGACTCCGGCCGCTTCATTCGAGAGCCACGGCACGCGCAGGTCATCAATCAGCCGGGCGAATTCGCGTCTTCGCCCCGGATGGAGATACGCGAGCACGGCGCTGTGGAAGACGACGACGGTCGCGTCGTCCGGCGCCTGTTCTATTAGTGCGCCGAGGTCGTCGACGAGATCCCCTTCGGCAACCCGGATCGGATAGCGACGGGCTGTCTCAAGCGCGGCCTGAAGCCGGTGCACTCGGTCGGGTTGACCCGGCCACACGAGGCAGCGCAGCCAGTCGCAATCGTTGGGATCTGCCGGATCGAGCGGATCCAAATCCAGGCCGGCCCGCCAGGCCACATCCGGCATGCGCTTCGGCGGCGGGCTACCACCGCGGAGTTCGCACCGCAGCACCGGCGCTTCCGGGTCGCTGCCGGTGAGTCGAACGGTTCCGTAGTCGTAGCTGTATCGGTCGAATTGCAGGCATAGCCCGACGCTCGCACCGACCTCGACGAGCGCGAGCGGGCCAGGGATGGTGGCGAGGGCGGGCAGCAACATGGCACAGCGCGCGGGTTCGTTTTGTCTGGGTGCGTCGCGCCCTCATGACGGCCGCCAAGTCGTTCGGTCGCTCCGCCACAAGTGCTCGAAGAACATCTACCGTCGGGGACTCGCCGATCAAAGATCGCGCCGCGGCGAACAGCAGATTTGGCTGCCGCTTCCCCTTGGGCAGTCCATCAAGAAAGGCAAGGATTTTGGGATCTTCGGCGACCGCGAGCGCGAGACGCTCGTATTGCGGCGAACGACCGGCAGCCTCCTGGCGGGCAAATCTCCGGTAGTTCTCCGCGGTCGTCAGTGTGGCGTCCGCTCCCACCATCCCCATGTGCCTGGACGGTACAGGCGCGGCGGTGGACGGTCGTTACGACGCCCGGAACTGCGGGTTGTAGATGAACCCGACAATCGAGCCGGTCGGCGCCGTGACGGTCGCCGTGACGATGCCGTCGCCGACCTCCGCCGCCGGCGCGTGAACGGTCGCGCCGAGCGCCACCGCCTGCTCCACGGCCGCGGCAGCGTCGTCGACGCCCCAGTAGGTGAGCGCGCCTTGAGCGGGGTCGGCGTCTGGCAGCAGGCCAAGCTCGTAGCCGCCGACTTCGAAGCCGACGTAAAAAGGTTGATCGAAGTACGGGCCAAAGCCCAGCAACGCGGTCCACCACGCCTTTGCGGCCGCCAGATCCGGTGCTGGGTAAATCACCGTGCGCAGGCCATGCATCAAAAGTGTCATGCCCGCCACCCTGCCACCGGTGAACGACAACAGCCATCGGCCTGTGGACAAATCGGTTCAGCTGAACCAGCTACGGCCGGAACGGAACCGCCACCCGGATGCGAGCCGTCCGATCCGTGTGCAAAAACCCAGCCCGCTGGCCGCGATGATCCCGGGGCTCGCGTGCTTTCTCAGCGCTGCCTCGGCGTGCAACGCGTCGCACCCAGACGAGAAGCCTGCTGCGCCGCTGCCATCGGTCGTGCGTACGGCGTGCGGGCATCCTGGCTCAACGATCATCCTCGAGCAGCTACCGATGACCATCCGTCATCGCGACTGCGATCTGACCGGCGTCCAGGTTCGTTACGGCATGACCGGCATCACCGTTCCGTCGTCCGGCATTGTGGGCGCGAACGCGGACGGCATCAGCTCATCGACAACGCTGATCGCCGAGGTCGACCCGGCCACGGGTGACGTGACGCTTCACGAGTAGTCAGTCGCCAAGCAGCGCGTCGACGAACGCCTCCGGCTCGAACGGCGCCAGGTCGTCGGGGCCCTCACCGAGCCCGACCAGCTTCACCGGAACGCCAAGTTCTCGCTGCACCGAGATCACGATGCCGCCCTTCGCCGTCCCGTCGAGCTTGGTCAACACCACGCCGGTGATTGCCACAACCTCAGCGAAAACGCGCGCTTGCACCATGCCGTTTTGACCCGTGGTCGCGTCGAGCACCAGCAACGTCTCATCGACCGGACCATGCTTTTCGACGACCCGCTTGACCTTGCCCAACTCGTCCATGAGCCCGGCCTTGGTGTGCAGCCGACCGGCGGTGTCGATCAGCACGGTGTCAGCTTCGAGCGCGGCGCCGGTCTTGACCGCGTCGAACGCCACGGACGCCGGGTCACCGGCCTCCGGGCCGCGCACCGTCGTCGCACCCACTCGTCGGCCCCACGTCTCAAGCTGGTCCGCCGCAGCGGCGCGGAACGTGTCGGCCGCGCCGAGAACCACGTGACGTCCTTCAGCGACGAGCAGCCGGGCCATTTTCCCTACGGTCGTGGTCTTTCCGGTGCCGTTGACGCCGACGACGAGGACGACGGCGGGGCCGCCGGCATCAGCGCGAACGGTCGCGAGCGAACGGTCGAGCCTCGGGTCGACCAGGTTGAGCAGCCCCTCGCGCAACAGCTGGCGCGCCTCGTCATGGGTGCGAGTGCCAAGGACTTTCGCCTGCGTGCGCAGGGAATCCACCAGTTCGGTGGTCGCCGTGACACCGACGTCGGCGCTGAGGAGCAAATCCTCGACCTCGTCCCACGTCGCGTCGTCCAAGGTGTCGCGCGACAACAGCGAGAGCAAGCCCTTGCCAAGGGTCGACTCGGATCGGGCGAGCCGCGCGCGCAACCGCACCATGCGGCCCGCGGCCGGGGCGGGCGTCTCGGCGACCTCGGGCTCCAGGACGGAGCCAGCGGTCGAGACCTCCGGCTCCGGGCGCGCGATCGTCCCCTCAAGCTGAGCGTCGAGGGTCTCGGCCGACGGCGTTTCGACCGGGGCCTGGGCGGGAGGGGCGGGCGGCGGTGGCAGCTGGCGGCCACCGCGGGACCGCAAGAACAGCGCGCCGCTGACGGCCAGCACGACGACGATGGCGATGACGATCTCGAGAATGGTCACGACTGGCAGTCTCCCATCTGCGGTGGGCTGCCAACCCGGAGCGGGTTATCCACAGGTCGGCGCTGTTGCGGCGACTTCGGTGATCGCGGACTGACTACCTTCACCGCCATGCCCTCCCCGACCGACGTCATCGCCGGCGACCCGAGCGCCGTCGTGTCGACCGCTCGCGCGCTGACCTCGATCGCGGACGACGTCGCCCGCCACGCGGCCCGGTTGCGCACGCTCGCGTCGTCCGGCTCGTCGTGGACGGGCAGCGCGGCGGGTCGCGCGCACGCGCGCACGATCACGCTCCCGCCGAAACTCGACAAGGTCACCGCGTCATACGGCGCGGCCGGTTCGGCGCTGCTGCGCTACGCCGGCGCGCTCGCTGACGAGCAGGAACGGTCACGGGCCGCGGTGTCGGCGTTTGCGCGCGCGGACGCCGAACTGCAATCGGCACGAGCGGCGCAGGCATCAGCCGTCGCCTCGGACGACGCCGCGGCTGCCGCCGCGGCCGCGGCAGGTTTGCCACGCCCGGCGCCCACTGCGCCGCGCTACCAAGCTTCGATTGACGCCGCGGTGGCCGCGCGCGACCGCGCCGCCGCCGCCAACGCTGAGGCGCATGCCGGCCGGGACCGGGCGGCCGCCATTGCGGTTGCCGCTTTGAACAACGCTTCGCGGCAAGGCATTCGGAACCAATCGTGGTGGCAGCATTTCAAGCGCTCCGCCGCGCATTGGCTCTCGGCGCAGTGGCACGACGCGTTGTCACATCTGGCCGAGATCGGCGGCAAGATCTCGGTGATCGCGGGGATCGCGGCCGCTGTGCTCGCCGTCGGCGGTCTGCTGTTCCCACCCCTGGAGGCAGCGGCTGTCGCCGCTGAAGGGATCGCTTGCGTCAGCGGCGTGTTGTCCGCGGGTAGCGCCGCCGCCGACGAGCTGACGACTCCGGGCCACCAGCGCGAAGGGGTCGTCACGCTTGGCATAGCGGCACTGCCCGGCCCGGTGAGCAAGCTGCTCCGCAAGCTCCCGATCGCGGCGAACAGCCGCGTGCTTTCCGTTCGAGCGATCCCGCGAACCGTGCCGCTTGGCATGCGCGACGAGGCCGAGTTCCGGGCTCTTGGCGTGCCGCTTCGCAAACGCCTCGACGAACTTGGCTATCCCAACGCGGTGATCCGCATCCGCGGCAGCAGCGTGACCGGCGTCAGATTCAAGGACGGCAAACCGTTCGACTTCGAAGCTCCGAGAAAGAAGAGTGACTACGACCTCGCTATCGCCGATCCGGAGTTGTTCCGGCGGGTAAGGGCCCTCGGTGTCGACATCCGGGGAGGTTCACGCTCTGCATCGCTGGAAGGCAAATGGGCGCATGTGGTAGAAGCTCTCGACCTACAGGATGTGAACGATGCGATGTCTCATGCGGTGGATCGGCCGGTAAGCTTCATGATCTATAAGGATGAGAGTGCAATACTCGACAGAGGTTTCAGCCTCAAGTTTCCACGATGAAGACCTATGACCTGTACGGCACGCTAAGCCGGGCAAGCGCGCCAGTGCCAGACAGCAACACGACTAAGGTCGCGCTCGACGTTCAGCGTGCGCTCGGCGTAGAGATGCTTGCGCGCGCCGACGATCCGCGACCATACGCGCACTACAGCCACGCCGAATATCGGCGCGACGCGGCGCGTCAGGAATTCGTGGTGAGCAACGTTCCGTCGGCCGAGGCTCCAGCTCCGTATCCCGAGTTCGACGACGCGATCATCGTCGGGATTGACGAACCGGTGGATCCGCATCAGACCCGCGCGGCGCTCGAGGCAGTCGGGCTGAGACTGCTTCGCCGACGAAGGCGTGAATACGCCGCACCGCATGACCAGGAAGTGCGCCCGTCTCTTGACGTGTACGGAACGTCAACCGGCGCGGCCGCCACGACCGCCACCCTGCAGCGTCGGCTTGACATGCCGTTCGACGGCAACGAACACGTCGCTGTCGGCGGTGACAGCCATTACTACGGAGAAAGCGAGCGGTTCGGCAGCATCCTAGTCTTTGACAATGTGTCAACGGCGTTCGACGATGCACCATTCCGTCAGTATTCAGATGTGCGCGCGGTGGTCATAGTTGTGAATTCGCGCGCTGGACGCGAACTCCGGCAACTCTTGTTTGATTGTGGTTTTCAACACTTGGAGTCGGCCATCGGATCGGAGCATCTGCGATGAGCTACACCCTGGCCGCTTTCATCGGAAAAGAACCGATCGTTGAAGCCGCTGCGGCGATGACGGGCCAACATCGCGTCTCCAGGCTCGCGTACAGCCTGCACATGCTCGAATTGAGTTCCAGCCCGATGAGCGAGGGCCGCTTCTCCGAGCAGTTCTACTTTCTCACGCCTCAACTTGCCTCGGTGGCTGCGATCATCTCAACTATGGGCGACATCGGGTACATCGAGGCTGAATTCTTTGGCGGCGAGGGGTCGCAAGCCTGCATGGTGTGGCGCGAGGGCGACGTCGTCTTCGGCCCGTTCAGAGAAGACGACGAGGATCCGCCGGTGGCGCCGCTGCGCGATTGGCCGATCAACCGTGCTCTGCGATTTTTCGGAATAAGGGTCGACGCTCACCTGGATGAACACATGGACGAGTTCCGCACCGTGGACCTCGGGCGTTTCCGATAGACGGGAGTTGCCGCACCTCACGGCCAGGTGGCACGCTGCCGCGCAGGAGGGCGCATGAAACGGGGTTCAGCGACGTACACGTCGAGGCGACGGCTCCGTATCCGCTTCCCGACCGTGATCTCGCTGCCTTGGGGGGCGTACGAGCGCAGCAGCCACTTGTTCTGGCGCATCCGGATCCTGCTGTCGCTTCCGCTGTTGGTAGCCGGATGGTATTTGCTTCGCGGGTACGGGCTCTTCACCGGCGCGGCCGTCGGCGTGCTGGTCGAGGGGATAGCCAGTTACCGCAAGCGAGACGGCCAACTCGCCGCGCCTATCACCACTCGAGGTGACGCACACCGGCCCGCGCGCCCTGCATCTTCATGGGACACCGATGCGACACCGTCCCCGGGCGGATGGCAACCGCCACGGGACCGTCTACCCGGATGGAACTGGGCGCCGCCGGGCGGGTTGCGTCCGCGGTTCGACCGGCTGCCACCCTGGGTGCGGCTTTGGTACCGGACTCCGTTCGTCGACCGGTACGCGCACGCCTGGATGTGGCGACACGGCGGCTGGGACGTGCTCCCACCCTCGCGTCTCGCCGAGTGAAGGGGCTGGGGCCCGGTTAGGCCGGCTGCACCTCGCGCAGCCGCTGGCTGATCACCGTCGTCACGCCGTCGCCGCGCATCGACACGCCGTATAGCGCGTCGGCGATCTCCATCGTCGGCTTTTGGTGCGTGATGACGATCAGCTGCGACGACTCCCGCAGCTCTTCGAAGATGGCCAGCATCCGCCGCAGGTTGGTGTCGTCCAGCGCGGCCTCGACCTCGTCCATCACATAGAACGGGCTCGGTCGGGCCTTGAAAATCGCCACCAGCAAAGCCAACGCGGTCAACGACCGCTCGCCACCCGACAACAGCGACAGCCGCTTCACCTTCTTGCCAGGCGGCCGCGCCTCGACGTCGATGCCGGTGTTGAGCATGTCGTCCGGATCGGTCAGGATCAGGCGCCCCTCACCGCCAGGGAACAACCGCGCGAACACACCCTCGAACTCGCGGGCGGTGTCTTCATACGCGGCGGTGAAGACCTGCTGCACCCGCTCGTCGACCTCGCGGACGATGTCGAGGAGGTCCTTGCGGCTCTTCTTCAAGTCTTCGAGCTGTTCGCTCAAGAACCGGTGCCGCTCCTCCAACGCCGAGAACTCCTCAAGCGCCAGCGGGTTCACCTTGCCCAGCAACGCCAACGCGCGCTCAGCTGCACGCGCCCGCTTCTCCTGCTCGGCCCGCACGTAAGGAATCGGCTCAGGCAGCGGCGCGTCGGGATCGGCGTCGGGCTCGGGAAACACTGGCACCAAAACCGAAGGTCCGTACTCCTCCTCCAGCGCCTCAGCCTCGACGCCGAACTCCTCCATCGCCCGCTGCTCAAGCGTCTCTATCCGAAGCCGCTGCTCGGCGCGCGCCAACTCGTCACGGTGGACGACGTCGGTCAGCTGCTCGATCTCCGCCGTTAGCTCGCGCGCGCGGGTGCGCACGGCGAGCAGCTCGCCCTCGCGAACAGTGCGGGTCTGCTCCGCCGCCGCTCGCTCGCGCGCGGCCGCGGCCAGCGAGCGCTCCAACCGGTCGAGCACCGCAGAGGCCCCCACCGCGACCGCGGTCGCGACGACCGCCTTCCGCTCGCGCCGAGCCCGGCGAATCGCGGCCCGCTCACGCGCCTCACGCTCGGCCTGCGCCGCCGACTCCAACGAGGCGGCCCGCGCGGCCATCGCACGCGTCCGCTCCTGCGCGGTGCCCAGCGCCAGCCGCGCCTCGGTCTCCGCGGCCCGGGCCGCGTTGACCAGCTCCAAAAGCCGGTCACGCTCTTCGGCCGACGGCTCTTCCCCAGGCGACTCCTGCGCCGCCGCCAGCCGCTGTTCCAGCTCGGCCAGCGTGGCGACGTCGCGCGCGCCCGCCTCTTGGGCCTGTGCGATGGAGCCGACCAAGCGGTCCGCCTCCGCGGCGGCGGCGCGAGCGGCCGAGCCCAGTTGGCCGAGCTGCTCGGCGATCGCGGCCATCGCGGCGTCCGACTCGTGCAGCTGCGCGAGCGCCGCGTCGGCGAGCACTGCGGCGTCCGCGGCCTCCGCCTCCACGGCCGCGATGGTGAACCGCAGCCGTTCGGCGCGCTGGGTCGCGTCGGCCAGCCCGCGGCGCGCCTCGTCCAACGCGGCCTGCACCTCGAGCCGGCTCGGCGCGCTCGCCGAACCGCCGAACGCCCAGTCGCTGCCGAGCAAGTCGCCGTCACGCGTGACAACCCGCACGTCGGGCGCGTCGGCCACCAGCGTCCGCCCGGACGCGAGGTCGTCGACGACGGCCACGCGGTCGAGCAGCCGGTCGAGGGAGTTCCGCAGCTCCGCCGGAGCGGTGACCACCGAGCGCGCCCAGCGCGCGCCCGCCGGCAACGACACCTCGGGCGGCGCCGGACGCCCGGGTCGCGTCGAGCCGATGAGCAGCCCCGCCCGCCCCGCGTCGTCCGACTTCAACAGCGCGAGCGCATCGATCGCCGAGTCGACCGACGCGACGGCGACGGCGTCGGCGGCCGCCCCAAGCGCGGCGGCGATCGCCTGCTCGAAGCCAAGCTCGACGTCGACGACCGCCGCGACCGAACCGAGCAGTCCGGAGATGCGCGACGACGCGGCGAGCAGCGCGCCGGTGCCGTCCTTGCGCGAAAGGCCGAGCTCGAGCGCCTCGGCCCGGGCGGCGAGTGACGAGCGCTCGCGTTCGACCTCGCGCTCCTCCTCGCGCAGCTTGTTCAGCCGGGTCTCGGCGTCGGCCAGCGCCTCCGCGGCGACCTCGTAGTCGGCGTCGAGGTTGAGCTCGCCCTCGTCGAGACCGGCGATCCGCGACTCCAGCGCCTGGAACTCGCCCTGCGCGTGATCGGAACGCGCGCGAGCCTCCTCGACCGCAGCGGTGAGCCGGCCGATCTCGGCCTCTCCCGCCTCGACCCGGCTGCGCTGCGCGGCGACCTGACCGGCGAGCCGTGCCAGGTTCTCGCGGCGGTCGGCGGCGGCCCGGACGGCGGCCGCCAACCGGTGCTCCTCGTCGCGATGTCCGACCTCGGCGGCCTGCCGCGTGGCGGTCGCCTCTGACAACGCCGCCTGAAGGGCCTCGACCTGCGCGGCGAGCGCGGCCTGCGCCGACCGCGCCTGCTCCGCCTCACGAGCCAGCTCCTCGGGATCGGAGCCCTCGCGGGTCTCCTCCTCCGTCGCCTTCACATGCCGCTGCCGCTCGGCCGCGATGCTGGCCGTGCCGCGCAACCGCTCCCGCAGCGACGACAGCTTGTACCAGGTCTCCTGGGCCCGCGACAGGTCGCGCGCCTCACTGGTCATCGCCGATTCAAGGTGCGCCTCGCGTGTTTTGGCCGCGGCGAGCTCGGCGTCGAGCGCGGCCCGCCGCTCGCGGATCGCGTTCTCGTCAGCGACCTCTTGCCGCAACGCGTTGCGCAACGTCAACAGGTCGTCGGTGAGTAACCGCAGCTTTGAGTCACGCAGATCGGCCTGGACGACGGCGGCGCGGCGCGCCACCTCCGCTTGTTTGCCAAGCGGGCCGAGTTGACGGCGCAACTCCGTCGTGAGGTCTTGCACGCGGGTGAGGTTGGCCTGCATCGCCTCGAGCTTGCGCAGCGCCTTCTCCTTGCGCTTGCGGTGCTTCAGCACGCCCGCGGCCTCTTCGATGAAGCCCCGCCGCTCCTCCGGGCTGGCGTGCAGGATCGTGTCGAGCTGGCCCTGCCCGACGATCACGTGCATCTCGCGGCCGATGCCGGAGTCGGAGAGCAGTTCTTGGACGTCGAGCAGCCGGCACGACTGGCCGTTGATCGAGTACTCAGAGCCGCCGTTGCGGAACATGATGCGGCTGATGGTGACTTCGGAGTACTCGATCGGGAGTGCGCCGTCGGTGTTGTCGATGGTGAGCGAGACCTCAGCGCGCCCCAGCGGCGGTCGGCCTGCGGTGCCGGCGAAGATGACGTCTTCCATCTTTCCGCCGCGCAGACTCTTGGCGCCCTGCTCACCCATGACCCAGGCGAGTGCGTCGACGACGTTGGATTTGCCGGAGCCGT
>DASVDW010000121.1:0-17053 GCA_036380925.1 Acidothermaceae bacterium
GCGCGACTCCACGGGCGAACGCAACCACAGCGCGTCCGGCCCGGCGACCGCGCACAGCTGGCCGTCCGCGCGGCGCACCCACGGAACGATGTGCCCGTAGTCGAATCGGACGCGCAGCGTGCTGCGCATCGGCACCCGACCGGACACGCCCTCCACGACGCGCACCAGGTCCGGCAGGTCGTCGCGCGGCGGCATGAAGTCGACGACCCGCACCACGCCGTCCGGGGTGGTCCACTCCGACTCGAGCACCAACGTGTCGCCTCGATAGTTTCGTGCGGTCGCGTCGCCGCCAGACTGCGGCGACATCGTCCAGTGCCCGTTCTCCTCGTCTCCCAGGAGCGCCGCGAAACAGGCGGGCGAGTCGAAGCGCGGTAGACACAGCCAGTCGACGCTGCCGCCGCGACTGATCAGCGCCCCGGTGTGCAGGTCGCCGACGAGCGCGTAGTCCTCGATGGGTCGAGACACTTTCGTCCTTTCGCCGTCCAGTGCGTTCGGCTATCCGATCGTCGCACGACACGTCGCTCGTCTGTACGGCGCGACGCCGCTTACGACGAGGCCACGTACCCTGGAGCGCGTGCGCGTCAGAAGGAGCGCCGCGGCCGTCGCCGCGGCGACAGCTATCGCCGCGTTGCTTTCGGGTTGCCGCCAGACGGCGAGTTTGAGTCGACAAGAGGTCGTCGTCGTGTTCAAGCCGGATGCGACGCAGGCGGATCACGCGCGGGTGTACGCGGCATGCAAGAACCTCCCAGGCATCAGTCCCGAGCCGATGGTCACCGAGAGCAAGTACCTCGCGACGTTGCAGAACAACGTTCGCTACCGCGTCGACAATGCGTCGAACTACCAACTGCAGCAGTTGTACAAGTGCCTCGGCGAGGACCCGAGTGTCGCGGGTTACAAGCCGCCCTCTGATCAGGGCCAGTAGGCCGGTCGACCCCTGGCGCCTGGGGCGACACCGGTGACTTACCCAGGCGTCACTCGCCGCCGCGTGACGGATTGCCGATCGCGATCATCCCCTCGACCGCGGCGCGCGCCCGGCCGGCGATCTCCGGGGCGACGTCGATCTCAAAGACGTCGTCGCGCAGCGACCGCAACAGCTTGGCCGGTGTGATCATCTTCATGTAGGGGCAGACCGCGCGGCTGGACACCGGCACGAACTCGGTGGCGTCGCCGGCCAACTGCCGCAGCTGGTGCAAGATGCCCGTCTCGGTGGCCACCAGCACGCGTCGCGCGGTCGTCTCCTTCGCGTACTGCACCATGCCGCCGGTCGAGAGCACCCGCGTTCGGTCGGCCGGCAGATCTCCGGTGCTGGTGAGGTAGAGGGCGGTGGTGGTGCAGCCGCACTCGGGGTGCACCAGCAGGTCGGCCTCGGGGTTCGCGTCCAGCGTCTCCCGGAGCGCCGAGGGCGAGATCTCGGCGTGGACGTGGCACTCGCCCGCCCAGATGTCCATGTCGCGCCCGGTGACCCGGCTGACGTGCGCGCCGAGAAATTGATCGGGAAGAAAGAAAATTTCCTTGCCGTCCGGAATCGACCGGACGACGTCGGCGGCATTGGACGACGTGCAGCAGACGTCGACCTCCGCCTTCACCGCGGCGGACGTGTTGACGTAGGCGACGACGACGCCGCCCGGGTGGTCTCGCTTCCACGCGACCACGTCGGCGACTTCGACGCTGGCGGCGAGCGAGCATCCTGCGTCCGGGTCTGGGATCAGCACCTTTTTCGTTGGCGCGAGGAGTTTGGCCGTCTCGGCCATGAAGTGCACGCCGCAAAACACGATGACGTCGGCGTCGCTCGCGGCCGCGATTCGCGACAGGGCAAGGGAATCGCCGACGTGGTCGGCCACGTCTTGCACCTCGGGCACCTGGTAGTTGTGCGCCAGGATCACCGCGTTGCGCTGCTGCGCCAGCGCGCGGACTTGCGCGGCCCAGTCAGGCGGCAGCTCGGGCTCGGCGGTGCGGGCGTGCGGCAGTAGGTCGGTCATCGATTTCCTTGCGCTCAGGCGGTGTTGCGACGTGCGGTGTTGCGACGTTCGGCGTTCTCGTCGGACGGTGGCTCACCGGGCCGCTCCGCGTCGTCCGACTTGGGTTGCTCGATCTCGGGCCGGGCGAGGTCGACGAACTCCGGCTCCTCCTCGCCCACAACGGGGCCCGCGTTGGCGAGCACGACCGCGAACCATGGCAGCGCGATCGCCGCCGCGATCGCGATGAGCCGAAGCCAACCGTGGACCACGAAGATCGCCAGCACCAGGCAGACGGTGCGAACGCCCATCGAGATGAGGTAGCGGCGGGCCCGCCCCGAGATCTCCTCGGAATGCGGACGACGCGCGGAGGTGACAAGGTGCACCTGCGCGTCGCGGCGACCACCTGCCGTAGCCATTCCTCTACGGTACGCGGAGAGCCCGCGCGCGCTGGCCGCGGGCGGCCGAGTGCGTCAAGGAGCGTCATATGAGCGACCGCACATACCGAGTGACCGAGATCGTCGGCACGTCGACGGAGAGCCTCCAGCAGGCGGTGCGCAACGGCGTGGGGCGGGCCGCCCAGACGCTGCGTCACCTCGACTGGTTTGAGGTGACCCAGATCCGCGGTCACATCGTCGATGGTGAGGTCGAGCACTTCCAGGTCTCGATGAAGGTCGGCTTTCGCCTGGAGGACGCTTAGCCGGTCGGAGGTCAGGAGGCCTGCGAGACCGTGCTCATGTTGAAGTCGGGCACCCGCATCGCCGGCATCGCGGTGCGGGTGAAGTAGTCGTTCCACTCCCGCGGCAGGCAACGCACGGTCGCTCCGACGTCGGTGGCCCTACGCAGCAGGTCGACCGGGCTCTCGTTGAACCGGAAGTTGTTGACCGCGCCGACGACCTCGCCGTCCTCGACGAGGTACACGCCGTCGCGGGTCAGCCCGGTAAGCAGCAGCGTCTGCGGGTCGACCTCGCGGATGTACCAAAGGCAGGTCACCAGCAGGCTGCGCTTGCTCGCCGCCACCATCTCCTCGAGACTCTGGCCGCCATCGGCCCGCTCGAGGATCAGGTTGTCGATCGCCGGGGTGGTCGGGAGGCCGGTGAGGTTTGCTGAGTAGCGCGTCTGGATGAGCGAGGCGAGCTTGCCCGACTCGATCCATGCCGTCGGCCGCAGCGCGAGCCCGTTGTCGAACACCGAGCTCTCCGCGCTTGAGGTGTGCGCGACGACGAACGGTCCGCACTCGAGTTGCGGCGCCTTCGGGTCGCTGCGCAACGTGATGTCGGACGACGTCAACGTGTCGCCTACCTTGGTGCCGCCACCGGCCTTGCTGAACACCGTGCGACCGTCATGCGCGTCGCGCGCGCCCGCCGACCAGTAGAGGTAGATCATCAGGTCGGCCACCGCGGTCGGAGGCAACACGGTGTCGTAACGCCCAGGCGGCAGGTCGACACGGCGCTGCGCCCACTCCAGTCGCTGCGCCAGGTCGCTGTGCAATCCCGCGACCTCGACGTCCGTGAAGTCACGGGTCGCGGCGCCGCCCCACGCCGAGCGCGCGAAGTCGGGTGACTTCGCGTTCATCTCCAGCTGCCCGGTCGGCTGGTCGTGGCGCAGTCGCAGGCCGGTCGAACTGCCTAGATACGTGGTCGTCATGTCGTGCTCGGCGTAGCCGAACAGCAGCCGGCCGTCGCGGTCCGCGCGCGCCAACTCCTCACCAAGGTCGCGGGTGAAGCTTGAAAAGACCGCGCCCGACGTCTCCGCTGGCGCATCGTCCCACGACATGCCTGACGGGTGCGCCTCGACCAGCGGTCCGGCGTCTTGCGCAGGCGTGTTGTCGCGGGCCGCGGCGACGGCGGCGTTGACGAGGTCGTCGAGATCGGTTGACCGGACGGCGCTGCGCGACACGACACCGGCCGCGACACCCTGCGCGCCGTTGACGGTGGCGACGACGGTCAACCGGCGGCCGCGGGTGACGCCGTTGGTCGTGAGGGTGTTGTTGGCCCAGCGCAGATTTGCGCTGCTCGACTCGTCGGCGATGACAACGCAACCGCTGACATCGTTGAGCCTTGCGGCCAACGACAGCGCGCGCTCGATGGTCTCTTGCGGTGTCACGTCGCTCATCTAACGGCCGCCTTCCGTGACGGTGTTCAGAATTTTGACGCCGCGGAACAGCGCCGACGGGCAGCCGTGGCTGACCGGCGCGGTCTGGCCGGGTTGGGCCTTACCGCAGTTGAAGGCGCCGCCGAGCACGTAGGTCTGCGGACCGCCGACGGCCTCCATCGAACCCCAGAAGTCGGTGGTGGTCGCCTGATACGCGACGTCGCGCAGCTGACCTAGCAGCCGCCCGGCGCGGATCTCGAAGAACCGCTGGCCGGTGAACTGGAAGTTGTACCGCTGCATGTCGATCGACCAACTCTTGTCGCCGACGATGTAGATGCCGCGCTCGACTCCGGCGATGAGCTCTTGGGTCGACGGGCCGCCCGCGGCGGGTTGCAACGACACGTTGGCCATTCGCTGCACTGGCACATGCGACGGGGAGTCGGCGAACGCGCAGCCATTCGACCGGCCGAGTCCCTTGAGCTTGGCCATCCTCCGATCGAGTTGATACCCGACCAACCTGCCGCCGCGCACCAGATCCCATTGCTGGGCCGCCACCCCTTCGTCGTCCCAGCCGACGGTGGCCAGGCCGTGTTCGGCGTTGCGGTCACCGGTGACGTGCATGTGCGGCGACCCGTACTTGAGCGTGCCGAGTTTGTCGAAGGTCGCGAAACTCGTCCCGGCGTACGCCGCCTCGTAGCCGAGGGCGCGGTCGAGTTCGGTGGCGTGGCCGATCGACTCGTGGATGGTGAGCCACAGGTTCGACGGATCGATGACCAGGTCGTAGCCGCCCGCCTCGACGGATGGAGCCTTCATCTTTTCCACCAGCAGGGTGGGAATCTCTTCGATTTCGGCGTCCCAGTCCCAGCCAACGCCGGTCATGAACTCCCAGCCGCGGCCGACCGGCGGCGCGATGGTGTCCATCGTTTCGAACTGGCCCGACTCGGGATCCACCCTCACCGCGGTGAGGGTGGGCATCAGCCGCACCCGCTGCTGCGTGGTCGTGGTGCCCGCCAAGTCGGCGTAGAACTTGTTCTCCAACACCTGCGCGACGCCGGCGTCGACATGGTCGACGCCCTCAGCGGCGAGCAGTCGCGCCGAGCGCTCGGCGAGGAGCGCCACCTTGTCGGCGTCTGGCACGTCGAACGGGTTGACGTCGTAGGCCGACACCCAGGTGGCGTCGGCGTACACCGGCTCGTCGGCCAGCTCGATCGGCTCGCGGTTGATGCCGCGGCTCGCCTTGGCGATCTCGACCGCCTGTTCGGCCACGCGCACCGCGGCCTCGGGAGTGAGGTCGACGCCGGCGGCGAACCCCCACGTGCCGTCGTGCACGACCTGGACGGCGAAACCGGTCTCCTCGTCGTCGAGCCGTCCCTCGAGGCTGGCGTCGCGCATGCGCAGCTGTTGGGTGCGAATGCGTTCGACCCGAAACGAGGCGTGTCGCGCGCCGAGCTCGCGGGCCTTGGTGAGGGCGGCGTCGGCGAGCTGACGCGAAGGCAACGCGAGGAACCTCTCGTCGATCGAATGGGGCATCTGGTGGATCCCTTCGGGCGCCGGTGGTGACCTGCGAGCAACACTAACCGGGCCCGGATAGCGCTCCGGTGGTGATCAACCGGCGACGCGCGGCCGCGCAAAAGAACGCCGCCCGGTCGGAAGGTTCTCCGGCCGGGCGGCGTCGACGTCGCAAAGGCTTAGCGGTGAGCCTTCCGCCGACTCGCTGGCGCTTCTGCCCGCCCCCCCGGGCCGGGCAGACGCGGCAGCAAGTCGGTGACGCCGAAGTGCTCGGCGGTCTCAAGCAGCGGGTTCGACAGCGCGGCGAACTGCAACCGGCCGCCGGTCTCGCTCGCCCAGTCCGCGGCGGCGACGAGCACAGCGAGCGCCCGCTCGTGCACCTCGCTGACGTGGCCGGCGTCGACAAGCACGTCGTCGCAGCCTTCCGGCCGCGGACGCAGCAACGTGGCGCGCAGCTCAGGAAGCGACGCGGCGTCGAGGGAACCGCTCAGCCGGACGACGATCCCGTCGGCAAGGACGTTCGCGCTGACGGTGCTGAGGCTGTCTGCGGTCATCGTGCTCATCGGTGTCTCCTGGCTGATAGTGCGTACCGGCGTGACAAAGAAAGCTTCGGCCCTGAACCAGGCCGCTGACAGGCCCGGTCGGCGCGATTTCCGGTAAGCCAGGGGGAGTGTCGTCACCCATCCGGCCGTTCGACGCGCGCTGCTCCAGACGGAGTAAAGCGGCGTCGCGACAGCCGTACCGATACCCTCGCCGAGGCGGCTTCGGGGACTACGGGCCGCACCCGGCCGCGGGCCGGGTCGGGGAGCAGGAGGATGGGCAGTGGGGCGTTCGGTCCTGGTCACCGGCGGCAGCCGTGGCATCGGGCTCGCGATCGCACGGTCGTTCGCCGCGGCGGGCGACCGAGTCGCGGTCACCTACCGCTCGAGCGGCGCGCCGGACGGCCTTTTCGGCGTCCGAGCTGACGTCACCAAGCCGGACGACGTCGAGGCCGCGTTCGCCGCGGTCGAAGCGGAGCACGGCCCTGTCGAGGTGCTCGTCGCGAACGCCGGCATCACCCGTGACACCTTGCTGCTGCGGATGTCGGACGACGACTGGGACGTCGTCGTCGACACCAACCTCACCGGCGCCTATCGGGTGGCGAAGCGGGCCGCGCGCGGCATGCTGCGCGCGCACAGTGGACGAATGATCTTCATCTCATCCGTGGTCGGCCTGTCCGGTTCGGCGGGCCAGGCCAATTACGCCGCCACCAAAGCGGGCTTGGTCGGCTTCGCCCGGTCGGTCGCGCGCGAGTTCGGATCGCGCGGCATCACCGCCAACGTCGTCGCGCCCGGGTTCGTCGACACCGAGCTCACCGCCGTGCTGTCCGACGAGCGGCGGGCGGAGATATTGAGTCAAGTGCCGTTGCGGCGCTACGCCACGACCGACGAGATCGCCGGTGTGGTCCGTTTCTTGGCCAGCGACGACGCGTCGTACATCACCGGCGCCGTCATTCCTGTCGACGGCGGCTTGGGCATGGGGCACTAGTTGACACTGCCGATCTCGAGATCGGCGATCCCGACACTGCGAATGGGGCACTGATGGGTCTGCTCACCGGCAAGCGGCTGCTGGTAACCGGCGTCCTCACCGACGCGTCGATCGCGTTCGACGTCGCTCGGCTCGCGCAAGAAGAGGGCGCCCACGTCGTGCTCTCGTCGTTCGGCCGGGCGATGCGGCTCACCGAGCGGATCTCGGGTCGGTTGCCCAAGCCCGCGCCGGTGATCGAACTCGACGTCACGTCGACCGACGACCTGGCGGCGCTGCCGTCGCGGGTGGGTGAGCACCTCGACCGACTCGACGGAGTGGTGCACGCGATCGGGTTCGCGCCCGAGGCGGCGCTCGGCGGCAACTTCCTCAACACCGGCTGGGACGACGTCGCCACCGCGCTGCACGTGTCGGCGTACTCCCTGAAGGCGCTCACGGTGGCCGCGCTGCCGCTGATGCCGGACGGCGGATCGGTCGTGGGTCTTGACTTCGACTCGTCGGTGGCCTGGCCGCTGTACGACTGGATGGGCGTGGCGAAGGCGGCGTTCGAGTCGTGCGCGCGCTACCTGGCTCGGGATCTCGGAAAGCAGAACGTGCGCGTCAACTTGGTGTCGGCGGGCCCGATCCGCACCATGGCGGCGAAGGGCATCCCCGGTTTTGACTCGCTGGCCTCGGTGTGGGGCCAGCGGTCGCCTCTGGAATGGGACGTCAGCGACGCGGAGCCGGCCGCCCGCGCGGTGGTCGCGCTGCTGTCCGACTGGTTCCCGAAGACCACCGGCGAGATCGTGCATGTCGACGGTGGCGTGCACGCGATGGGCGCCTGAGGAAAGTTCGTGACGCTTGCTGTTGCTGTGCACAGCAACAGTCACGAATGCCAAGGGCGGCCGGTCACGGGACCGGCGCGTCCCGGTTCGCGTCGGCGATTCGGCGTTCGGCGTCCGAGAGACCGTCGCGGTTCACCGGCGTCACGAGGGTCCAGTGCTCGCCGACCGGGCAGTGCTGGAACCGGACCACGCCGAGCCGGATCGCCTTGAACGACGCGCCGGGCACCCAGACCGTCGTGAAGAGGTGGCCGGACCGGCACCGGACGACCATCTCGCCGAACTGGCCGATTCGCCGGCCTATCCGCCGACCTCGTGAGCCACGCCCGAAGGCATACGCGGCGACGGCGACAACGGCGAGCGCGATGGCGACCGCGAGCGCGGCCTCGGACTGCGGTGACACGGCGCCATTGTGCGCGTTCGTCCACAAGATCGCCGGGCGATTGGGCCGAACGGGGGAATTGCAGCTAGCGTTTACCCGGTGCCAGGTCAAGGCGACGCGCCGACGTGTCGAATCGAACGCATGTCGTGAACGGACGGCACACCGCGCCCTCACGCCGCATCCTGCCGGGGGCACGCGGTCCGCGCTAGTCACACAGGCAGGAGCGGGGGACCCGACACCGGGTGCCCAGCACAGCAGATCAAGCACGATGAGCACCCTTGGGGTGAAGCCGCGCGACCCGCGCGGCCGGGCAACCCTTCCGCCCGAACCCGACAGCTCACCTCGCCGGCGTTGGAAGGACGACATGGGTTCGCATCGCTACGCAGGCCCGCGCCACGCCAAACCGTCGGGTCCGCGGCACGCAAAGCCCGCGCCGCCGAGCGCGGCACAGCGGACAATGGCGGCCACCGGCGTCGCGGCCGCGGTCATCGCAGGGGAGACCCTCAGCCTGGCGGGAGCCGCAGGCGCGGTGACGCCGGACACCTGGGCCCAACTGCGCATGTGCGAGTCGAGCGGGAACTACGCGACCAACACCGGAAACGGCTATTACGGCGCCTACCAGTTCAACCTCGCCACCTGGCGCGGCCTCGGCTACTCCGGGCTGCCGTCGGACGCCCCGCCGGCCGTCCAGGATCAGGCGGCGCAACAGCTCTACGCGCAACGCGGCTGGCAGCCCTGGCCGGCCTGCTCCGCGAAGCTGCAGCTGGTCGACGACCGGCAGGCCTCCCGCGACGCCCCACGCGCGCCGCTCGCGCCCGTCACCCCGCCGGCCCAGCCCAGTCCCACGTCGGTTCCGGTCGTCGCGGTGTCGGCGCCGGCGCCCGCGCCCGCGCCAAAGCCGGCCGGCGCCGCACCCGCGTGGAGCGGCCACTACCTGACCGTGCGCGACGTCGGCGCGGTGCGCGCCGACGTGAAGCTCTGGCAGCAGAAGATGAATGCCGCCGGCTACCAACTCGACGTCGACGGGCGCTACGGGCCGAAGTCAGCCGCGGCCACCACCCGGTTCGAGCTCGACCACCACCTGTCGGTCGAGCGGCCGGGCGTCGTCGGCCCGCAGGTGTGGGCCGCCCTGTTCGGCGGCTGACCGTCCGACGACACCGGCGTCGGGAAGCGGGTCGCCCGCCGCGTCAGCGGCCTCGATCTCGTCTCGGCTGATGCCGAGCAGGTACAGCACCGCGTCGAGATAGGGCACGTTCACGGCGGCGTCGGCCGCCTTCCGCACGGCCGGCTTGGCGTTGAACGCCACACCCAGCCCGGCGCGACCGAGCATGTCCAGGTCGTTCGCGCCGTCGCCGATCGCGATCGTTTGGGCCAGCGGGACGCCAGCGGCGGCGGCGAAACGCTCGAGCGCGGCGGCTTTGCCCGGCCGATCGACCACCTCGCCGAGCAGCCGACCGGTCAACCGGCCGTCGACGACCTCCAAGGTGTTCGCCGCGGCGAAGTCGAGGCCGAGGTCGGCGACGAGCGCGTCGGTCACCTGGGTGAAGCCGCCGCTCACGATCGCCACCAGGTAGCCCAGCCGCTTCAGCGTGCGGATCAAGGTGCGCGCACCCGGCGTCAAGGTCAACGAGTCACGCACCGCCGCCACCGCCGACTCCGGCAGGCCGGCCAGCAACCCGACCCGTTCGCGCAGCGACCGCTCGAAGTCCAGTTCTCCGCGCATCGCCGCCTCGGTGATGCGGGCCACCTGGGCTCCGCAACCGGCGCGCTCGGCGAGCATCTCGATGACCTCGCCTTGCACCAACGTGGAGTCGACGTCCATGACCACCAGCCGCTTGGCCCGGCGATACAGGCCGCTTTGCTGCACGGCGACGTCGACGCCCGCGTCGGCCGCCTCCGCGGTCAGCCGCGCGCGCAGCAGGTCGGGCGCGGCGCCCGACACCTCCAGCTCGACGCAGGTGACCGGGTAGCGCGCCAACCGCTCGATCCGGTCGATGTTGGCGCCGCAGCCGGCGAGCGCGCCCGCGACTCGTGCCAGGCCGAACGGCCGCAGCGGATTCCCGAGCACGGTCACCTGCAGGGGGCCGGGCGCCGGCGCGGCGGCGTCGTCGTGGCCGACGGCGACCTCGAAGTCAAGTCCGAGTTCGCGGGCCATCGTGGCGAGCGCGTCGCGCAACGCCAACTCGTCGGCCGCCTCGGCGGACGCGAGCGCGACAACGACGCCGAGTATGAGGCGGCCGCGCAAAACGATTTGCTCGACGTCGAGCACCACGGCGTCGAAGCCGGCGAGTTCGCCGAAGAGCCGCGACGTGACGCCGGGGCGGTCGCGACCGGTGAGGGTCACCAGCAGGGTTCTCTCGTTGGCGTTCGACACGGTCGGCTCGGCGGTCATAACGCCGGTCACGCTACCGCCCTAGGTCGAGTGGGCCAGCAGCGCGCTGGCCGGGACGTTGAACGCCACCATCGCCGCCTCCCGCACGGCACGCGACAGGTCGCGGACGGCGGACCGCCGCATCGCGTCCGCCGACGCCGACGCGGCGCCGTCGTCCGCGCCGACCACGTCGAGGGCGCGCCACAACCCGATCGACCGTTCGGCGAGCGCCCTCGCGGCCAGCGGCCAGGACGGCGGAAGCGCCCGCAACGTGGTGCGCAGCGCGGCGGCCGCGGCCAACCCGCCGGTGGCCGCCTGCGGGCGCCACCGCGCGAGGTCGACGTCCTCGAGCGTTTGTGTCGCGTCACGCAACGCGCGCCGCAGCGCCCGGTCGGCTTGCTCGATGATGCGCGACGGCGCGACATCGAGGGTGGGCGACGCCACCGCGGACGTCGCCGCGGCGGTCAACCGGAACGCCTGCCAGCGCACGCCGCGATACGACGATCCGCGCGGATCAGGCTCCGGCACCAGACCGACGCCGCCGACGACCACCGCCGACCCGGCGAGCACCGCGGACGACGTGAACGGGCCGGCCGCGCCCAGGCCGAGCGGGTCGCCGGGCGCCGGGAAGGCGACCCGCACCACGGGCGGCCGGGCGTCCACCAGTTCAGTGAGCGCGGCCGCCAGGGAGAGCTCGGTCGACGCCGCGTCGCAGCGGCCGGCCAGCCCGACGACGACATGCCCGTCCGCGACCGACTCGAGAGCCGCCGCCGCCTGGTCGATCTTCACCTGCCGCCCGACCGCGGCCGCCGCCCACGCCGCCAACAGACCTGCGACCTGGGGGTCGACGGACGGGCTCGGCACGTCGTCCAGCCTAAGAGCGCGACCACGGCCGACGGCTCGATAGGTTCTCATCGTGCCCGACACGATTGCCGACGTTCTGGACCTTCGCGGCGTGGCCGTCGTCCGCGACGGCGCAACCCTGGTCGACGCGGTCGACTGGCAGGTGGAGCCCGACCAGCGGTGGGTGATTCTCGGGCCGAACGGCGCCGGCAAGACCACGTTGCTGCGGGTGGCGTCGACCCGGCTGTTCCCAACCCGTGGCGTCGTCCACGTGCTCGGCGACCGGCTCGGCGCGGTCGACGTGTTCGAGCTGCGGCCGCGCATCGGGTTGTCGAGCGTCGCGTTGGGGGAGCGGATCCCGGCGCGTGAGCGGGTGCGCGACGTCGTCCTCACCGCGTCGTACGGGATGGTCGGTCGCTGGCGGGAGCGCTACGACGAGAACGACGAAGCGCGGGCGGACGACGTGTTGAAGCAGGTCGGCTGCGACCATCTGCGCGACCGCACCTACGGGACCTTGTCGGAAGGGGAGCGCAAGCGCGCCCAAATCGCGCGCGCGTTGATGACCGACCCCGAGTTGTTGTTACTCGACGAGCCGGCGGCCGGCCTCGACCTCGGCGGCCGCGAGGACCTCGTCGGCCGGCTCGCCACGATCGCCGCCGACCCGACCGCGCCGACCACCGTGTTGGTGACGCATCACGTCGAGGAAATCCCGGTCGGCTTCACCCACGCGTTGTTGTTGCGCGGTGGCCGCGCGGTGGCGCACGGCCCGATCGGACAGGTGCTCACCGAGGAGACGCTGTCCGCGACGTTCGGTCTGCCGCTCGCCTTGGACCACCGAGACGGCCGGTACAGCGCCCGCGCCCGTCGCTGATCCGTCGTCGGCCGCGAAACTCGCCTATCATCGAGGTATGTCCGCCTGGGTCGTTTGGGCCATCGTGGCGGCGATCTGTGCGGGGGCAGAAGCGGTCACCCTGACCCTGATTCTCGGTTTCGTCGCTGTCGCCGCCGTCGCGGCGCTCCTCGTCGCGGTCCTCGGCGGCCCGGTGGCGGTGCAGCTCATCGCGTTCATCGTCGGCTCGGCGGCGTTGGTCGGACTCGCCCGGCCCATCGCCAAGGCGCACCTGCGCACGCCCGCGCAGTTGCGCAGCGGGGTCGACGCCCTCGTTGGACAGAGCGCGCTGGTGCTTGAGACGGTGAGCGCGCACGATGGCCGAGTCAAGATCGGCGGCGAGGTCTGGACCGCCAGGGCCTACATCGAGGACCAAGTTCTGCAAGTCGGGGCGTCGGTCGACGTCGTGAAGATCCAGGGTGCCACCGCGTTCGTTTACGGATCGGAGTAGTCATGGGTCCCGAAGTCATCGCGCTCATCATCGTGGCGGTCTTCATCTTGCTTGTGATCGGGCGAACGGTGCGGATCGTGCCGCAGGCCCGCGCGGGCATTGTGGAGCGCTTCGGCCGGTACAACAAGACACTGCTCCCGGGCCTGAACATCGTCGTCCCGTTCGTCGATCGGCTTCGTCCGCTGATCGACCTGCGGGAACAAGTTGTGTCCTTCCCGTCGCAGCCGGTGATCACCGAAGACAACCTGGTGGTCGGGATCGACACTGTCTTGTATTTCTCCGTCACCGATCCAAAGGCGGCGACGTACGAGATCGCGAACTACATCCAAGGCGTCGAGCAGCTCACGGTCACCACGCTGCGCAACGTTGTCGGTGGCATGGACCTTGAGAAGACCCTGACCTCTCGCGAGGAGATCAACGCGCAGCTGCGAGGCGTGCTCGACGAGGCCACCGGCAAATGGGGCCTACGGGTCAACCGGGTGGAGCTGAAGTCGATCGACCCGCCCGGCTCCATCAAGGACTCGATGGAAAAGCAGATGCGCGCCGATCGTGACAAGCGCGCCGCGATCCTCACCGCCGAGGGCTTGAAGCAGTCGCAGATCCTCACTGCCGAAGGCGAGAAGCAGTCGGCGATCCTGCGCGCCGAGGGCAACGCCCAGGCCGCGGTCACCCAGGCCAAGGCGGACGCCGAGGCGCAGGCCCTGCGAGCGCAGGGCCAGTCAAAGGCGATCGAGACGGTCTTCGAGGCGATTCACGAAGGAAAGCCGGACGCCGAGTTGCTCGCGTACCAGTACCTGCAGATGCTGCCGCAGATCGCCCGCGGCGACGCGAACAAGCTGTGGATCGTGCCGAGCGAGATGGGCAAGGCGATCGAGGCGCTGGGCGGGCTGTTCGGCAACACCGCCGAGCCGCGGCCGGCCAGCCCGGCGCCGCCGACGCCCGCGCCACGACCGCCGGCGGTCCGGTCGGCGCCGCTGGACGACTCAGCTGATCTTGCCCGCGAGTGACAGCACGAGGGCCACGTACCAATCCGCGTGGTTGTAGTGCCACACCGCGTTGTAAAGGCCGGCGTCGCCGTGTCCCGCGCCGTTCGCGCACAGGTAGCGGGCCGCCGTGTAGATGGAATCCGCCGGGCTCATGATGTCGGCCTTGCCGTCGCCGTCGCCGTCGACCGCGTAGTGCGCGAACGTCGCCGGCATGAACTGCATCGGCCCCAGCGCGCCCGCCGTCGACACCATCGTGCCGCTGCCGTGATGGGTTTCGACCTGCCCGATCGCCGCTAGCACGGTCCAGGAAAGGCCCGGGCAGGTCGTCGCCGCCGCGTGGTAGAGCGCCCGGTACGCGGGCGGGATCGGATAGGGCGTGACGGACGACGCGGCGTCGGCGTTCGCCATGGCGGCCGCGGCCCGGGCCGCCGCCACCGCCGCGGCGGCGTCCCGCACCGCCTGCAGCCGCTTGGCTTTCGCGGACGCGGCGTCCAGCAGCGCTTGCTGTTCGGAGAGCAAGGCCTGCAGTTGGCCGAGCCGCTGGTCGACCGCGTCGGCGTTGGTCAGACTGGTCGCGATCGCGTTGTCGGCCGCGTCGGCGCGCTGCTCGGCCGCCCGCGCGACTCGCCTGGCGGTCGCGGCCGCCGCCGCGTCGCGGGCCACCACGCCGGTGAGCAGCGGCACCTGCGGGAGGTTGTTCGGATCGCCGCTTTGGAGCACCGCGGCGTACAGCACCATGGTGCCGCCGGACTCGTAAAGCGCCACGGCGCGGGCGTCGTGGGTCGCGTCCGCCGCGTCCGCCTGCGCCTGCAGGGCCTGGTACGCCCGCCGGGCCGCGACGCTCACCGACACCGACTGGCCGACCGCGTTCAACGCCGTCTCGTAGTCCGCGAGCGCCTCGTCGACCTTCGGCTGCAGCCGCGCGACCTGCGCCGTCACGCGCGCCGCCTCCGCCTTCGCGTCGCCGACCTGATCCGCCCACGCCTCACCCGTGCCAGCGCATAGCAGCGCGGTCATGGCGAGCGTGGCAAGCGCCATCCGGCGCCGCCGTTGCTCCGAACGGCTCACTCGAATTGCGTCGGACGGCGAGCGGGCCCGCTTGAACCGGCGACGCGCCGACTCTCGCTTGCCGGGCGGCCGTTAGCATCGGTTCGTGCCGGCCCTCAGTGCGATTCAGATGGCCGGCGTGTTTGGGGCCGGTGTCGTCGCCGGCACGGTGAACACCGTCGTCGGCTCCGGCTCGCTGCTAACCTTCCCCACGCTGCTGGCGTTCGGCTTCTCACCGAAGGTCGCGAACGTCACCAACACCATCGGCTTGGTGCCGGGCTCGATCAGCGGCGCGATCGGCTACCGGCGGGAGCTGGCCGGCCAGCGTTCGCGGATTCGCCGCCTTGGCGCGATCTCCGTCGCCGGTGGGCTGGCCGGAGCGGTGCTCTTGCTCGCGCTGCCGGGGGCGGCGTTTGAGAAGGTGGTGCCCTTCCTGGTGCTGGTCGCGGTCGGGCTGGTGATCGTCCAACCGCGGCTGGCGGCGCGAGTGGCCGCGCGCCGGGCGAGCACGGCGGCGACACGCCATCGCGAGCCGGTGCTGGACGTCGGTGTCTTCCTCACCGCCGTGTACGGCGGCTACTTCGGGGCGGCACAGGGCGTCATCTTGATCGCGCTGCTCGGCATCTTCGTCGACGACCACCTGCAGCGGCTCAACGCGCTCAAGAACGTGCTGGCCGCGTTGGTCAACGGCGTCGGCGCGGTGCTGTTCGCGATATTCGCGTCGGTCGCCTGGCTGCCGGCGGTTGTCCTCGCGGCGGGCGCCACCCTCGGCGGGCAGGTCGGGTCGCGCTATGGACGCCGGCTGCCGCCGAACCTGCTGCGCGTCATCATCGTCACCGCCGGGATAGCCGTGACGGTCAAGCTTTTCCTGGATTGGTGAGACGTCAGTAGCGCTTGCGGCCCATCGCCATTCGGGCGGCTGCGATCAGCACGATGACGATCGCGGCGACGACGACGATCGTGCGGATCAACGCCCCGAAAACCAACGCCACCACAATGCCCACGACGAAACCGCTGCCGAACAACGCGACGCCTGCGCGCGCGCTGCGCATCAGCGAGCCGCGGGAGCGGCCGGTCATGACGTCGAGGTCGTTCATCGAATGCCAACTCCTCGGGAGGTGATCCTTACCCCCACGGTACGCGAGATTGGCTGGAAACGACGGACGTCGGAGATGATGCCGACCGTGACGTCCACCGTCTTCGTCGACACCGCAGACGATCCACGGCTGGCCGACTATCGGGCACTCACGGATGTCGAGCTACGACGGCGCACCGAGCCGGCCGAGGGCATCTTCATCGCGGAAGGACAGCTGGTGATGCGCCGCGCGGTCCGCGCCGGCTACCCGATGCGGTCGGCGCTGACCAGCGAGCGATGGCTGCCCGCAGTTCGCTCGCTGGTCGACGGCCTCGCCGCGCCGGTGTACGTCGGTTCGGAAGACCTGCTGCGGGAGATCACCGGTTTCCACGTGCACCGCGGCGCGCTCGCGGCGATGGCGCGGCTTCCATTGCCGACGGTCCAGGCGCTGCTTCCCCGGGCGCGCCGCGTCGTCGTCCTCGAGGACGTGAACAGCCACACCAACCTCGGCGCCATCTTCCGGTGCGCGGCCGGCCTCGGGATGGACGCCGTCCTGCTGTCGCCGAGTTGCGCCGACCCGCTGTACCGACGGTCGGTGCGGGTGTCGATGGGGGAGGTGTTCGCCATCCCCTACGCCCGCTTCGCGACGTGGCCCGGCGGTTTGCACGAGCTCACGTCGTCCGGCTTCGAATTGCTGGCGCTCACGCCGGACGCTTCGGCCGCCTCGATCGACCAGTTGCGATATCCGGACGACGCGAAGCTGGCGCTGCTGCTCGGCGCCGAAGGGCCTGGCCTGTCCGCGCGGGCGCTGAACGCGGCGCTACCCGTGCGGATCCCGATGAGCAACGGCGTCGACTCGCTCAACGTCGCCGCTGCGGCGGCGGTCGCCTGCCACGCGTTGCGCGGGCGCCCCGCCGCCACCCCACTCCCGTGATCATGCAGTTAGGCGCAACCGCAAGATGCGCCCGTTGCGCCTAACTGCATGATCACCGCGAGAAAAGGAGCGAGCCACCGGGTCGGTGGGGGGTTCGACCCGGCGGCTCGCGGTCTGATGGCGCCGCTGCGCGGCGCGGATGCTGTCAGCCCCAGTGCACGTCGCGCATGCC
>DASVDW010000122.1:0-8851 GCA_036380925.1 Acidothermaceae bacterium
GACGATGACGTGCATCTCACGGCCGATGCCGGAGTCGCTGAGCAGCTCCTGCACGTCGAGCAGCCGGCACGCGCGCCCGTTGATCGCGTACTCGCTGCCGCCGGTGCGGAACAGGGTGCGGCTGATGGTGACCTCGGAGTACTCGATCGGCAGTGCGCCGTCGCTGTTGTCGATCGTGAGCTGCACCTCGGCGCGGCCGAGCGGCGGCCGACCGGCGGTGCCGGCGAAGATGACGTCCTCCATCTTGCCGCCGCGCAGCGTCTTCGCGCCCTGCTCGCCCATCACCCAGGCGAGCGCGTCGACGACGTTCGACTTGCCGGACCCGTTGGGCCCGACCACACAGGTGATGCCGGGCTCGAGCCGCAGCGTGGTGGACGACGCGAACGACTTGAACCCGCGAAGCGTGAGGCTCTTCAGGTACACGGCTGCGCGCTCCCGGTGCATCGAGGCGTGACGATCGGGCGGCCGACGAGCGGGGAAGCGCTGACCTTGATCAACGCCTGCGCCGGTCGGGCGCCGACGTCGCGCAGCGCGGGTCGAACCGGGGTCAGCCTACCGGCCGGTCCCGGTCGAGGCGCCGCGGAGCGCGCACCAGAGCCGCGACGGCTTCGGTGGCCGGCGACCGATCCCCCGATGGGCAAAGGAAAGGGACGCTTCCCTTGCGGGTAAGCGTCCCTGTGGTTTGTCGGAAAAGCCCTAGCTGAACGCGGGCTCTGCCTCCGGTGCGGGGAGCGTCAACAGCTCGTCGCGGGCGGCCTCGGCGCTCAGCGCGTCATTGGCGGCCTGCAGACGAAGACACTCGTTCTCGAGATCCTGCACACGCTGCTGCAGCCGGCGCATCTCCGACAGCAATCGAGGGTCAGGACCACCGAGATGACCGAGAAGCGCCTTTGCCATGGAGGTCCTCCATTGGATTTCGGCTGCGGCGTTTAGACGCACGGTGACACGTCGGGCGCCGCTTCCGCGGTATGGGGTCTGGTTGACTTCTAGGGTCGCACTCGGCCGGGTGTCGGTCAACCCCGGCGTCACAATTTGATCACGATGCGATCTCCATAAAGCTGGCTAAACCGGGCACGAAAAGCGGCAAATCAGCGGAGATCGACCGGGTGATTCGCATCACGGCATCGGCGTCTCAACGCTCGACGAAGCCTCGGATGTGATCGACGCCACGCGGCTGCGACCACCGCTCGACCACCCCGATGACCGCGCCGGGCCGGTGCTCACGCGGTGGCCCGCTCAACAGCGCGAGCAGCTGTTCGCAAGCCTCGCGCGGGCCTTCGGCGTCGACCTGCACCCGGCCGTCGTCCAGATTCGTCGCGCTGCCCACCAGGCCGAGCTCAAGCGCGCGCGACCGCACCCACCACCGAAAGCCCACGCCCTGCACCCGGCCGCGCACCCAGACGGTCAACCTGGCCCGGTCTCCCGGATCACTCATGGCAGCACGCTGACGCCGCCGGTCGACCCGAACGCCGTCAGGAGCTGCGCGTTCTCCGGAAGCGGCGGCCCGAACGGCGTGACGGTCCCGCGGTTCACGTCGAACTCCACCAGCCGCATGACGCCGCCCGTCGCGGCGTTGTCGGCCGCGAAGATCAGGTGCGTTCCGTCGAGCCAGAACATCCCGGACGACGTGACGACGCCGGCGCTTCCGTTGATGATGGCCGCGGTGCCTTGCCACGGCGCGACCAGCACCAGCATCGGCTCGCCTTGGCGGCCGATGGCGGCCGCGGCCAGGTAACCACCGCCGCCGAGTGAGGCAGGCGAGTCGACGAACCGGGCGCCAGTGGGCGCGCGAACGCCGCCTCCCGGATGGACGCCGCCGATGTCCCCGACGTAGAGCGCGCAGTTCGGTCCGTCTGGACAACTCGGGTCGAGCCACATCGCCTGACCCGCGTCGCTCACGCCGAGCAGCCGACCGGACTTCGTCACGGGATGCGGAACACCGCCGGGCGACCACGACGCGATCTCCACGTTTCCGCTCGCGCCGACCGGCTTGATCAGCAGGCCGGAGTAGCCGAGATTCTCGAAGCGGCCAGGCGACCAGCCGACGGGTAGCTCCGCGCCAGCCAAGCCAAGGTCGGGCGCGATGACCGGTGAACCGACCTTCACCGGTTCGCCGTCGTGGACGAGCACCGGGTACTCCTGCGTCTGCAGCACAGCGGTGGCGGCGCCGAGGTCGGTGAGTCCGGACGACGTGGGGCCGATGTCTTGCTGGAACGCCCGGCCGGCGCTCAGGCCAAAGAGATGGATGACGTCCGCGTTCGGGGCAGGAATCGACGAGTCGGAGTCGAGCGTCGTCGCCCACACGTTCGTCGTGCCGGCCGGCAACGTGTCTCGGGCGACCAGCAGGTTGTCAACCGCGATGGCGATCTCATCGCCAATCCGCAGCACGACTTGTGGCCCGGCAGCTGTGGCAGTTGATGTGGGCACGACCGATGGCTGCGGAGATGGTGACGACGACGCCGATGACGGAGGCGCCGGCGTGGCGTTCGGGGAACCCTTGTGGCGCAGCGAATTCACGGCCAGTGCGGCGACCAAGGCCAACGCCATAACGACAACTAACGCTGTCGTGCCGCGGCCTCGACCGCGGTCGTCGCCGATGACGTCTGGCTCACTCACGGTTTCACCGTAGTCACCAGTGCGGGTTTCGCGGACGCCGTTGGCAGGTCGGGCAGAAGTACGACGAGCGGTTCATGAACGATTCCCGGCGGATCGACGACCCGCAGCGCGAGCACGGCTCGCCGCGGCGCCCGTACACCTCGAGGGAGCGTTCGAAGTAGCCGCTTTCGCCGTTGACGTTGACGTAAAGCGAGTCGAATGACGTCCCGCCTTGGGCCAGCGCGCTCCCCATCACCGCGCGCACGCCGTCGAGCAGCCGCTGCGATTCCGGCCGACGCATCGTCTCGGTCGGCCGCGCGTAGTGCAATCGAGCACGCCACAATCCCTCGTCGGCGTAGATGTTGCCGACGCCGGAGACGAGTGTCTGATCGAGCAACGCGCGCTTCAATCCGGTGCGCCGCCGCCGCAACGCGAGATGAAACGCGTCGTCGTCGAACGCGTCTTCGAGCACGTCCGGCGCGATGTGCGCGATCTCGTGGGGGAGGTCCGCGCCCCCAGGCGACAGCGCAAGGCCGCCGAAGGTCCGCTGGTCGACGAAGCGCAGCTGCGGGCCGCCGTCCGAAAACGAGAACCGCACCCGCAGATGCGGACCGTCGGGTTGCGACGAATCGAGCATTCGAAACTGGCCGCTCATGCCGAGGTGCGCGATCAGCGCGTCTGCGGAGTCAAGCGGCAGCCACAGGTACTTGCCGCGGCGGCACGCCGCGACGACACGGCGGCCGAGCAGCGCGGCGGTGAAGTCGGCCGCGCCCGGCAGGTGGCGACGCACGGCGCGCGGGTGGCAAACCTCGACCGCGGAGATCACTCGCCCGACGACAAAGCGCTCGAGACCGCGCCGGACGGTCTCAACCTCCGGTAGCTCGGGCATCGGTCACTCGGCGCCGGCCGCGGTCTCGCCGGCGTCGGCGTCGGCGGACTCCCTGATCCGGTTCCACGCCTCTTCGGCGGCCTGCTGCTCGGCCTCTTTCTTGCTGCGGCCGGTGCCGCCGCCGTAGGCGACCCCGCCGACCCGCACCTTCGCGGTGAACGTCTTCTCGTGGTCGGGCCCGCTCTCGTCGATCTCGTAGTACGGGACGCCGAGCATCAGCGCCGCGGTGAGCTCTTGCAGCGAGGTCTTCCAATCGAGGCCCGCGCCACGACGGGCCGCGTCGTCGATCAGCGGGTCGAAGAGCCGATGCACGAAGGCGTCGGCCGCCTCGATACCGGTGGCGAAGTAGACGGCGCCGATCAGCGCCTCGAGCGCGTCGGCCAGGATCGACGACTTGTCGCGGCCGCCGGTCGACTCCTCCCCGCGGCCGAGGCGCAGGAACTCGCCCAGCCCGAGCGAGCGACTGACGTCGGCGAGCGCGCGCATGTTGACGACCGCCGCCCGCAGCTTGGCGAGCTGCCCCTCAGGCAGGTCGGGGAAGCGGCGGAACAGCGTCTCGGTGACGATGACGCCGAGGACGGCGTCGCCGAGGAACTCCAGGCGCTCGTTGGTCGGCAGCCCACCGTTCTCGTAGGCGAACGAGCGGTGCGTGACAGCGCGCTCGAGGATGGCGTGGTCGATGGCGACACCGGCGATCGACTCCAGCTCGTGGAAACGCTCTCCGCTGTCGCTCATCTCCGCCCCCTCGGAGGGTGCCATCAGTCCGCTTCGATCAACCCGCGGCGACCGCGCGTCGGTTGTAGGTGCCGCAGTTGTGGCAAATGACGTGCGGCAGCTTGGGCTCGCGGCAGGCGGGATTCTCACAGCGCACCAGGGTCGGCGCGGAGGCCTTCCACTGGGCGCGGCGGCTGCGGGTGTTGCTGCGCGACTGCCTGCGCTTCGGAACCGGCACGGCTACTTCTCCTGGTCTGTCGTGTTGTTCTCGCTGGTCTGTTTGTGCTGCTCGGTGCTCACTGCTCGCAGGGCGGCCCATCGCGGGTCAACCTGGTCGTGCCCGTGCGCTGGCCCGACGTCCGCGAGCCGCGCCCCGCACTCAGGGCACAGGCCCGGGCAGTCGTCCCGGCACACCGGCGCGAGCGGCAGCGCGAGCACCACCGCGTCACGAAGCAACGGCTCCAAGTCGATCATGTCATCGACCAGGCGCCCGACCTCGTCGTCGTCCGACTCGACCTCGTTGCCGGGGTAGACGTACAGCTGCTGGACCTCGACCCCCAGCCCTTGCGAGAGCGGGTCGAGACAGCGCGCGCACTCCCCGGTCACGGTGACCTGGACGGCGCCGGACACCAAGACGCCCTCGCTCACCGACTCAAGGCGCAAGTCGAAAGCGAGGTCGCTGCCTTCGGGAACGCCGACCAACTCCCCCACCAGCCCTGCCGGCGCTGGAACGGTGCGGGAAACCGTGCGCATCGATCCTGGACGCCGTGGCAAGTCGCGAGTGTCGACGACGAGCGGGGCTCGGGGGTCGAGGCGCGTCAGGGTCTCCTGCTCCCTTCCGGCACGACGAAGCCACGATGGGTGGTTTTGATCCTTGCTCCCGTCGGCGAGGTAGTCGCGACGAGACCGGCCCTTAGGGTACCTCGCGCGCGCCGTCCGGTCGATTCGAGGCGGCCGACCGCTCGGCTGCTAGGCCCCGGGCAGCGGCTCCTCGTCGTCGTAGCGCGCGTCGGCCAGCTGGGCCATCTCGTGCCGGCCGTGCAGCTTCTCCCGCCCGCGAAGCACGGCGGCGAGCGTCTTGTTCAGCACGATCTCGAAGTTCGCCAGCTTGGTGTCGACGTAGTCGTCGACCTCCTGGCGCATCTGCCGCGCCTCCGCCTCCGCCTCCTCCCGCACCCGGGTGGCCTCGGCGACCGCCGCCTGATGCACCTGCGTCTCGCCGATCAGCCGGGCCCGCTCGTCGTGGGCGTCCTCGATGATCCGTTCGGCTTCGCGGCGGCCCTCCGCGACGACGTCGTCGCGCTCCTCCAACAACGACTCGGCGCGCTGCATCTCGGCCGGGATCAGATCGCGCAGCTCGTCGAGCAGGCCCAGGATCTGACCGCGGTTGACGATGCACGACGCCGACATCGGCATCGCCCGCGCCGACTCGATCTGCGCGACGATCTCCTCGAGCTTGTCCTTCAGTTCCACGATGCAGATCTCCCGCGGTGGTGAGGCCGACGACCGCGCCTACTGCGAATCGCGCTCGAGCCGCTCGGTCAGGCGGCTGAGCACCGTCTTCGGCACCAGGCCGGAGACATCTCCACCGTACGTCGCGACCTCCTTGACGAGGCTGGACGACAGGAAACTGTAGAGCGGGTTCGTCGACAGGAACAGCGTCTCGACCCCGGCCAGGCTGTGGTTCATCTGGGCCATCTGCAGCTCGTAGTCGAAGTCGCTGACCGCCCGCAGGCCCTTGACGATCACCGGGATCCGCCGTTCGCGGCAGAAGTCGACCAGCAGCCCGTGGAACGACTCGACGAGGACGTTGCCGTACTCGGCGGTCGTCTCGCGCACCATCTCCATGCGCTCCTCGAGGGTGAACAGGCCCTTCTTCGACTTGTTGACCAAAACGGCGACGGTGACCTCGTCGTACAGCTTGGACGCGCGCGACACGATGTCGAGGTGGCCGTTGGTCACCGGGTCGAACGATCCAGGGCAGACCGCCTTATGCACGAGAGAGCCTCCTGTCCCCCGGCCGCCGAAGTTGCTGACGTTTGCTGTGGCTCCGCAACAGTAACGGTCACGAATCCTTCGCCGCTGCCCCGACGCGGCCGTACCAGACCGTGGCGTCTCCGTAGCGCCGGTCGCGAATGGCCTCCACCCATCCCGGCCAGCCCCACGCGTCGCGGCTCGCCCGCTCGACAACCATGACGGCGTCGGGTGCCAGCGCCGGGCGCAGCGTCTCCAGCACCTCGCGCAGCTTCGCGGTCGGGAGCTCGTACGGTGGGTCGGCGAAAACAACATCAAAGCCGGACGACGCGAGGTTGGCTGCCACCGTCTCGACTTTGCCGTGGACGACGGCGACATCGCGCGCCGCCTCGCCAAGTTGGGCGACGTTGGCGCGGATCGTGGCGACCGCTCGCGTCGCCGACTCGACCAGCGTGACCGTGGCGCCGCGCGACCACGCCTCGAGGCCAACCGCCCCCGAACCGGCGTAGACGTCGAGAAAGCGCAGGCCGGCGAGGTCGCCGAGCAGCGAGGTGAGGGTCGAGAAGATGCCCTCGCGAGCCATATCGGACGTCGGACGGGTGCCGGACGGCGGCGTCGAAAGCCGCCGGCCGCCGAAGCGGCCCCCGATCACCCGGGTCACGCCAGTTCCAGCCGGGTCATGCTTTTTCCAGGAAATCGGCGCGCTCGGTGGCCATCAGCCGCTCAACCTCGGCGGCCAGCGGCGGATGCTCGCGTAGCTCCGGGTCGGCGGCCACCAGCGTCGCCGCCTCGACCCGGGCGCGTTCGATGACCTCGCGGTCGCGGCGCAACGACAACAGCCTCAGATCACTGCGGCCGTGCTGCTGCTCGCCGAGGATCGTGCCCTCGCGGCGCTGCTCGAGGTCGAGTTCTGAGAGCTCAAAGCCGTCGGACGTCGCCGCGACCGCCTGCAGCCGATCGCGCGCCGGCGCGTAGGGACCCGTCTCGGTGACCAGCAGGCACAGGCTCGGCGCGTCGCCACGGCCAACCCGGCCGCGCAGCTGATGCAACTGCGAGATGCCGAACCGGTCGGCGTCCAAAATCACCATCGCGGTGGCGTTGGGCACGTCGACCCCGACCTCCACCACGGTCGTGGCCACCAGCACGTCGACATCGCCGGCGACGAACGCGCGCATGACGGCGTCCTTCGCGTCGGGCGTCATCCGCCCGTGCAGCACCTCGACCCGCAGCCCAACCAACTCGTGCTCGATCAGCTGCGGCGCGACGTCGAGCACCGCGAGCGGCGGCCGCTTGGCGTCCTCTTCCTCGACGTCATCAGGCTCTTCGGCGGGCTCTTCCGGCTCGTCGCCGCCGATGCGCGGGCAGACGACGTACGCCTGATGACCGGCGGCGACCTCCTCGCGCACCCGCGCCCAGACTCGTTCCTGCCACGAGGGTTTCTCCTTGACGGGCGCGACAAACGTCTTGATCGGAGCGCGCCCTTTCGGCAGTTCGTCGAGCGTCGAGACCTCGAGGTCGCCGTAGACGGTCATCGCGACCGTGCGCGGGATCGGCGTGGCCGTCATGACGAGCACATGCGGACGACGGTCGTCGCGGGCCTTGGCGCGCAACGCGTCGCGCTGCTCGACGCCGAATCGGTGCTGCTCGTCGACGACGACAAGGCCGAGGTCGGCGAACTGCACATGCTCTTGCAGCAGCGCGTGGGTGCCGATCACGATGCCCGCGTCGCCCGACGCCGCGTCGAGCAACGCCTTGCGCCGCACCGATTGGGGCATCGAGCCGGTGAGCAACGTGACGGTGGTGGCGTCGTCGGCGCCGCCGAGCTGGCCCTTCAACGCGAGCGGGCCGAGCATCGCGCAGATCGACCGGAAGTGCTGCTGCGCAAGCACTTCGGTGGGAGCCAGTAGCGCTGCCTGGCCGCCGGAGTCGACAACGGTCAGCATCGCGCGCAATGCGACGACCGTCTTGCCGGAACCGACCTCACCTTGCAGCAGGCGGTGCATCGGGTGCTCGAGCGCCAGCTCCGCCGCGAGGGTCTCGCCGACCGCTATTTGCCCCTTGGTCAGCTCGAACGGCAGCCGCGCGTCGAACGCCTCCAGCAACCCACCGGGCCGCGAAACCCGCGGCGTCGCCGACAATGTCGCGGTGGCCGCGCGCCGCAGCGCCATCGTCAGCTGCAGGATCAGCGCCTCGTCGAACGCAAGCCGCGCGCGCGCCAAGTCCTTGTCGGCAATGCCTTTGGGTCGGTGGATGCCTTCCAGCGCGTCCTTCAGCCCGACCAGACCGAGCCGCAAGCGAAGCTGCGCGGGCAACGGGTCGTCGATGTCGAGCGTGTCGAGCGCCACCCGGACGCTGCGCTGAATCGTGAACGTCGTCACCTTCGACGTCGCCGGGTAAATCGGCAGGAGCGCACCGGCGAAGTCGTCGTCGGCTATGCCGTACTCATCGTCGACGACGTGCACCTCGGGATGGGTGAGCTGCAACTTCCCTTTGAACGACCCGACCTTGCCCGCGAAATAAGCCTTGCCGCCCAACGGCAATTGCTTCTCGCGCCACACCTGATTGAAGAAGGTCAGCGACAAAGACTCGACGTCGTCGGTGATGCGGACGTCGGTCTTGATCAGCTTGGGCCTGATCTTCTTGGTGGTGATGGAGGCGACCCGCGCGTAGACCGTGACG
>DASVDW010000123.1:0-2521 GCA_036380925.1 Acidothermaceae bacterium
AGCAGCGGGTCGATGTCGCGCATCATCTCGGTGGCCTGTTGCCGCGCTGCCCCGCGCCCGCCGTCGTCACGCTGCACGACCTGCAGTACCTCGCGTATCCCGAGTACTTCAGCGCGCCGAAGCGGCGCTACCTGCAGGTCTTGCAGGGTCGGTCGCTACGCCGGGCCGAGTTCGTCGCGGCGATCAGCGAGTTCACCAGAACCGACGCGATCCGCGCCTTCGACCTCGCTCCGGCGAAGGTCGTCGTCATCCCGCCCGTCGTCACACCATTGCAGATCCCGGACGACGCGGCGCGGGCGCGCGCCGACCTCAACCTGGCGCGAGACTTCGTGCTTTACCCGGCGGCCGCCTACCCCCACAAGAACCACGAGACGTTGCTCCGTGCGTTCGCGGCGGTCGCGAGCGCCGGCCGCGACGTCGAGCTGGTGCTCACCGGCGCGACCGGCGCCGGGGCCTGGGGCTCGGCGCGTTCGACGGCGTCGCGCGTCTCGCAGCTCGCGACCGAGCTCGGAGTCGGCGAACGGGTGCGGTCGCTCGGCTACGTCACGCGGGATCAGCTGGCCGCGCTGTACAGCGGCGCGACCGCGCTGGCCTTTCCCTCCCGATTCGAGGGTTTCGGGCTGCCGGTCGTCGAGGCGATGTCGGTCGGCTGTCCGGTGATCGCGGCCGAGGCCACCGCGCTTCCTGCGTTGGTCGGCGACGGCGGCGTGCTGGTCGACCCCGACGACGTCGACGGGTGGGCGCGCGAGCTGGCCCGGGTGATCGATGACCGCGTCGTCCGGGAAAAGCTGGCGCAGGCTGGGCGCGCGCGCTTCGCCGAGCTAGCCGCGGCCGATACGGTGGACCGGCTCGTTGACGTCTACCGGAGAGCTGCCGCGTGAAGATCCTCGCCGTCCTGCCGCATTTCACGCCGGACGCCGCGCCGACCGGCGTCATCGGCGCGCGCCTCGTCGAGGAGCTCGGCGCGCTCGGCCACCACATCGAGGTCGTCACGTCGCTGCCGTGGTACGCGCACCACGCGGTCGAGCCGAGCTGGCAGGGCAAGGTGGTCCGCCGCGAGCGCACCCCGTGGGGCGTCGTCACGCGGGTGCATCCGTTTCCGACCGGCGACAAGAAGAACATTCCCAAGCGCGCGGTGGGATTCGCCGGCTTTTGCGCGCTGACCGCGGCGATCGCGGCAGCCGGTCGGCGGGTCGACGTCACCTTCGCGATGACGCCGCCGCTGCCGATGGCGGCCACCGGTTGGCTCGCGTCGCTCCCCCGCCGCGCCCCGCTCGTGCTCAACGTGCAGGACGTTTTCCCCGACGTGGCAGTCGAATTGGGCGTGCTGCGCGGCCAGCGGGTCATCGCCGCGGCGTCCGCGCTCGAGCGTTGGTCGTACGCGCGAAGCGCCGCGGTCACCGTGCTGTCAGAAGACATGCGGGCCAACCTCGCGGCGAAGATGCGGCGCCCGTCGCGGCTGCACGTGATCCCGAACTTCGTCGACGTCGAGAGCGTCCGGCCGATGGATAAAGAGAATTCGTACCGCGCGGAGTACGGGCTGTCGGGCAAGACCGTGGTGATGTACGCGGGCAACGTCGGCATGTCGCAGTCGCTCGACCTGTTGGTGGCGGCGGCGCGGGCAGGTCGCGACCGCGACGACGTGGTGTACGTCGTCAACGGCGGTGGCTCGACGTTGGCCGATTTGCAGGCGTCGGCCGCCGACCTGCCGAACCTGCGATTCGTGCCGATGCAGCCGTATGAACGGCTGCCCGAGGTGTTGGCGGCGGCCGACGTCCACGTGGTGCCGCTGAAACGGGAGTTGTCGCGGTCGAGCGTGCCGTCGAAGACGTACTCGATCCTGGCGGCGGGGCGCCCGGTGCTGGCCAGCGTCGACGAGGGCAGCGAGGTGCAGCGCATCGTCGAGGCGGCCGGCGCGGGAGTGGCGGTGCCGCCGGAGGACGAGCGCGCCTTCGTGAGCGCGCTAAGCGACCTCGTCGACGACGTCGAGCGGCGCACCCAGATGGAAAAGGCCGCGCGGGCTTTCGTCGAGAACGCGGCGTCGCCGCGCGCGGTGGCCGAGGCCTACGAGTCGCTGTTCAAGTCGCTGATCGCCCGCGGCCCCCGTCGCCCTTGATCACGAAGCGAGCTCGACCGGCTCCGCGGCGTCACGTTGCATCGGCAGCAACTCGGCGACTTCCTCGGACGACGCGGCGCGTGCCGCCTTGAGCCGGTCGCCGAAGCTCGCGCCCGCGACGATCACCAGCAAGACGGCGACGACGACGTACCAGCGGCTGACCCAGTCGTAGAACCACATGACCGCTGCGGCCGCGGCGACCCAGGTCAGCAACGCGAAGATCGCGTCAGCGACCCGGCGGACGGTGATGCGCTTGGCCATGGGACTCCTCGAGCCACGTGCGGGTGACCGCACCATAACCAGGACTCGGGATCGTGTGGCTCAAACCACAGAGCCAAATGCCACATTGCCCACAACGGGCCACTCGGAGGCGATCAACCCACCCAGGTTGACTAGTGCCTCGGC
>DASVDW010000124.1:0-11019 GCA_036380925.1 Acidothermaceae bacterium
CACCACAACGCGGTCAGACAGCCGAACGGCCTCCTCCACGCCGTGCGTGATGAAGAGGATGGTCTTTCGTTGGCCGTCGAGCCACAGCCGCTCGAGTTCGCCCTGCATGCGGATTCGGGTGATCGCGTCGAGGGCGCCGAACGGCTCGTCCATCAGAAGCGTGGACGGCTCGTGGATGAATGCGCGCGCGATTGACGCGCGCTGGCGCATCCCGCCGGACAGCTCATGCGGATACCTGCTCGCCGCGTTCGACAATCCCATTCGGTCGAGGGCTTGAGCGGCCTTGCGCCGAGCCTCCGACCTTCGCATGCCACGTACCTCGCACTGCAGCGCCACGTTGTCGAGGGTGGTCCGGAATTCCAGCAGCAGGTCGTCCTGGAACACGATTCCGACGTCGGTGAGCGGCTTGTCAACAGCCGCGCCATTCACCACCACAGAGCCACTTGAGCAAGACAGCAGCCCGGCGACCATTAGCATGAGCGTGCTCTTGCCGCACCCGCTCGGCCCGAGCACGCTGACAAACTCGCCAGCGCGGACGTCGAGGCTCACCGATTCGAGCGCCGACACCCCACCGACGTAACGCTTGGAGACGTCGCGAATGCTGATTGCGGCGCCCCGCGCTCCGGCGGCCGGTGCGCCAGCCGGAGATGCCGTCGTGTCGGCGCGCCCGTCCGGCCGCCTGTGCGCATCGGTGAACGTCGGCATGCTTGTCGCCTCCTGACCGGGATTCCCCGCGCTCACGCGGTTGCCTTCCGTCGCTGCCACGGCATGCAAAGCGCTTCCGCCGCAACGACGATGTAGTTGACGAGCAGTCCAAGGACGCTCAGCACGACGACGTCGGCGAAGACCAGCGCCGTGTTGAGAATCCCTGTCGAGGCCTCCAGCAGGTACCCCAGCCCGGCAGCCGATCCGACGAACTGGCCGACGATCACTCCTGTGACGGCGAGCGTTGAGGCGACGCGAAAACCGGCGAACATGTAGGGCAACGCAGACTGCACGCGCAGGTAGCGGAACGTCTGCCACCGAGACGCGCCCATCGACTTCGTGATGTAAAGCCGCCGCGGGTCGAGTTGGGAGAAGCCGGCCATCGAGTTGATGAGGATCGGAAAGAAGCACAACGCGAAGGTGAGCAAGGTGACCGACATCTTGCCCGCGCCAAACCAGATGATCATCAGCGGCGCGATAGCGATCTTGGGGATCACTTGGAAGAACACGATCAGTGGATACAGGGTGTCGCGGATTGGTCGAATCGACGACAGCACCAGCGCGAGCGGGATGCTGAACACGGTGCCCAGCAGGAAGCCGTACACGACTTCCTCGGCCGTGACGACCGTTGCCGGCCATAGCTGATTCCAGTCGGTGACGATCGCCGGGAGAAAATCAGACGGTGGCGGAAGAATGTATTTCGGGATGTGGAACGCCGCCACCGCTAACTGGAGGAGCGCAAGCACCGCCGCCAGACCTGCGATCGGCGCCAGTATCCGGGCCGTTTGACCGCTGAGGACGACACGTCGGGCACGCTCGCGGCGCGGCGGCATCACCGTGACCGGGCTGTTGACCGCGCCGTCCGCTCGAGTGGCTACCGCTCGCATGGGCTTGCTCCTAGTTTTCACTATCTGAACGCCCCGGGTAGATTCCTGAAAGCTAACAGCGCCCCAGACGCTGGTCAATACAGTCGTTGTCACGTTTTTGTGAAGGCGCCGCTCGCGTCAGCGGGTGCCACAGCACGCGCTTCGCTCGCGCCCAGCGCACCGCCTATGGCGAGAGAACCCTTACACCGCAGCGTTTTTGCCGCCGTCAAGCAAGCGGGGTAGACGCCGCGAGAGAACGTCTTGGAGCGACACGCCACGCGGAAGTCATGTCGGCTTCCGAACTTGACGCGCACCCGAAACACGCCTACCGTGCCTTCACCAGCGGCTCAGAGAGTTCACAATATGAAATCGCGAGGGCCTGATGTCTAACGCCTCTAATAGGCCATCTACGAGTTCCGCTTCCGTCGCCGTAATCGGCGCCGGCATAGGTGGTCTGGCCGTCGCGGCATGCCTGCGGCGGATCGGCATCGACGTGACGATCTACGAGCAGGCGCCACAGTTCAGCCGCGTCGGCGCCGGCATTCAGATGGGGCCCAACGCCATGCAGGTCCTCTCTCGGCTGGGCCTGCGCGAGCGCTTGGCGACCGTCGCCTACACGCCGCCCGCGCTGGCGAACCGGGAATGGGACACCGGCGAGGTCACCTTCTCCCTGCCGATGGGCAACCGGGCCGAGGAGACCTACGGAGCGCCGTACTTTCTACTGCATCGCGGCGACCTGCACGAGGCGCTGACCACACTGGTGCCGCCAGACGTCGTCCGCCTTGGCCGGCGCGTCACCGCGATCCGCGAGCTCGCCGACAGCGTGACGCTGGGCTTCGACGACGGCAGCAGCGTCGCCGCTGACGCGGTGATCGCGGCCGACGGCGTGCACTCCATCGTGCGCCAGCAGATGTTCTCGGCGGACGACGCGGTGTTCACCAAGCGCGTCGCGTACCGCACGGTGTTTCCGACCAGCCTGATGAACGGAAACCCGCCCGATGTCGCCTCGACGAAGTGGTGGGGCGTAGACCGGCACATCGTCATCTACTTTGTGAGCGCCGGCCGCGAGATCTACTTCACGACATCGGTTCCAGACGAAGACTGGACGACGGAGTCGTGGTCGGCGCAGGGCGACGTCGCCGAGCTCCGCCGGGCGTTCGCCGGCTTTCACCCCGAGGTTCAAGCGGTCTTGGAGGCCTGCCCGTCAGTGCACAAGTGGGCCATCTACGATCGTGACCCGCTGGAGACATGGCACAGCGACCGGGTGGTTCTGCTCGGTGACGCGTGTCATCCGATGACGCCGTACATGGCGCAGGGCGCGGCAACCGCGCTCGAGGACGCCGTGGTGTTGAGCCGCTGCATCGAGCAGTCGGGCTTCGGGCGGCTGCGCGAGGCGTTCGCGAAATACGAGTCCGTGCGCAAGCCTCGAACCGGCCGGATCCAAGGCGAGTCACGATCGAACCGATGGTTGCATCGCCCGCAAGACGTCCACTGGGTTTACGACTACAACGCCTGGAGCGTGGCTTTGCCGACGCCCGAGCCGGTGGCCGCCGGGCGCGAGGACTAGCCAATGACTTCTGTCGAGAACCTTGTCGGCGTCGAGTCGTCCCTTGACACCGACACAGCGCAAGACCTTGAGGACCTGCACGACGTGTGGCTCATCCGAGCCTTTGAAGAGAAGGTTCGCGAGTTGCGAGTCGCCGGCGACGTCGTCGGTTCGGTGCACCTGTGCATCGGGCAAGAAGCGACGCCGGTAGCGATCAAACGGCTGCTGGGCCCGGACGACGCGCTGTTCGTGACGTATCGCGGCCACGGTTATGGGCTCATGCGGGGAATCGAACCGACCGCGATGTTCGCCGAGCTCCTCGGCCGGGCGACCGGTGTCAACTCCGGTCGGGGCGGGTCCGCGTACTTCATCGCCCCGGAGCACCGCTTCTTCGGAGAGAACAGCATCGTGGGCGCCGGCGCGCCGATCGCCTGCGGCGCGGCATTGGCTGGCCGCTTCGACGGCACCGACCGGGTCGCGATCACCGTGTTCGGCGACGGTGCGATGAACCAGGGCTCCGTGCACGAGGCGATGAATTTCGCGGCCGCGATGAAGCTGCCCGTCGTCTTCTTGTGTGAGAACAACTCGTACTCGGAGATGACGCCCATCGCCGACATGGTCGGCGACCCCAACCTGTTCCGCAGAGCGGCTTCGTACGGCATGCCCGGCGAGCGAATCGACGGCAACGACCCGGCGACGCTGCGAGCGCGAATCAGCGATGCGATCGCGGCCGCGAGAGAAGGCGGTGGCCCAACGTTGCTTGAGCTGATGACCGCACGGCTGGTCGGTCACTACATCGGAGACGCCGAGCAATATCGGATTCCCGGCGAACTTGACCGAGCTCACGAGACCGAACCCGTTGCGGTGCTCACCCGCCGGCTCATCGACGCCGGTTGCTCGCGGGAGGCGCTGGACCGTGTCGAGAGCGCCGCTCGGGAAGAGATCTCCGCTGCGGTGGCGACCGCGCTTGTCGCGCCCCTCGCTGACCCTGCGACCGCCAAGGACCATGTCTATGCCTGACACGGTCGTCGACACCAGCGCCGCAGAGCAGGTGCAGCTCACCTACGCGGGAGCGGTCAACGCCGCGCTCGAGCGCTGCTTGAAGGAGCTTCCCGAGACCCTGCTGTACGGGGAAGACATCGCGAAGCCAGGTGGCGTCTTCGGCGTCACCAGAGGCTTGCGCAAGAAGTTCGGCGACCGCGTCTTCGACACGCCGATCAGCGAGTCCGCGATTCTAGGTTCGGCGGTTGGCGCGGCGATGCTCGGCCGTCGTCCGATCGTCGAGATCATGTGGCTGGACTTCTCGTTCGTGGCGTTCGACCAGGTCGTCAATCAGCTGTCCAACGTTCGGTACTTGAACGAGGGCAAGCTGCAAGCGCCGGTGGTCATCCGCACGCAACAGGGCAGCCAGCCCGGCGCTTGCGCCCAGCACTCGCAGAGCATGGAAGCGCTGTTCCTTCACATCCCTGGAATCCGGGTGTGCATGCCGTGGACGGCACAGGACGCGTACGACCTTCTGGTCGCCGCCGTGCACGCCGACGATCCGGTGCTTTTCATCGAGAACCGCAACCTGTACAACGCCGGAAAGCAAACCATCGAACTCGGTGGGCCCGTCCAGCGCCCAGGCCAACTGAGGGAACGCCGCTCGGGCGGCGACGTCACCGTCGTGACCTGGGGCGCTATGACTCGCTGCGCGCTCGAGGCGGCCGACCTGCTCGCGGCCGAGGGAGTCAGTGTCGAGGTGCTGGAAACGCCGTGGCTCAACCCACTCGACACCGAGACGATTCTCGCGCACGTGGCGCGAACACGCCGGGTGGTCGTCGCGCACGAGGCGAATGTGACCGGCGGCTTCGGCGCGGAAGTGGTGGCCCGGATCGTTGAGTCGGGGGTGGCGCTTGCCGCGCCGCCAAAGCGCGTCGGCACGCCTGACTCGCGAATCCCAGCCGCCCCCAGTTTGCTCGGCGCGCTGATCCCGGACGCCGACCGAATTTCCGCGGCGATACGAAGCCTGCTGCCGTGATTGTGCCGAGCGCGGCCGAGCTGAGTTGATGAGCGCCGGCACCGCGACCGCGCTGCGCGTCACCGACGGCGTTCGGCCCCGTTGGTTCAGCACCCGGCTGCAGTTGCTTGGGCCCGCGTTCGTCGCTGCGGTGGCATACGTCGATCCCGGCAACTTCGCGACGAATCTCACCGGCGGATCGGCATACGGCTACGCGCTTGTCTGGGTCGTTGTGCTGGCTAGCGGCATGGCGATGCTGGTGCAGTACCTGTCGGCCAAACTCGGCCTGGCGACCGGTCAAAACCTGCCGGAAGCGATTCGCGACCGATGCTCGTCGTCCATGTTGTACGTGCTGTGGGCGCAGGCTGAGGTGATGGCGGTTGCGACCGACCTCGCGGAATTCGTCGGCGCCGCCGTCGCCCTGAACCTTCTCTTCGACGTGCCCCTTCTTCCGGCCGGACTGATGACCGCAGCCTTGGCCTTCGGGATTCTCGCGTTTCAGCATCACGGCTACCGGCCCTTCGAACGGGCCGTCGTCGGCTTGCTCGGCATCGTCGCCGCCGGGCTGCTTTACGACCTGCTCGCCGCGGGACACCTCAGCGCCACCGACGTCGCCCGTGGAATGGTGCCGACGGTCAGTGGCGACCCAGCCATGCTCACCACCGCGGTGGCCATCGTCGGCGCCACCGTCATGCCGCACGTCGTCTACTTGCACTCGGCCATGACGCAGTCGCGGCTTCCCACGCAAACCACGCAGCATCGCGCGCGAGCGTTGCGGTGGTTCCGCACCGACTGCGTCCTCGGGCTGGGCGCCGCCGGCGTCATCAACGTGGCGATGCTGATGCTCGCGGCGGTCTTGTTCCACCATCCCGGGCACACCGGTGTGACGACGCTCTCGGGCGCTTACGACGGGCTTCGGGTGAGCATCGGCGCAATCGGCGCGCTTGCTTTCGCCGTCGCGCTGCTGGCGTCAGGGTTGTCGTCAGCCAGCGTTGGCACGTACGCGGGCCAGGTGATCATGCAGGGATTCCTCCAGCGCCGCATTCCGCTGATGTTGCGGCGGTTGCTCACAATGGTCCCCGCGCTGTGCATCCTCGCCGTCGGAGTGTCGACAACACAGGCGCTCGTGATCTCGCAAGTCGTGCTGTCGTTTGGCGTTCCGTTCGCCCTCATTCCACTGCTGCTGCTCACCAGCAACCGCCAGCTGATGCACGAGTTCGTGAACAAGCGTCGGACGACGGTGGCGGCGACCCTCATCGTGGTCACGATCGTCGGCCTAAACGCGTTGCTGTTGGCCACGACGTTCGGCTGGACGTCGAACTGACCGCCGAGCAAGGGTCGAAGATGCGAGAACGCCACACGTGTGACGACTTGGCTGACGCCTTTGTCGCTGAGGGTATCGACACCGTCTTTGGATTGTTCGGCGACGGCAATCTCACCTTCATGGCGGCGATGGACAGCCACCCCGGCGCCCGCGTCCTTCAAGTCCGGCACGAGGCGGCTGCGGTCTTTATGGCGGCCGGCTACTGCCGAGCGACCGGCGGCCCCGGGCTCGCGACGGTGACGGCGGGCCCGGGATTGACGCACACGCTCACGCCACTGATCTCCGCGTGCCGCGCGGGCCTGCCCCTCATCTTGTATGCCGGCGACACGCCGCGGGCGGGCGTGGCCCTCGGCGGCTTACAGGAGTTCGACCACCACGCCTTCGCCGAGCTCGCAGGAGCGACGCACGTCAGCGTCGACGATCCCCGGCGAGCTCGAAGCTGCGCTTCTGAGGCGGTGCGGCGGGCGGTCGCCCGGCAGCGTCCCGTCGTCCTTAGTGTCGCCGAGGATTGCATGGAATCGCCGAGCGTCGCGGACATCGGGCAACTTGCCGCCGTTGCGGATTTCCCGCGGCCCCGCAACGTCGGGCCGGTCGCGGTGCGACCTCCCGTTCCGTCACCAGGTGACATCGCCGTGGCCGAGGAGGTCTTCGAGGCGCTTTCGTCCGCGCGGGCGCCGATGCTCGTCGCCGGATCGGGCGCGGTCGAGGCTGGCGTCCTGCCGCAGACTCGCGCGCTAGCCCAAGCCTTCGGCGCGACACTCGCCACAACGTTCCGGGCGAAAGGTTGCTTCGACGACGATCCGAACAACGTCGGCATCGTCGGCCCGCTCGCGCACGCGCTGCATCAGCAGGTGCAAGAACACGCGGATCTCGTCGTCGGAATCGGTGCCAACCTGCACGGCTTCGGCGCCTTCGTCGACTCCCTGCTCCCCGGCCGGACGATTTGCCTTGGCGCCGAGCGATACGGCGGCATACCGACTTCGCATCTGTGCGGGCGTGAGATTTCGATCGGAGCTGTCACGCAACTGCTTTCAGACAAGGCAAAGAGCGCGGACGACGCCCGCAGTCGCCACGCACGCCTGTCAGTTCCTGACCGTCAACAGGCGATCCTCGCTGATTTCGAAGAGCTGCCAGAGCTGTTCCATCCGTCGCTGGTCGACCCGCGACGGCTGATGCTCACGATCGACGACCTGCTTCCCGACGACTGCGTCGTGGTGGTCGGTGGCGGGCACTTCTGGTCATGGCCGCTCATGTATCTGTCGAAGAAGAAGCGGGACTTCGTCTTCCCGATCGAGTTTGGCAGCATTGGCATGGGCTTGCCCACCGGCATTGGGATCTCCGCCGCGGGGGGAACGCGCGACGTCGTCGTCATTGAAGGTGACGGCGGCACGGTGGCCAGCGTGCAGGAGCTCGAGACGGCGAGCCGCCACGGTCTGCGGCTCACGGTAGTCGTGATGAACGACGCGACCCTGGGCGCCGAGTTCCACAAACTCGCGGCCCGCGGGCTGGACGCCGACGTGTCCTCATATGCGGCGATCGGCTTCTCTGACGTCGCGGCCGCTTTCGGCGGAAGCGGCACAGTCGTGCGATCGGTCGTCGATTTGCCTGCCGCCTGCACTGCGCGAAAGGCCGCCAGTTCCGTGTATGTCATCGACGTGCGCGTGTCTCGCGAAGTCACCAGTCGTTGGTATAGAAGGCTCGTCGCGCAGGCGTGACGAGGGGTCGCGCCGGCTGGCTGGCCGTCGACTCCGGCGCCGGCCCTCGTCGGCGACCCGCACACGTTCGGGGGTCAAGCGGGTTGGCCGCTTCGCTTTGCTCAGCCAGCGGTCCGGTAGGTCGTCTCGTCGTGACCTCGCACGAGCGCATGCGCCGCCTTGCGCGCGGCGGCGTGGGCCGCCTTGCGGTCGATGTCGGCGCGCGCGCTGACCAGGTTCGGCCGAAAGGAAACCTGCTGGACGTCGGTCACGCCTGCCCAGCGCAGCCAATCGTTGAGATACGGCGCCTGGAAGTCGACGCCGAACCGAACGTCGGACCCGTCGCCGTAGACGGCGCTGGTGTAGATGACCACCGCGCTCTTGCCGGTGAGGAGCCCGGTGTACCCGTGTTCGGCGTCGAAGTGGAACACCATTCCCGGCTGACTGACGACGTCGATGAACTGCTTGAGGATGTAGGGGATTCCGTGGTTCCACATCGGAACGCTGAACAGGTAGTGATCAGCGGCGGCAAAGCGTTCGAACGCCACCTTGGCGGCTGACCAGGCGTCGGCGGCCTCGCCGGTCGGCTCGGAGCCCGCGAACACCGCCATCTTGGCCGCGGCCGCGGCCGGACCGAACTCGGGCAGCGAACCGTCCCACAGGTTCCAGGTCTCAATGTCAATCTCAGGATGTCTGTCGCGCACCACCGCGAGGAACGAATCGGCGATCGCGAGTGACTCCGACGCCGTTGCGCGGGGTGACGCGGCGATGTGCAGCAGCTTGCTCATGTCGACGCTCCAAGCGTGAGGTGGTCGGAAGCGGGCCGACCACATGAAGTTATGTGCGTGCGCACGCTATCATTGTGTGCGTGCGCACGCAAACGCTAGTGTGGAGTCATGGCAGAGAGCCGAAGAGAGTTGGCCGCGCAGGCGTGGGGCGCGCTACTGCAGGTGCACGCGGCCCTGGTCCCGTCCATGGACCGGCGGCTGCGACGACGGGTCGGGCTTCCGCTGGGCTGGTACGACGTCTTGCTGGAGCTTCAGGCGGCGCCGCAGCGGCGGCTGACGATGTCTGCGCTGGGAGAGCGAGTAGTGCTCAGCAGGACCCGGACCAGCCGCGTCGTCGACGAGTTGGTCGCCGCCGACCTCATCGCGCGGGAGCCCAATCCGGACGACGCGCGCTCCGCGTTCGCCGTTGTGACGGCGCGCGGGCTCGCCGAGTTCCGGCGGGCGGCGCCGGTGTACCTGTCCGCGATCGAGGGCGAGTTCGCCGAACCGCTCAAGACGGAGGAGCTGCGCCAGCTGCGCGGCCTGTTGCTTCGCATCCGCGACGCCGCCGGTGAATGACCCGCCGGCTCAGGCGCCGAAGGCCGCCCGGATCGCGGCGATGCCTTCCTGCGCGCGGGCGGCGTAACCGTAGCTGCCCTGTTGCTGCAGCTCGCGGGCAGCCTCGACGAGCGCGCCCATCGCGGCGAACGCGAACGAGCCCCCGACCGAGATCCGGGCTACCCCTGCGGCCGCGAGTTCGGCGACCGGCGGCCCGCCGGCTCTGGCCAGCACGTTCACCGGACGGTCGACTGCCGCCACGAGCGTGCGGATCTGCCCGATGTCGGTGGGCCCCGGCGCGTACAGGACGTCGGCGCCGGCCTCCTGGTAAGCCTGCAGCCGCGCAATGGTGTCGGCGAGGTCGTCCCGCCCATGCAGGTGGTTTTCCGCCCTTGCGGTCAGCACCAGTTCGCCGTCGGCCGCCTCGACCGCGGCCCGCACCCGGTCGGCGGCCTCCTCGACCGAGTAAAGCCGCGACCCGCTCCAGTCCTCGATCGAGCAGCCGGCGAGACCGGCGTCGCGCGCCTTGCCGATCGTCTCCGCGACGCCGGCGAGATCGTCGGCGAAGCAGTTCTCCAGATCGGCGGACACCGGTATGTCGACGGCGGCCACCAACGCCCGGGCGTGCTCGATCGCCTCGTCGCGACTCACCTGGCCATCGAGGCGGCCAAGCGTCATCGCGAAGCCGCTGCTCGTCGTCGCGAGCGCCTGGAAACCAAGCCAGGCGAGCAGTCGTGCGGAGCCGAGGTCCCACGGGTTGGGTATGAGTAGCGGCACGCCGCGCACATGGAGGGCGCGGAAGGCGTTGGCTTGTGGCGTCATGGCACGCAAACGTAACGCGGACGCCGAACCCCGACCGACCCGGCCGATGCGAGACCGCGTCAACGGCGCCGCCGCAAAGCCGGTTCGATCAACGCCGGCGGCGTGTCGTGCTTCTCGCTCGGAGCAAGGTCGACCCCCGGGGCGACGACGGCGTCGATCGCGTCCAGCACGTCGCTGGGCAGCACGGTGTCGGCGGCGGCGAGCTGCGACGACAGGTGTTCGAGAGTGCGCGGCCCGAGGAGCGCGCTGCTCACCGCGGGATGCGCGGTGACGAAGCCGAGGGCCAGCTCGATCAGGGAAAGGCCGGCCAGCTCGGCGATTTTCACAAGCTGTTCGACGGCGTCGAGTTTCGCGCGGTTGGCCGGCAACGTGGTGTCGTAAAGGTGTGGCAGCAACGCCGATCGGTTAGTGGTGATCTCTCGGTCGGCGCGGATGGCACCGGTCAGCCAGCCCGAGCACAGAGGGCTCCAGACCAGCACGCCGAGCCGGTACTGCTCGGCCACCGGCAAGACGTCGCGTTCGACTCCGCGCTGCAACAGGGAGTAGTTCGGCTGTTCGGTGACATAGCGGCCCAGGTGGTTGTCACGCGCGGCCCATTGCGCCTGCACGAGCCGGTATGCCGGGAAGGTCGAGGTGCCGAAGTAGCGAATCTTCCCGGTCCGCTGCAGGTCGGTCAGTGCGGCGAGGGTTTCCTCGTCGCTGGTCGCCGGATCCCAGCGATGGATTTGGTACAGGTCG
>DASVDW010000125.1:0-7350 GCA_036380925.1 Acidothermaceae bacterium
CAGCACTCGATGAGCACCTTCTCGGCGAACGGGTCGCCGACCTGGACGGCGGGCCGTTTGCGCTCGCCCTCCGCCTCGAATGTGGCGCTGGCGAGCACTGACGCCCCGCCGATGCCGTCGCCGCCGGTGCGGGCGCCGAAGAGGATCACCTTGTTGCCGGGGCCCGGGGCGCTGGCGAGCTTGATGCCGTCGGTGCGCATCACCCCGACGCACAGCGCGTTGACCAGCGGGTTTCCGAGGTAGGTGTCGTCGAAGACGACCTCCCCGCCGATGTTGGGCAGGCCAAGGCAGTTCCCGTAACCGCCGACGCCCGCGACCACTCCAGGCAGCACCCGCCGGGTGTCGGGGGCGTCCGCCGGGCCAAACCGCAGAGAGTCCATGACGCCGATCGGCCGCGCGCCCATCGTCAAGATGTCGCGGACGATGCCGCCGACGCCGGTGGCCGCGCCTTGATACGGCTCGACGTAGCTCGGATGGTTGTGCGACTCCGCCTTGAAGGTCACCGCGAAGCCCTGGCCGACGTCGACGACGCCGGCGTTTTCCCCCATGCCGACAAGCAGGATCTCCTTGGCCTGCGGTGGCGCCTTCTCACCGAACTCGCGCAGATGCTTGCGGCTGGACTTGTAGGAGCAATGCTCGCTCCACATCACCGAATACATCGCCAGCTCGCACGACGTCGGACGACGGCCGAGGATCTCGCGAATCCGGGCGTACTCGTCGTCCTTCAGGCCCAGTTCGGCGAACGGCAACTCGACGTCAGGCGACGCGGCGGCGTGGGAGACGGTGTCGACATTCCCGGTCATGCGGCGACCAGCGCCTTCAGCACGCTGGTGAAGAAGGTGATGCCGTCGGCCGACGGCCCGGTGAGCTCGTCGATCGCGTGCTCCGGATGCGGCATCAAGCCGACGACGTTTCCCCGCTCGTTGGTGATGCCGGCGATGTCACGCATCGAACCGTTTGGCGATCCCTCGATGTAGCGGGCGACGACCCGGCCCTGCGCCTCCAGCATGTCGAGCGTGGGCTCATCGGCGACGAAGCAGCCTTCGCCGTTCTTCACCGGGATCACCGCGCGGGCGCCAACCTCGTAACCGCTGGTCCAGACCGTCGCGTTGTTCTCGATGCGCAGCGCCTGGTCCTTGCAGCGGAAGTGCAGGTGGGAGTTTCGGGTCAGCGCGCCGGGCAGTAGGTGCGCCTCGCACAACACCTGAAACCCGTTGCAGACGCCGAGCACCGGCAGCCCGTCGTTCGCGGCGTTGATCACCGCTTCCATCACCGGCGAGAACCGCGCGATGGCGCCGCAGCGCAGATAGTCGCCGTAGGAGAAGCCGCCGGGCAACACCACCGCGTCGACGTCGCGCAGCGAACGGTCCTTGTGCCACAGCGACACCGCGTCGGCGCCGACCGCGCGCACCGCGCGCAGCGCGTCACGATCATCGAGCGAACCTGGAAAGGTGACGACGCCGATGCGGGCAGTCATGTGAGCGGCGCTCCTGGCGGGCTCGACAGCGGATTCGGCTATGAGAATACCGGTCCGCCGCGCGCGCCGACCGCGTACGTCAGGGACTTCCGCAGCCGGACGACGGTGCCTCGATCGTCGCCGACCGCGAAGTCGAGCTGATCGACCAGCGCCCGCATGAGTTGGACGCCGCGACCGTGCTCCGCCTCTGGATCGATCAAGACACCCGCGGCCACCGATGGCGGCGGCTTGAACCCGCGGCCCTCGTCGCACACCTCGATCGTGCAGTCACGTCCGTCGATGCCGACCAGCACGACGTACTCGTCATGCGGCCCCGCGTGGTGGAGCACGTTCGTGCACGCCTCGCTGATCACCAGCGCCACGTCGTCCACACAGCCGTCTTCGACCCCGAGCACGTCGAGCGCATGGCCGAGAACCTTTCGCACCACCGGCACGCTGCGCTCTTCGCTGGGCAGCCGTAGCCGCAGCTGCAAATGCATCGCGTCCGCCCGTCCTCGTCGCCGTGATGCGTCCCGCGGTCCGTCCCTCAACCCGAAGGTTTCCCGTGCCGCGACGGCGGCTAACCGGGCAGGTCGGATGAATTACGCACACGCGGCGAACAGCAGAAGGTTTGCCGCGCCGAAACAAAGGGCAACGCCGACGCCTAATCTTGCGCGGCGCGCACGTCAAAATCCTCGATGACCGGGTTGCTCAGCAATGTGCGGGCGAGCTCGCGGACACGGTCGAGCGCCGCGTCGTCGAGCGGGCCGGCCACTTCGATCTCGAAGTGCTTGCCCTGCCGCACCGAGGTCACCTCCGCGTGGCCGAGCCGACCCAGTGCGCCCAGAATCGCCTGACCCTGGGGGTCGAGGATTTCCGGCTTCAACATGACGTCAACGACGACACGGGCCACAACGCACTCCGCTTCTGATGACCGGGCTGCGTCCTCAACCCGTTCGCCAATCGAATCCGGCGCACAGCCTAGCGGGCGACGATGTGCGACCCTGGTCGGCGTGGCGGTGCGGGACGGCGGAGCTGAGCGGCAGCGGATCGACGAAGGAGCCCGTCACGACGCACCGTGGCGCAGCTGGGGACCGTACCTCGCCGAGCGCGCCTGGGGCAGCGTCCGCGAGGACTACAGCGCCGACGGCGATGCGTGGCGGAGCTTTCCCTTCGACCAAGCTCGTTCGCGGGTCTACCGATGGAACGAAGACGGCATGGCCGGGTTTTGCGACCACGACCAAACCTGGTGCTTCGCGTTCGCGTTTTGGAACGGGCGCGACCGGATCCTGAAGGAACGACTGTTCGGCCTCACCAACGCCGAGGGCAACCACGGCGAGGACGTCAAAGAGCGCTACTGGTTCACCGACGGCACGCCGACCCATTCCTGGATGAGTTGGCGCTATCACTACCCGCAGCGCGCGTTTCCCTACGACGAGTTGCTGGCGGTGAACGCGAGTCGCACCCGCGACGACCCGGAATACGAAATCGACGACACCGGAGTCTTCGCCGACGGCCGGTACTTCGACATCACCGTCGACTACGCGAAGGCAGGCCCCACCGACCTATGCGTCCGGGTCACCGTCGCAAACCCCGGCCCAGACACCGCAATTCTCGAGGTGCTGCCTACCCTGTGGTTTCGCAACACGTGGGCATGGGGGCTGACCAACGCCGACACCGAGCCGCGCATCACCTGCGACGGCTCGAAGTTGACGGCGGCGCACCACAGAATCGGCGTGCTCGAGCTGACCGGCGATTTCGGCTCCGGCTCCGGATTCGTGGAGTCGATCGCCTGCGACAACGAAACCAACGCCGCCCTCCTCTACGGCGTCGACAACCGATCGCCGTACCCCAAAGACGGGATCGGCGACCACGTCGTCCACAACGCGGCCACCGTCCGCCCCGGTGGCCATGGCACCAAAGCGGCGCTGCGCTACCGCGTCACCGTGGCGGCCGGGCAGTCTCGGGAGCTTCGCCTTCGGTTGCGACAGCTTGGGTCGGACGACGTGAGCGCGGCCGCGTTCGACGACGTCGTGCGCGCTCGACGACGCGAGGCGGACGAGTTCTACGCGGCGCTTCGCCCGTCGTCCGCCACCGACGAGGAGATGGCGGTCGTCCGGCAGGCCGCCGCGGGATTGTTTTGGAACAAGCAGTTCTTCCACTACGACGTCGAGCGGTGGCTGGAGGGCGATCCTGCCGGACCGCCACCGCCGCCCGGGCGCGGAAAGATCCGCAACGGTGGTTGGCGGCATGTCAACAACGGCGACGTCTTGCTGATGCCGGACACGTGGGAGTATCCGTGGTACGCCGCTTGGGACCTCGCCTTTCACTGCGTGGTGATGGCACATTTCGACCCCGGGTTCGCCAAGCGCCAACTGCTGCTGCTGCTACGCGAGTGGTACATGCACCCGAACGGGCAGCTTCCGGCATACGAGTGGAACTTCTCCGACGTCAACCCGCCGGTCCACGCGTGGGCCGCGTTGCGCGTGTTCCAGATCGCGGGCGACGACGACTATGACTTTCTGGAGCGCGCCTTCCACAAGCTGCTGCTGAACTTCACCTGGTGGGTCAACCGGGTTGACCGCGATGGCAACAACTTGTTCTCCGGGGGTTTTCTCGGGTTGGACAACATCGCACCCTTCGACCGGTCGAAGCTGGCGCCCGAGATAGGCCAGCTTGAGCAAAGCGACGGCACGTCCTGGATGGCGATGTACTGCCTGGACCTGCTCGACATGGCGTTGACCCTCGCGATGAACGACCCGACGTATGAGGACGTCGCAACCAAGTTTTTCGAGCATTTCGCGCGCATCGCGACGGCCGCGAAGCGGAAAGGGCTGTGGGACGACGCCGACGGCTTTTTCTACGACCAGCTGCGGTGGCCCGACGGCACGCGAACTGCGGTGAAGGTGCGGTCGTTGGTGGGGCTCGTCGCGCTGTGCGCGGTGGGCCACGTCGACCGCGCGCACCTGGCGGAACTGCCGTCCTTCGCCGAGCGGCTGCGTTGGTTCACCACGAACCGGCCCGAGTACACCTCAACGGTGGTCGAGACCGAAGAGGGCGACACGCTGTTCGCGATCGTCACACCCGCGCAGCTGCGCCAGCTGCTCGAGCGGGCGCTCGACGAAGCGGAGTTCCTCTCGCCTCACGGCATCCGCTCGGTGTCCGCCGTCCATCGAGAGCACCCGTTCACGATGACCCTCGACGGGCAGACGTTTCGGGTCGACTACGAGCCAGGCGAGTCGACCACCGGGCTGTTCGGCGGAAACTCGAACTGGCGGGGTCCGGTGTGGATGCCGCTGAACGCGCTGATCGTCGAGTCGCTACGCCGGTTCGACCGCCATCTTGGCGGCCGATACACCGTGGCCTGGCCAACCGGCTCCGGTCGCGAGGTCTCGCTGGCGGAGGCCGCCGACGAGCTCTCGCGGCGGCTGGTGTCGCTGTTCATCCCGGACGACGGCGGGCAGCCGCCCGCGGCCGGCGCACGGGAGTGGCCGCCGGGCCTGCTGCTGTTCCACGAGTACTTCCACGGCGACACCGGCGCCGGTCTCGGCGCGTCGCACCAAACCGGCTGGACCGCGCTGGCCGCCCATCTGGTGCTGACCGCGCCGCCCAACCGGTCGGCGCCGGCAGGCGCCGCGCCGTCCAACCAGTGAGACAACCGACGAGTGGGCGGCAACTTTGTGCGACGCACAGGGTGTCGATGGCGTCGCCGCAGGTCAGCCGGGTGCGACGTTCGGCGCGGCAGTCTTCGTGCACACCACTGTGCACACCTCGTCCCCACGGTGCTGGGCGCTTGTCCCCAGCTGGCCCACAGGCGCTTCCACAGCGCAGGTGGGCGGTTCGGCGCGCGCGCTCGCGGGTTGTCGGTGGATCGCGATAGAACTCTCGACGGCAACGATGCGGCGGGTGAGTTGGTGACTGCGAAGGGGGCGGCGGTAAGTGAGTGTGATCGAGCTTCCCGGCCAATCGCGGGACGCTGAACGCACGCCGCCGCAAGACATCAGCGCCGAGCAATCGGTGCTCGGCGGCATGCTGCTGAGCAAGGACGCGATCGCCGACGTCGTCGAGGTGTTGCACGGGCAGGATTTCTACCGGCCGGCGCACCAGACCGTGTTCGACGTCATCTTGGATCTGTATGGCCGCGGCGAGCCGGCCGACGCCATCACCGTCGCGGCCGAGCTGACCAAACGAGGCGAGATCGCCCGCGTGGGCGGCGCGGCCTACCTGCACACGCTCATGTCGTCGGTGCCGACCGCCGCCAACGCCGGGTACTACGCGAAGATCGTCGCGGAGAAGGCGATCCTGCGGCGGCTGGTCGAGGCGGGCACCCGGATCGTCCAGCTCGGTTACGCGGGCAACGGCGGCGACGTCGACGAGATCGTCGATCGCGCGCAGGCGGCCATTTACGACGTCACCGAACGGCGCACCTCCGACGACTACAGCATTCTCGAGTCGTTGCTGCAGCCGACGATGGACGAGATCGAGGCGAGCGGCCAGCGTGGCGCGGGGCTGACCGGCGTGCCGACCGGGTTCAACGACCTCGACGCCCTGACCAACGGGTTGCACCCCGGCCAGCTGGTCGTCATCGCCGGCCGGCCTGCGATGGGCAAGGCGCTCGCGCTCGACACCCCGCTGCCGACTCCGGCGGGTTGGACCACGATGGGCGCGGTCGAGGTGGGCGACCTCCTGCTCGGCGCGGACGGCCGGCCGACCCGCGTGGTCGCCGCGACCGGCGTCATGGTCGACCGGCCCTGCTTCGAAGTCGAGTTCGACGACGGCACGGTCATCGTGGCCGACGCTCAACATCAGTGGGCGACGGTCACCCGCGCGGCGCGCAGAGCTGCGCGCGAAGCCTTCGCCCGCAGCGGCAAGCGGCCCGAGCCGAAGCCGAGCATCCACACCACCGAGCAACTGGCCGCGACCCTGCGCTGCGAGGCGGCTGACCGTCGGCTCAATCACGCCGTCGTCAACGCCGCGCCAATCGACCTGCCCGAGGTAGCCCTTCCCATCCCGCCGTACGCGCTCGGCGTCTGGCTCGGTGACGGGCATTCGGCGTCGGCCCGCTTCACAAGCGACGACCCTGAGATCGCCATGCACATCGAGGACGACGGCGGGGACGCCGTCCCCGCCTCGCTGCGGGCGATCAACGTGTTGAACAACAAGCACATTCCGACGCAGTACCTGCGAGCCGCCGCGCAGCAGCGGCGCGAGTTGCTCGCCGGGTTGCTCGACACTGACGGCACTGTCTCGCCGTCCGGTGCGGTTCAAATCACCCTCACAAACCAGCGCCTCGCGCTCGACGTGCGCGAACTCTTGGTAAGCCTTGGTTACAGATGCGGCTGGCAGGAGAAATCGGTGGCGGGCCGAACCGCCGCGTCGTCCATCGGGTACGTCATCACGTTCAGCCCAGCTGACAATGTATTCCGGCTCGAGCGCAAACGCCTGATGTTCAAAGAGCGGGATCGCGCTCGCACACCGCGAGTGAAGTCGCGGTTCATCGTCGACGTGCGACCCGTCGCATCAGTGCCGGTGCGGTGCGTGGAGGTCGACAACGAGTCGCACTTGTACCTGGCCGGGCGCTCGATGATCCCGACCCACAACTCAACCCTCGGCCTCGACATCGCGCGCGCAGCGTCAATCAAGCATCACCAGACGTCGGTGATTTTCTCGCTGGAGATGAGCAAGCACGAGATCACCATGCGGCTGTTGTCTGCCGAGGCGCGGATTCCGCTGCAATACATGCGCACCGGCCGCATGGGTGACGACGACTGGGTCAAGTTGACTCGCCGGCTTGGTGAGATGGCGAGCGCGCCGCTTTACATCGACGACTCGCCGAACCTCACCATGATGGAGATTCGCGCGAAGGCGCGGCGCCTCAGGCAGCGCAACGATTT
>DASVDW010000126.1:0-11613 GCA_036380925.1 Acidothermaceae bacterium
TCGTCGGTCAGCAGTCAGCGGCGGCGCCAAAACCTCCCGGCCCTGACGTCGGCACCGCGCTCAACGACCCGCTGCCCGACCACATCGCGACCCTGCCTTTGATCGACGAGCACGGTGAAAGCGTCAACCTTGCCTCGTTCCAAGGGAAAGTCGTGGTCATGACCGACTTTCTGACCACCTGCCAGGAGATTTGCCCGATCACCACGGCGGTGCTCAACCAAGTTGATCAGGCGGTCACCAAGGCAGGGCTCGCCGACCGGGTGCAGTTCGTCGACGTCACGGTCGACCCTGAGCGCGACGACCCCGCTCGATTGCACGCGTACCGTGATTTCGCGAAACTGCTGCCGAACTGGTCGCTGCTCACCGGCAAGCAGCAAGACCTCGACACCTTGTTCAAGTACTTCGGCATCAGCTACGAGAAGACCGCCGAGGACGGCCACGGCGGCGTCGACTGGCTGACCGGCGAGCCGCTGACGTACGACGTGGGGCACAGTGACGTGCTGGTCTTCCTTGACGAGCAGGGGAAGCAGCGATTCCTCATGCAAGGCGCGCCGCTCGGTTCAAACGCGCCGCTGACCGACGGTGAGCGAGCGTTCCTCAATGACGAGGGCAAGAGCAACCTCACCACCGCCGCGGAGGGCAGTTGGACCGGCGATCAGGCCCTTCAGGTGGTCAGCTGGCTCACGAAGAAGCAGATCCCGTCGCTCGGCTGACCCGAAAGGCGCGCTCGACATCGGCGAAGTGATCGTCGTCGGATAGCACGAGCGCCTCGTCCCCACGCTCGAGCATGGTGTCGGGCCGCAGATGAAGCAGCGCCCCATTCCGGATGACGATGCTGACCCAGGCCTTCTCGCCAAACGGCAGATCGCCGACCGCGCATCCGTCGACCGGCGAGCCATCGGCGACGACGAACCGCCGCGCGTGCCCTGGCTCTTCGCGCAGCCGCACCCCGAGTGACCATGGTTCTTGCTCAATGACCCTCATATGCACGCGGCAAATCCGGGCGGCGACAGGAATCGCGCCACCTTGCAGGAATACGGAGAGTGCCACGACCACGAAGATGACCGCGTAAATCCTGGTCGAGTCGTCGACGCCTCCGGTCACCGCCAAGGCGCCGAGCAGCACAGGAACCGCGCCTTTGAGGCCTGCGAACGCGACGAATCCGCGCTCCCCTGGCGAGAGCTTCGTCATCAGCAACATCGGCAGGGTCGCTAGCGGCCGCACCACGAACGTCAATAGCACCGCGAGCACCAATCCGATGACCCACGCGTTTCCGGCTCCGAGTTTGTCGACGTGGATGGTCAGACCCAGCAGCACGAACGCGGTGATCTCCGCGAGACTGGCGAGTGAGGAGTGGAAGCGTTCGATCTCCCCCTTGTACGGCGTTTGGGCGTCTCCCATCACGACTCCGGCCACCAAGACGGCGAGGAATCCGGAGCCGTCCGCGACAGACGCCAGACCATAGAGGGTGAGCGCGGACGCCAGAGTGCGCAGCGGGTAAAGGCCTTCGTTGGGGAGCGGGACTCGGCGCACCAGCTGGAGTAAGAGCAGGCCACCGGTGACGCCGACAGCCGCGCCGATGCCCATCTGCTTGACGAACGTCACGCCGATCTCGGCCGCTGACGTGTGACCCGAGGTCGCGTACGCGATGACGCCAAGCATCAACGCGATGCCCGCCGGGTCGTTGGCGCCTGACTCACCTTCGAGAATGGTGCCGCTGCGACCGGCCACCTCTCGTGGCCCGAGAACTGAGAACACGACCGCTGGATCGGTCGGGGCGAGCGCGGCGCCGATGACGAACGACAGCGGCCAGCTGAAGTCGAAAATGCTGTGCGCGAGGAACGCCATCGCGGCGGTCGTCGCGAAGGTGCCGATGATTCCGAGCGAGATGATCGGCGCCGCCGCCGCCTTGAACCTGCGCCACCCGATGTGCATGCCGCCGTCGAACAAAATGACCGCGAGCGCGACGGTGACCACCTGTTCGACCGCCTTGATCGGGACGACGGTGTCCGCTCCCGGAACGTACGTGGCGATGATGGCGGCCGCCACGAGGAACAGCCCGGGAGCGGGTACCCGTAGTTTCGCCGTCAGCCGGTTTGAGCTGACCGCCACCGAATACACGGCGCCGGCGACGAGCACGACCACGGCGAACGAGTCGATGGCGTTCAGCTGCTTGCTCCTTCTTCGATGCGGGCGCTCACGCGAGGAGGGAGTAACGCAGCCAGATGTAAAGCGTCGAGACCGCCAGGGTGACCACCGCCGTCGGCACACCGTAGCGAGCGAACGTGCCAAAGCTGATCGGGTGCCCTTGTCGGGCCGCGGTGCCTGCGATGACGACGTTCGCGCTCGCGCCGATGATGGTGGCGTTGCCACCCAGGTCGGCGCCCAATGCCAGCGCCCACCAAAGAATCTGGGGATGCGCCCCTGCTGGCAGGTCAGCGGTCATTTGCGCGACCACCGGCGTCATGGTGGCGACGTAGGGAATGTTGTCGACCACGGCGGACAGAAGGCCGGAGCCCCACACCAAGACGATCGCGGCGGTCATGGTGTGGCCGCCGGTGACGTCGGCGAGCGCCTTCGCCACGTGGTCGACCGCGCCGACCTTCACCAGCGCCCCCACCATGATGAACAGCCCGGCGAAGAAGGCGAGCGTGGGCCACTCGACCTCGCGCAAGAACGGCACAGGGTCGCGGCGGGCGATGAGCAGCAACGCGCCGGCCCCGAGCGCGGCGATGACCGCGGGCTCGATGTGGATCACTTCGGCGAGGGTGAAAGCGACGGTGACCGCGACAAGCACGGCGCAGCCCTGGACGAGCAGGCGCACATCGGTGATCGATTGCCTCGGCTCAAGCGCCATCAGGTCCGCGACACGTCGCTCATCGACGGCGAACGACCGTCGAAACAAAACCCTCGACATCAGCACAAAGATCGCGAGTAGCACGACGACGAGCGGGGCGAGGTTGAACAGGAAGTCGGCGTAGCTGAGCCCGGCGCGACTCCCGATGACGATGTTCGGCGGGTCGCCGACCAAGGTGGCGGACCCGCCGATGTTGGAGGCGAGCGCCTCGGCGATGAGGTAGGGGACGAGCGGCACGCCCAGCCGCGCCGTCACGGCGGCCGTGACCGGCGCCACGAGGAGCACGGTGGTCACGTTGTCGAGCAACGCGGAGGCGACCGCGGTCAACACGATGAACCAGGCCATGATGGCGAACGGCCGCCCACGCGCCTTCTTCGCCGTCCAAATGCCGAGGTATTCGAAGGCGCCGGTGCGGGCGAGCACGCCGACGATGACCATCATCCCGAAAAGCAGCAGCAGCACGGCCCAGTCGATGCCGGTGCTTTCGGAATGCAGCGCGTCGTGGAGGTCCACGACGCGAAGCGCGAGAAGCGCGCCGGCGCCAGCTAGCGCGATGACGACGCGGTCCACCTTCTCGCTTGCGATCGCGATGTAGGCGATGACAAAGACGGCGACCGCGATGGTCTCGCTCATCGGCGCGGCTCGCGGCAGACCCGGAAGGCTGCGGGCGTTGTCGGCTGTCGGGCGTTCACCCTGGCACTCCTCACGCAGACGGAATCGACTGCCGACCAGGCTTCCCGGCGCTCCGCAGGCAACCCTACCCGGTGCGATCTTGGGCCGCCTGCCCCGCGAACTGGTCAACTTCGGCCGGACTTCCCTCCGCGGCCCCCCGTCATGGCGTTAGATGCGTCGGGAGGTGACCGCGGTGGCGGTGCTGGACGGCGAGGCGGAGCGCGAGTTCCGCGAATTCGCCCGCGCCGAGACACCCGCGCTGATGCGTGCCGCCTACCTGTTGACCGGCGATTCCCACCATGCGCAAGACCTCGTCCAATCGACGCTGGCGAACGTCGCACTGCACTGGCGAGCGGCCACCGGGCATCCGCAGGCGTACGCCCGCAAATCGCTGTACCACCAGGCGGTTTCCTGGTGGCGATGGCGCGGACGGCGGCCCGAGACCCCGTTCGCCGTGGTGCCGGACGCGACACCTGGCGATGACGACGACCGTGAGCGGCGGCTCGTCGTCCGGGCCGCGCTTGCCCGCCTGACGCCCAAACAGCGTGCGGTCTTGGTGCTGCGGTACTTCGAGGATCTGCCCGAGTCAGAGACCGCCCGGTTGCTCGGATGCTCGATAGGCACGGTGAAAAGCCAAACCCGGCACGCGCTTTCCCGACTGCGCGCGCTGGCGCCGGAGCTTGGCGAAGTCTTTGACGTGACGGAGGTGCCGCGATGAGTGGGTCGCTGCGGTCGACGCTGCACGCCGTGAGCCGCGACGTGGCGGTGCCGGTCGACCTCGCCGACGCCGCCCTGCGACGGGCCGGACGACGACGCCGCGCCCACGTGGTGGCGCCGGTCGTCGCGATGGTCGCGGTCGCCGTCCTGGTTTTCGTTGTGACGTCGGTCTTTTCCAGTGGTCGACATGCGGTTGTTCCCGCCGGCCCGGTGAGCGGACCGGGCTCCGCGCCGAGTTCGGTGGGCGCCGTGTCCGACGTCCGATCGGAGTTCGCGGCGCCGATCGCTCGAGCTGCGCTGATGTACCGCGACCGAGGCGGCACGCCGATCGTGGTGTCCGCCGACGGCGACGCGGCGCGGGCGCTGCGGGTCTCGTCGTCCGCTGGCTATCGCGGCGACGCTTACGCGCTTTCACCGGACGGCGCGAAGGTCGCGTACGGATGGCAGAAAGCGAGCCCGGTTGGCGGCGCGCAACCGAAGACGCAACTGCGCGTGGTGACACTGGCGACCGGCGAGACGGCGTCGCTCGCGCTTCCCGGCATCGGGTTGGGCGAGCCGGTGGAGTCGATCACCTGGTCGGCCGACAGCGCGCGGTTGCTGGTGCAGGGCGTGGTGACCGAGGGCGTCGAGCACAACGGCGGCTACGGGACGACGGAGTGCTTCCTCGTCGACCTCGCGCCCTCAGGGGCGCTCGTCCGCGGGGCGACGGTGCCCTTCACCGGACCCGACGTCGACGGATGGTCGGCCGACGGCGAGCGGCTGCTGTCGGTGGGAGAGCGCGACGTCGCCGTCACCAACCGCTCGGGCGAGGTGGTCGAGTCGGTGAAGCTGCCGCCGACCCCCGACGCCGGGCGGTACGGCCACCTGTTCGGAGCGGGCGGTCTGCTGTGGTCGCCGGACCAGAAGCGAGTCGCGATCGCCATGGCGCGGGCGGCGCCGGGCCGGCCGCTCACCACGATCGACGGACAGCCGCGACCTCAGCTGTTGCGGTTGATCTCGCTCGCGCCGTCCGGCTCGGCGGGGACGTCGGCGCCGATCGACGTCGACCTCGGGCAGGCGTTGGACGCGCAGGTCGTCGGATGGGCCGACAACGACCACCCGCTGGTCGGCGTGCTGTCAGGAGACGTCGAGCAGGTCTACTCGGTCGACGTCCGGACGGGGGACAAGCGGGTGGTCGTCCGGTTCGACCCGGGGGTGACGTGGGCGGCTCCTCAGCTGGCCGGCGAGATCGTGCGCGCGGGCGGCTTCCGGTAGCCGTCGCAACCGGCCCTGGATAGGCGACGACAGCCGTACACCCCCGAGGACGCCTCTGTGGGCATGTCCTCGGGGGTGCACACCCCCTGAACGTGATCAACTCGCGCGGCGGCGATCACCCCCCGCCGCAGCGGGCCGGGGTCACTCCTCGGCGGTGCCAGCCGGCATTTGCGCCGCGATCGAGCTGACGACGTTGGGGTCGAGCAACGTCGTCGTGTCGCCGAGTTGTCGGTGTTCGGCGACGTCGCGCAGCAACCGTCGCATGATCTTGCCGGAACGCGTCTTGGGCAGGTCTGGCGTGATCAGGATGTCGCGCGGCTTGGCGATCGGGCCGATCTCCTTCGCCACGTGCGCGCGCAACTCGTCGGCGAACGCGTGTCCCTGCGACTCGTCGTCCGGCACGTTGCCCTTGACCGTCACGAACGCGACGATCGCCTGCCCTGTCGTCGGGTCGTTCGCCCCGACGACCGCGGCCTCGGCCACCTTCGGGTGTCCGACCAGCGCGTGCTCGACCTCGGTGGTGGAGATGCGGTGACCGGAGATGTTCATGACGTCGTCGACCCGGCCGAGCAGCCAGAAGTCGCCGTCCTCGTCGCGCTTGGCGCCGTCGCCGGCGAAATACAGACCGGGGAAGCGCGCCCAGTAGGTCTGCTGGTAACGCTCGGGGTCGCCCCAGATGCCTCGCAGCATCGCCGGCCACGGTTCGCGGATCACCATGTAGCCGCCTTCGCCGTTGCCCACCGACTTGCCGTCGTTGTCGACGACGTCCGCCACGATTCCCGGGAAGGCGGTCATCGCGGCGCCCGGTTTGGTCGAGGTGACGCCCGGCAGCGGGGTGATGAGGATGCAGCCGGTCTCGGTCTGCCACCAGGTGTCGACGACCGGGCAGCGGTCGCCACCGATGACCCGGCGGTACCACATCCACGCCTCGGGGTTGATCGGCTCGCCGACGGATCCGAGCAGCCGCAGCGACGACAAGTCGTGGCCCGCAGGCAGTTCCTCGCCCCATTTCATGAACGTGCGGATTGTGGTCGGCGCGGTGTAGAGGATGGTGATTTTGTACTTCTCGATCATCGACCACCAGCGGTCGCGCGCCGGCGTGTCAGGCGTTCCCTCGTACATGAACGACGTCGTCCGGTTGGCGAGCGGCCCGTAGACGATGTAGCTGTGGCCGGTGACCCAGCCGATGTCGGCGCCGCACCAGTACACGTCGGTGTCCTCGTGCAGGTCGAAGACCATGCGATGCGTCGCGGCGACGCCGGTGAGGTAACCGCCGGTGGTGTGCAGGATTCCCTTGGGCTTCGCGGTCGTGCCGGACGTGTACATGATGTAGAGCGGGTGCTCGGCGTCGAACGCTTGCGCCTCATGGGTTTCTGGCTGCTTGTCAACGACGTCGTGCCACCAAACGTCGCGGCCCTCGTTCCACTCGATGTCTTGTCCGGTTCGCCGGACGACGAGGACCTTCTCGACCTGCGGGCATTCTTTGCAGGCCTGGTCGACGGCTGGCTTCAACGCGTTCGGCGCGCCGCGCCGATAACCGCCGTCGGCCGTGATGATGACTTTCGCGTCGCAGTCGTTTGTGCGTCCGGCCAGCGCCTCCGCGGAGAAACCTCCGAACACGACAGAGTGGGGGGCGCCGATGCGCGCGCACGCGAGCATCGCGACGACCGTCTCCGGAATCATCGGCATGTAAATCATCACGCGGTCGCCGGTGCGCACGCCCAACTCGGTGAGCGCGTTCGCCGCCTGGCACACCAACTTGGTGAGTTCGGCGTAAGTGATGGTCCGGGTGTCGCCCGGCTCGCCTTCCCAGTAATACGCGACGACGTCGCCGTGGCCGGCCGCCACGTGCCGGTCAAGGCAGTTCACCGCCGCGTTGAGGGTTCCGCCGACGAACCACTTCGCAAACGGCGCGCCACTCCAGTCGAGCACCTGGTCCCACGGCTTGGCCCAGGTGAGTCGACGGGCTTGCGACTCCCAAAACGCGAGCTGGTCGCGCGCCGCTTCTTCATATGTCGCCTGGGTGGCGACGGCATGCGCAGCGAGGTCGGCCGGCGGGTCGAACCTCCTGGTCTCATGCAACAGGTTCGATAGGGCCGACTGTGCAACTGCCTCGCTCACTATTCGCCTTCCTCTCACAACTCGCCGGTGCCATCTGCGTGGTCCCGAGGACTTGGTCTAGTCCAATTTGGCTCCCAAATTGGCAGTCAAACGGCGTTCGATCAAGCGGTCGCGAGGCGAGTGCGCGACCAGCCTGGTGGTGCGAGCGGCGCCCCGCGCAGACGGGACGCCGCTGCTCGCACGACGCCCCGGGTTACCAAGCGTGCACCTGCGCATCGTCGGCGGGCCTACGTTCGTGGCTCGTGCAACGAACGTCGCCCGACTCGACCGCCTGAAACGGCTGGTCCCGCGTGGGTGCCCGGGGGTCGTGCGTGGTCCGGAACCGGAGCGGAACGACGCCGCTCGCGGCACCGGGTCCTGATTCGTTTCTACGCCCTTCCGGCGGCGATCGGAAGTCCCCGGACGCCGACGGTCAGGCTCGCGTCATCGAGCCGCGCGCTCGACGCCGCGCGTACCAAACCAAGCCGGCGGCGACGCCGGCGCCCAGCCCTGCCGCGGCGACCACCGGGGTGCGCGCGCCCGCCAAACCGACGCGGGATCGAAGTGACACCGGGTTGCTGAACTCCAGGATCGGCCAGCCCCGCGCGGTGGCCTCCTTGCGCAACGCGCGGTCGGGGTTGACCGCGCACGGGCGCCCGACGCCGTCCAACATCGGCAGGTCGGTGCTGGAGTCGCTGTAGGCGAAGGACGACGCGAGGTCGTAGCCCGCGGTGTCGGCGAGCTCGGCGATCGCGGCCGCCTTCGCCGGACCGTAGGCGTAGTACTCGATGTCGCCGGTGAAGCGGCCGTCGGCGACCACCATGCGGGTGGCGATGACGTGATCGGCGCCGAGCAGTTCGCCGATCGGCTCGACCACCTCAGACCCCGACGAGCTGACGATCACCACGTCGCGCCCGGCCGCGCGGTGCTCTTCGATCAGCGCCGCGGCCTCCTCGTAAATCAGCGGGTCGATGAGGTCGTGCAACGTCTCCGCGACGATCGCCTTGACCTGTTCGACGTCCCATCCCTTGCACATTTGCGACAGGTAAATCCGCATGCGCTCCATTTGGTCGTGGTCAGCGCCGCCGATCAGATACATGAACTGCGCGTAGCTGCTCTTGAGCATCGCCCGCCGGGTGATCAAACCGCCTTGGTAAAACGAGCGGCCGAACGCCATGACACTGGACTTGGCGATGATCGTCTTGTCGAGATCGAAGAACGCCGCCGACCGCCTGCTCGCGGTCGCGCCGCCGTCTCGGTCCACGGACCGAGGATATGGCCAGCGCCGTGGCAGACGCCGTCAACGCCACGTCGTCCGCCCGTGCTTTTCGGGTTCGCGCATGGGGCTGGAGTGCCGATTGTGGCCCAGGGGCGAAATGGCGAAAAAGGAATCGCCGAGAGGTTTGCCCCTGGCGCTTGAGGCGTTACCTTGGTACTTGGTGCGGCTCTACCCCCCCAGAGCCGGACCGCACTGGACGGCCCCCGCTACCCCCCCGGCGGGGGCCGTTCCCTTTCCCGAGATCCCGTTCCGGAGAACCGCGGCCTTCAGCCCGCTCCCGCCGTTGTCCCCAGGGCATCGTCGGCGTCCGCACAAGTGATCGAAAGACCGCGTTCCGGACGACGCGCGGCGGCCACTCTCGTGCTCGTGACTTCGCGAGCGCGGGAGGACAGCGATGAAATCAACCGGCCACAGTTCGTCGGCGCGGCCGCTGGTGATCACATCGGACGCCGAAATACTCGACGACCTGCTGCGGCTGGCAGCAGCGGCCGGGGCGGCGGTCGACGTCGTGCCCGACGCCGCCGCCGCGCGCGTCTTCTGGGCGGCCGCCCCGCTCGTCCTTATTGGTGACGACGTCCTGCGTCGCGCTGTCCGGCGGCCGGCGAGCGCCCGTCTGCGTCGGCGGCCGGGCGTCGTGCTGATCACTCGGGACGGCGACGACTCCGGAGTTTGGCCGCGAGCCGTGGAGGTCGGCGCCGAGCAGGTCTGCGTCCTGCCGGCGGCCGAGCCGTGGCTGATCGGCGCGCTCGCCGACGCCACCGATCCACCGGCGCGGGCCGCGACGCTGGTCGCCACCATCGGCGGTCGCGGCGGGGCTGGCGCCAGCTGCCTGGCCGCGGCGCTCGCGGTCACCGCCGGGCGCATGGGCGATGTCGTGACGTTCGTCGACGGGGATCACCTGGGCGGCGGCGCCGATCTGCTGTTCGGCGGCGAGGGCGCGGCGGGAGCGCGCTGGTCGGACTTGGCCGCGACGCGCGGGCGGATCCCCTCCCGTTCACTGCGGGAGGCGTTGCCGAGCTTGGCGGGGCTCGCGGTCCTCTCGTGGGATCGCGCTCCCGGGCAGGTGGCCGACCCCGACGCCGACCTGGAGGCCGACCGCGCGACGGACGACCCGCTCGATCCGGCGGGCGGCCAGGCAGGCCAGGACCGGGCAGGCGCGGCGCGCGACGTCGACGCCGAGGTGATGACGAACGTGCTGGACGCGGTCACCCGCGCCAGCGACCTGGTCGTGGTTGATCTGCCGCGGCGATTCGACGACGCCACCTGCGCGGCGTTGAGCGCGGCCGACCAGGTGTTGGTGATCACGCCGGCCGAGCTTCGCGCGGCGGCCGCGACGCGCCGGGTCGTCGCGGCGGTCGCCGCGCACGCCACCGACGCGCGGCTGGTGGTGCGTGGTCCGGCGCCCGGAGGGCTGCGCGGGGTCGACATCGCCGCCGCGGTCGGGCTGCCGTTGGCCGGCGAACTGCGCGCCGAGCCCAACCTTTCAGCCTGCCTCGAACGCGGCGAGGCGCCGGCCGGGCGAGGGATCGGCCCGCTGGCCGCGCTGTGCGCCCGGCTGCTCGCTCAACTTCGGGCGTCTCGTCCAAGCGGCGGCGCCGAGCGGTGGCCGGCGTGACGGACGACGCGCTGGTGCGACGGGTGCGCCGTCGGCTCGTCGCCGGCGGGCTGCCGGCGAGCCGGGCGGGGGTCGCGCTCGCCGTCCGCGGTGACTCGCCGACGCAGGACGCGACTCGGGTGCTGGCGACCGTCGACGCGCTGCGCGACGAACTCGCGGGCGCCGGGCCGCTGGAGCCGTTGCTGCACGAGGACGGTGTCACCGACGTGCTGGTCAACGGCGCCGCCGAGGTGTGGGTCGACCGCGGCCGCGGCCTGGAGCTGACCGACGTCCGGTTCGGCAGCGAGCGCGAGTTGCGCAGGCTGGCGGTCCGGCTCGCGGCGGCGGCCGGGCGGCGGCTGGACGACGCCGTCCCCTGCGCCGACGTGCGGCTGCCGGACGGGGTGCGGTTGCACGCGGTGCTGCCCCCGGTCTCGCCCGGCCGGACCTGTCTGTCGCTGCGGGTGCCCGCGCGCCGCGCGTTGACTCTCGACGACTGGTCGCGAGACGGCGCCACACCGCCGGCCGCGACGGCGCTGCTGGCTGAACTGATCGCGGCCCGGCTGTCATTCGTCGTCACCGGCGGCACCGGCTCGGGCAAGACCACGCTGCTTTCGACGCTGCTCGGCCTGGTCGATCCGGCGCAGCGCGTCGTCCTGGTCGAAGACAGCGCCGAGCTTCGTCCAGATCACCCGCACGTCGTCCGGCTCGAAGCGCGCGCCGCCAACGCCGAGGGCGTCGGTGCGATCGAGTTGCGCGCGCTGGTGCGCGAGGCGCTGCGGATGCGACCGGATCGGCTGGTGGTCGGGGAGGTGCGTGGCGCGGAGTGCGTCGACCTGCTGGCGGCGCTCAACATCGGCCACGACGGCGGCGCGGGCACCTTGCACGCCAACTCGCCGGCCGACGTGCCCGCTCGCGTTGAGGCGTTGTGCACGGCCGGCGGGTTGTCGCGCGAAGCCGCGCACAGCCAGCTCGCGGCCGGGGTGCGCGCGGTAGTGCACCTGTCGCGTGACGAGCGCGGCAGGCGGCGAGTGCATTCGGTCGGGGTGCTGCGCCGCGCGGGCGGCGGGCTGGTCGAGGTGGCGCCAGCCCTGCGTGTCGTCGACGGCGCCGTTGTCGACGAGCCCGGACGACGCGAGC
>DASVDW010000127.1:0-37984 GCA_036380925.1 Acidothermaceae bacterium
CCGCTCAGCGTCACGCTCACCGTTTTTCCCGGCCTCGTGGTGAGCTTCGGCCGCACGAAGCGCGAGCCGATCCCGGAGTACGGTTACGACGCGTGCGACGAGACGGTTGAGGATTGCGCGCGGTTGCTGCGCGACGTCGTCAGCGCGGTCACCGCCGGCTCGTTCGGCGAGCGGATCGTTTACAACCACGACGGGATCTGGCACGAGACGTGGCGCTCGACCAAGATCGGGTCGCGGTCGAGTCGCAGCCGCGTCACCGCCGAACAAGCACGTGCGCTGCGCGAAGAGCCTGGTTCGGACGACGCCCGTTGGGCGCACTGACCGCCGAGAAGCTAAATGCCCCCGGCTAACGCGAACCCCGCCGCCGCGGCCGCGAGCCCAACCGCCAGGCTGCCGAAGATATTCAGCGTCGCCTCTAGCAGCGCGCCGCTCTCGCCAAGAGCCAGCGTCTCCCACATCCAGGTCGAGAATGTCGTGAAGCCGGCGCAGAACCCGGCGCCGATTATCGCCGCCGCCGTCGTCGACAACCCGTGATGCGTCACCGACCCCGTGACCACACCCAACACAAACGAGCCGACCACGTTGATGGCGAACGTCCCCCATGGGAAGACGCCGTCGTGCTGGTGCTGGATGAATTGGTCGACGACGTAACGGCACGACGCGCCAACGGCGGCTAACAAAGCGACGGCGATCGCGAGCGTCATGACGACGGCTCCGCGGCCGGCGCGAGCACCTCGACCGGCGTCAGCGTCACCAGCATCGCCATCGGCGTGATGTCGTCAAGCTGCGCCAGCAACTGCCGCACCTTTGGCTCGCGGTCGACGACCACGACGAGCACCGGCAGATGGCTGGAGAAGTCGAGCAACCGCTCCTCGCGCACATGGTGCGAATGGCCAAACCCTTCGACACCGCGAAACGCACTCGCCCCAGCCAGCCCGAACCTATGCGCACGGTGCACGATCTCGCTGTACAGCGGGTGGTGATGAAACCTCGCGTGCTCGCTCACCAGCACGTTTAGCTGAAGCTGCCCTGTGCTCATCGGCGTCCTCGCAATGAACGGCCGGCGATCAGGCCAAGCGCCGCGCACGCCAACCCGCCGAACAGGCTGCCCGCCGCGTACCCGACGGCGATGCCGGCGTGGCCGTGCGCGGCCAGCTGGTCGGTCGAGACCGCCAGCGACGAGAACGTCGTGAACGCCCCGAGGAAGCCGGTGCCGAGCCCCGGCCGCACCAACCGCGTTGGCGGCAGCACCTCGAGGACCAGAACGAGCAACAGCGCCAGCAAGAACGCGCCGCCGAGGTTGATCGCAAACGTCGTCCAAGGAAACCGATTCGCGGACGCCGGAAAGGCCTCGTCAAGACCGTGCCGCGCGAGGCCGCCGAAGAAACCGCCGACGAAAACAGCCAGGACGACGCCGGCTTTCAGCCGCGGCCACCGCGACCTGCGCCTGGGCTGGGATTCTGGCTCGATGTCGGGGTCGATCGGCAACGCGCCAAGTTGGCCGACACCCGCGCGCGCAGACGCCCGGCTGCGCTCGGTGTTCAACGCTCGCACCTCCAACGCCCGCTCGGTCACCAGACCACAAGCAGGGACCGTTGGCCGGAATCGGCGGTTGACGGCGAGCCCCTCCGCCGCATACAGGCTTACTCTAGCTGGTGGCAGCACCAGGGGTGACGGCCCATTGGGGAGGACGCCGTGACGATCCTCGAACCAGCCCGGCTGACGATCTACCTGTGCGACAGCGCCAGGTTCCACCACAAGCCGCTCAGCGATGTCATCGTGCGCCGAGCCCAAGACGCCGGCCTGGCGGGAGCCACGGTTTTTCGCGGGATCGAAGGGTTCGGCCGGGGAGGCGACGTCCACACCACCCGCATCCTCGACGTCTCCGACCATCTGCCGATCGCGGTGGTGCTCATCGACGACGAAGACCGGCTGCGCGACTTCGCCAATCACAACGCCGACTGCCTCGACGGCCGACTCATCACGCTCGAGCGAATCGAACTCCACGAGCTCCCGCAGATCGACGGCCTGCGGGTGACGTCGTCCGGTTAGAACCGCAGCCGACGCCAGACCCCGCGTGGTGTCAACCGCATCGCAAACGCGACGAACCGCAGCGACGACGGCGCCCAGACCACCGCGCGTCGTCCGCGCAACGCCGTCGCGGTGGCCGCGGCCACCTTCGCGGACGTCGTGGAAAATGGCGCCGCTTTCATGCCCTGCGTCATCCGGCCGCGCACAAAACCGGGCCGCACCACCAGCACGTGCACCCCGCTGCCGCGCAGCGCGTCCGCGAGGCCGCAGGCGAACGCGTCGAGGCCCGCTTTCGCGGCGCCGTAGACGTAGTTGGCCCGCCGGCCACGCACCGCGGCGATCGACGAGAAGACCACGAGATCGCCGTGGCCCTGCCGCCGCATGTGGTTAGCCGCGTGCAGCAACGCCGACACCTGTCCGCTCAGGTTCACCGCCAGGCTGTCGACGGCGCGCATCGGCTCCTGCTCGGCCTCGGTCTGTCGCGGCAGCACGCCAAACGCCGCGATCAGCACATCGACCTGATCGGTGAAAAGCTCGTCGAAGAACGCGCCGTGCTTCTCCGGTGTCGACGCGTCGAACCACACCCGCCGCGCATCGAGGTTCGACGGCAGCGACGCCGCCGCGGCCGCGAGCCGCTCATCAGATCGACCGGCGAGAACAACGGCCGCGCCCGGCGGCAGGTCCAACGCAGACACCAACGCGAGGCCGATTTCGCTGGCGCCCCCAAGCAGGACGACGCGTTGAGGTCGCCGCGTTCCGTTGTTCGTCATCGCATCGACAGCCGACGGTCGAGGTCGGATTGGAACCGACCCAGCGGGTCGAGCTCGGCGCGGATCTTCTGCCACCGCGGCAATTCCGGATACATCCGCGTCAACACGTCAGGGCGCAGTCGCGAGTCCTTGGCCAGGTAGACCCGACCGCCCACTGATGCGGTCAGCTCGTCCATCTCGTCAAGCGCGCGCGCCAACGCGGGATCGCCGGACGGAAAGTCGGCGGCGATCGTCCAACCCGGCCTCGGAAACGACAGCAGCCCGTCATCGCCAGGCCCGAATCGCTTCAGCACAACCAGGTACGGCGTCAGCCCAGCGTCGGGCAGCGTCGTCACAAAACGCTCGAGCACCTGCTCCGCGCCGTCGGGCACCGCGATCTGGTACTGCAAGAATCCGCGCCGCCCGTACAACCGATGCCACTCGCCCACGCCGTCCAGGGGGTGAAAGAACCGAGAGAGCGGGACGACGCGCTCGCCGTCGTCCGCGCGTCGCCACCATGCGGCGTTGAAGGCGCGCACAACGCGCGGCCGCAGCGGGCTCATCGCGAGCGAAGGCGCGACAATCCGGGTGCGCGGCTGGCATTCGAGCGGGTGGCGGGCCACGCCGTCGGGGAGTTCGCGACGCCGCGCCGGCTCGCCGTCCTCGAGAATTGACCGACCCCGGGCGAACGCGTCGACCCAGGCGACTTGGTAGCGCGCGGGTTTGCTGTCGCGCATGGCCGACAGCAGCGCGTCGAAGTCGCGAACTCGGCGAGCGCGCACCCGCAGGTAGCTGGTCTCGATCGGCAGTAGCCGCAGCGTCGCCTCGGTGACCACGCCGGTCAGCCCCATGCCGCCGACGGTGGCCCAAAACGTGTCGGGGTCGCCGGCCGGCGTGACCTCACGCCGTTCGCCCAGCCCGTCGATCAACACGATCCGCTCAACCCATCGCCCGAGGCTGCCGTCGACGTGGTGGTTCTTGCCGTGGACGTCGGCCGCGATCGCGCCGCCGACGCTGACCTGCCGCGTGCCGGGCAGCACCGGCGGCAGCAGACCGCGCGGCACCACGGTTTCCAGCAGGCTGCCCAGTGAGGCGCCCGCGCTCACCGTGACGACGTCACCTGTCAGCACCGGCTCGGCGTCCGGCCGGAACGGCTCGATGACCAGGCCGCCGCCGTTTTGCGCGGCGTCGCCATAACTGCGGCCAAGCCCGCGTGACGAGACACCGCGCGCCGGCGCGGCGCGAATCAGCTCGGCCAGCTCATCTTCGTCGCGAGCCCGCGCCGAGAGGCTGATCGACGACGTGGTGCGGCCCCAGCCGGCGAAGGTCCGAGCCACGCCGCGGCTAGACATGGCCGATCGCAATGAAGGTGGCCAGCCACACCAACGCGCTGAGTTGCAACGGGCGATCGCGGAGCAGCAAGTCCTCAGGCGCGCCGCCGTGACCGCGGTCGTTGCGCGACGCGTACCGGTGCAACGCGAACGCCACCGGCAACGTCGACGCGATCGCCACAACCATCGCGGGCCCGTGCCAGCGGGTCAGCGCCCAGCCGAGGTAGCAGGCCACCGTCGCGACGGAGCTCACCCGGCGCGCCCAGCGCAGCCAACCGGGCCGATAGAACCGCAGGCTGCTGCGATGCGACCCGGCCTCGTCTCGCAGCCGGGCCAACTCCGCCAGACGCTTGCCAATCGCCACCGTGAGCGCCGCGCCGCAGCACACCTCGAGAAACCAGCCGGACGCCGCGATGCCCGTCGCCTCCGCGCCCGCGACCGGGCGCCACACGAACCCGTATGCGACGATCAGAATTTCCAGCCCTGGCAGTTTTTTCAGGCCAAGGCTGTAGGCGAGCGACACCGCGAGATAGCCGGCCAGCACCCCGCCCAGCTCGCCATGGTGAGTCACCCCGGCGAACACAAAAGCCCCTACGCCCGCGACAACCGCGCCGGTCAGCGCCCAACTGACCGGCAGCCGGCCGGACGCGATCGGGCGGCTTCGCTTCACCGGATGCATCCGGTCATGCGCCGCGTCGCAGACGTCGTTGACCAAATAGACGGCGGACGCCACCAAGGTGAACGCCACCAGCGCGACAGCGGCGGCGCTCAAGACGCCGACCCGACCCCACGCGCCAGCGGCCAACACGGGTGCCAGGGTGAGCGCGTTCTTCGGCCATTGCCTTGGCCGCGTCGCGCGCAGCAACGCGGTCGCCCGCGGCATAACGGATCCGTGACCGGCAACCGGCAGGGCACGAGCCAGCTCGGCCGAAACCGACGCCGGCTGCGTCGTTCGCAAGCTTGCGGCCTGGCTGTGCGCGGCGCTCACGGTCCGCTCCTGGCCGACATCGTGACGAAGTCACGCGCCCACTGCGCGGAGAAATAGCGACTCGGGTCACCGGCCATGTTTGGCAACAGGTCGGAGCCGTTTGCGGCCGTCGCGGCGCCGGACGGCGAAGCTGGCGTCCACGTCGCGAGGTTGACCCAGTCGGTGTTGATGTCGAGTTCCATCGCGCGCACCGCGCCCGCGCGCACCAACACATTCGCCAGGTCGGTGATGTTCAAACCGGGGCCGCCGACGTAGACGATCGCGCCAGACGCGGTCACGCCAAGGCCGGAACGCCAGACATAGATGCGATTGCTGATGGTCCGGCCCCAAACCTTGGTGTCGTTGGCCGACAGGCCGGCCACCGGGCGACCGTTGTCGACCAGCAGGCTCAGGTTTTGCCGCACCGCGACGACGTCCGGGGTGAAGCTGACGTCCTGCCCCCACGCGCCGACCGTCACCGTGCCGTCGCGGTAAATGACCAGCGAGGCAGCGCCGGGCCGCAGCGCGCGAAACATCCGCCCCTCGCTGTAGTAGCCGCCGAGCGAGTCCCGCATGCGAAAGCCGCTGTTGAACGCGGCGACCAAACTGGCGGCGGCGTCCGGCTTGATCGGCGCGGTGAACTTCCACGGCCCGCCGCCGGGAACGTAGCTCCCCGAGTACAGCTGCGCCCGCAGCAGCTTGGTGTCCATCCACGCGACGCCGGTCACCTCGCCGGTGTGAGCCGCGTCAGGTCGCAAGAACGCCTCGTACACCGCGGGAATCCCGCCGACCAACCGCCCGACCGGATGCCACATGCCTTCCCCGGGCGTCGGGGTCGCGACAAACGGCCGCAGCGCCGCGGGCGTCGAAAGATGCGACGGCGCAGGCGGTAGGCCGCCGGCCGCGGCGCCCACATCGGCAGCCGCCGGCGACGACGACGGTGCCGGTGGCAGCGCCGGAATCGCGCCCGGCGCCAACCGCGCACCCACCGGTGGCGCGTGACGCCCGTACCACGCGTTTTCCGCACGGACGACGAGCCGGCCGCCGCCGTGGTCTCTCACCCATTCCGCAGCGCGCGCCGACAGCGAGTTCCCCAGCTGCGGATTGGCCAACGCGTCGCCGAGCGACCACCACACCGGCGTCAGCCCTACAACCACGACCAGCATCGCCGTCAACCAACGATGTCGCGCGGCCGCGTGGAGGAGGCGAACAGCGCCCGCACGGGTCGTCGACGGCAGATGCCGGCCGGTCACGACTTCATCGTCAGCGCGCCGCCTGACTGTTCCGTGAAGATCAAGGAACGGGCGGCTAAGAACTCACTGAGCCTGCGACCGGTAGTAGTCGCGCCAAATCAATCGGTAGACCGGAATGAGCTTCGGGATCGACCGCACGCCCGGGATGAACGGAACCAGCACGAACGCCAGGGTCAACACCATCATGAGCCCCCACACCAGCGCGTCAGCGTTGCCGGAGGTGGAAAACGGCTTCACCTGGTACCAGAACGTGTACAGCCACAGCCACGCCTGCCCGGGATAGTTGCCGGTCTCGTTCATCATGCCCCATTGGTCGCCGCCGAGATGTTGCGCGCGCGCCATGTCTTCGAGGTATGCGCCGTCAGCCAAGAACAGCAAGGGCTTGGTGTAGTTGGTTTGGTAGAACGCGCCCTGCGAGAGCAACGCGCCGTCCAACCCGCCGGTCTTGGCCAGGTTGAGCAACTGGCCGAGCATGACCGGCACCGGGCCGTAGTCGCCGTCCGCGACCTTTGCCGGATCATTGTCGGGCGCCTTCGAAAGCGCGTCGTCATATGCGGCCGCCCACTTCTGTCGCTGGTCGGCGGTTGCCGCCGTCCACGTCGCCAACGCGGATCGCAGCTCGGGGCTCACCGACGCGGCGCCTTCCAAAGGTCGGACGACGAAGTCATTGGCGGTGTCGACCGGCGTCGTGACGCCCGGCCAATTTTGCGGCGTCAGCGGCCCGATCTTTTGGGCGGCCGACGGGTCGTGCGTGTAGGGCGCGCCGTAGGTCGCCGTCCCGCTCGTGCCGTCGAGTTCGGTGGCCGCGGTCAGCGCGAAGTCACTCGACGCTGACTTCGCCCATTGCGCGATCGTCGTTTGCTTCTCGTCGGGCGAGGAGAACACCGCCGCAAGCGCGGCCGTCAAGACGGCGACGACCACGAGCGCGATGGTGAACTCCTTCACCAGGTCGTACGGACGCTTTGGCCCGGTCCATGGCTGCGCGTCGGCGTCCACCGGCTTGGCGCTGTGCCGTCGGTCCAACAAGCCGGTCATGACGCCTCCCCCGGCGAAGCCTGCGCTGGCACTTCAGCTTTCGGCGACGGCAAGGGCAACGGCCGGACGACGCCGCGGTGACGCACCAGCAACACGTGGGCGATGACGAGCAATCCGACGGCCAGCGGCAGCAGCACGATGTGCCACATCAGCATTTGACCGAAGTCGAGCACGTTGAAGTACGCACCGATGCCGACGGAGTTCAATCCGTCCTTGGCCTGGGTCGCGATCCATTGCGAGTCAAGGTTTTGCTGGGTCACGTAGCCGGTGAACGCGGTGCCAATCGAGGCGAGGAAGGCGACCGCGCCGGTGATCCACGTCATGGCGCGCCGGCCTCGCCAGGCCGCCATGAAGAACTTGCCCCACAGGTGGATGACCATGAACGCCATGAAGAGCTCGACGCTCCACAGGTGCAAGCTGTTGACGTAGTGGCCGACGTCCGAGCCGTGCCACCAGGCCGGTCCGCGCAGCGCGAGCAGGCCGCCGGAGGCCAACACGACGACGAACGCCGCGATGGTCGCGACGCCGAACACGTAAATCCACGACGCCACGTAGACCGGCTGGCTGTCGGGAAGGAGTTCCTCCGGTGGGAAGTTGCGCAGCGCGCGGCGGCGCACCCAGCCGGTCCAACCGCCGGCGTCGGTCGGCGGTGTCGTCGCAGCGGGCTCGGCCGCGGTCACCGGTGCCGCCTCTTGCCTGGGAACGGCAACAGCAGCGCCGCGATGAAGATCGCGATCATCAACAAGATGACGACGAGGTTCGCGACTGAAATCTGGATGACTCCCCAGTGCACGTAATGCCCGGGGTGGTTTAGATCGATCGCCAGCACGGCTGGCCCGCCGCTGTTCATCCCGTCACCCTCTTTCGTTCGCGAAGTGAGAGAACTGGGAGGTGTTGAGCACCGCGTTTTCGGCCAGGTTCGGCCTGTGCGCCGGGGCGACACAGGGGAAAAGGGCCGCGGCGATAGGGACCAAGGACCCGCGGCTAGTGACCAACGGCCGGCCGCTCACGCCGTCATCGTCGACGCGTTGCCTTACCGTTTGGTGAAGATCAGAGGCCCACGCGGTTCACAGCACGGCGCGGCGGCGCAGGAACGCCGAGCCCACCATGCCGGGCATGATCGGCGCCCAGAACGCCAGCAGCCGATACACCAAGACGCCCGCCAACACCGCGCCGCCGCTTGAGCCGGCGGCGCCGACGAGGCCGAGGAACAGCGCGGCGTCGACGGCACCGAGACCGCCCGGCGACGGAATGGCCTCCGCACTGGTGGCGCCGACCAAGTACGCGACGGCGACCCTCCACCCGGCGACGTCCCCGTCGAAGGCCCACAAGGTGGCGTAGAGCGCGAGCAGATTCGCCGCCTTCACCCCGCTGGCACACAGCAGGAGCTTGGCGACCCGCATTGGCTGCACCGACAACTCGCGCATGGCTCGAACGCCGTCGGCGATCGCGGCCCGAAGCCGCGCGCTGTTCGCGGGCCGACGCCAACGCCGCCGGATGACCGCGAACGCGACCGCGACCGCGACGACGCCGAGCAGCAGCCAAATCCACCAGCCACCGAACCAGCCAGCCACAGTCGTGGCCTCGTGACCCAGCGCTGCCGGACCGAACAGCGTCAACCCAAAAATCGCCACGACCACGTGCGTGACACCGATCGCCGCCACCGCCGCGGCTGCCTCGCCGACGCCGTAGCCGACGTTCGTCAAGTAGCGGACATTGACCGCCGCGCCTCCGACACTGCCCGGCGTCAGCCGGTTCGCGACCGCAGCGGCGAGCTGCACGAGCACGGTGCGCCGCATCGGCAGCCGCGCGCCGACAGCGATCTGCAACGCCAGTGCGGAGATCCAGTAACTGATCGCAATCGCCGACATCGCAAGCACAATCCATGGCCACCGGGGCGTGGGAAGCCTCATGGCCTGCCCGACCACAGAAGCCAGCCGGGGAAAGAACCGCAGCGCAGCGGCAACGATGACGACGACGGTCCCGAGTGCGAGCAGGGAGCGTGAACGCCACCGCACTCCAACACCGGACGACGCGCTCACGCGTTTCACGGTAACTCGCAAGTTAGCGTCAACTCCTCTTCACATCGAACTCACAGCAAGTGCGGCACTGAGCGGGCGGCCGTGTAGAGCGCCACCGCCACCAGCAAGAAGCTGAAGGCTGTGGTCAACTTGGCGGCGTCGACCCTGGAGGCGACCCGATTGCCAATCAGCGAGCCGCCGATCGCGGTGACGGTGAACAGCGCCAGGAGCGGCCAGTCCAAATGCGTGTGCTCGCCCATGCGCACCGCGAGCGCCACCGCGCTGTTGATCGCGATAACGAGCAACGACGTGCCGACTGCGACCGGCATCGAGAAACCCAGCGCCAGCACAAGCGCGGGAACGATGACAAACCCGCCGCCGACGCCGAACAGGCCGGTCAACAACCCGACGACGGTGGCCGCGGCGGACACCCGCAGGAAGCGGCAGACGTTGAGCCGGGGAATCGGTGACCGCCATTTGCAGGACGCCGTGACGGTCGACGGGCGGCCCAGGTCGCGACGCGCGCGGCGCAACATGGCGACCGCGGCGCCGATCAGCAAGATGGCGAACCCGGCGAGCAGCAGGTCTGGGTTGATGTCGGCCGACAGCCGACTCCCGCCGTACGCGCCGGCCACGCCGAGAACACCGAAGACCATGCCTTGCCCGACGCGCACCCGGCCCGAGCGCCAATGCGCGACCATGCCGGCCAGCGCCGTGACACCCACGATGAGCAGCGAACCGGTGGTGGCGGCGTGCGGCGTCTGGTCAAGCAGATAAACCAGGGCTGGCACGGTGAGGATCGAACCGCCTCCGCCAACCGCGCCCAGCGACAGGCCGATCAGCAGACCTACTGCGATCGCGACGGCAATCAACGTGGGCGCGCTGTCTTAGACAACCCGGCCGGGCCGGCCGCCCTTGGCGACCACCGGCAGATTGGCGCGCGCCCACGCGCGCATGCCGCCGGTGACGTTCGAGACCTGCCAGCCGTCACCTGCGAGCATCGCGGCGGCCCGCGCCGACCGCGACCCCGAGCGGCAGATCGTCAGAATCGCCCGACCGCTAGGAAGCTCGCGAGCCCGCTGCGGCAACTGCCCCAGCGGCATGTGACGGGCCTTCGGCGCGTGCCCGGCCTGCCATTCGTGCGGCTCCCGCACGTCGAGCAGAATCACGCCTTGCTCCACGAGCGCCGCCGCTTCCGAGGCGCTCACCTTGTCGTACGGACGGGCGAACATCTTGCCGAAGATGCTCATGCAGAAGCTCCTGTGCTGGCCGCGGTGCTGCTTTCGAGGTCAAGGCCGGCGTCGGCCGCGACAGTGAACTCGTCATTGACGGCAACCACCGAACGACCCCTTGCGGCGAGGATCGAAGCCGCGATCGACGAGCGATACCCGGCGGCGCAGTGCACCCACACCTCGCCGGGCGGGATGTCGTCAAGGCGGTCGAGCAACTCGTGCAGCGGGATATGCACCGCACCCGCGACGTGCGACTCCCTCCATTCGAGGTTGCGGCGCACATCAAGGACGACGGGAGCGCCCCTCGAGATCGCCTCTCGCAGCTGCGCGAAGCCAGCCGACCGCAAGGTGCTCAGCTTTCCGTTCGTCACGAGCTCGTGCGGCGCGCCGGTCGCCGCGGCGGCCGGGCGCTCGATCCCGATGCGCACCAGTTCGCGCTGCGCCTGCGCCACCTGCTCGGCGCTCTCACCGATCAAAGTGAGCGGCGTCCCCCATGGCATGGTCCAGCCGAGGTAGGTGGCGAACTGCTCGTCGATGCCGAAGTTCAGCGTGCCGGCGAGGTGCCCGGCGGAGAACGCCGTCCGCGTGCGCAGATCGACCACCCACTCGCCCGCGTCGATCCGGCGGCGCAGTTCGTCGGCGTCGGCCACCGTCGGCGGCGAGAGATCCGGCGGCTCCACCGGGGGCGATAGGTTCGCCGCTCCCATGTGGGCGTAGTAGGCGGGGAACGCGTCGAGGCCGGCGAGCAGATCGGTGACGAACTGCTGCTCTGCCTGCGTCAACGCGGGATTCGCGCGCTTCTCCTCGCCGATGGTCGACGAGGTACCTTCGGATTGCGTCGCCGAGCAGAAGCTGCCGAAGCCGTGCGTCGGAAAAATCGCCGTGGTTTCGGGCAATTCCCGAGCCAGTCGGCGCGCCGACCGGTATTGCGCACGCGCCAGCTCATCCGCGTGCGCCTCACCGAGCAGGTCTGGCCGGCCGGTCGAGCCGTAAAGCAGCGAACCGCCGGTGAAAACGCCGACGCACACGTCGTCCGAAGTCAATGCGTACGCCAGATGGTTGAACGTGTGGCCTGGTGTCGCGAGCACGGTCAGTGACAACGACGGCGAGATGTCGACGACGTCGCCGTCTCGGATGGGCGTGCGGTCGAACGCCACCTCGTCGGCCGCGCTGACGAGATATGCGGCGCCCGTTGCGGCGGCGAGCGCCCGGCCGCCGGTGACGTAGTCGTTGTGCATGTGGGTTTCGAGGACGTGCGTGATCCGCACGCCGCGCGACTCTGCGATGTCTATGACCCGGTCGATGTCGCGCTGCGGATCGACCACGAAAGCAATCTCTCCGTCATGGACGAGGTAGGAGCGGTCGCCGAGCGTCGGCGTGTCAATCGGGATGATCTCGAGCATTTGCGTGATCCGATCTCAACCGCACTCGCAGCGCTGCTCTGGCGGGACGCCGGCGAGCACCTGGTCAACGTGCATTCCACAGCCGGTGTATGTGACCTTCCGGCAGATGGGGCAGATGGCCGGTGAGCACATGCGAAAGTTCCTTTCGGTCAGGACCAGGCCACTATACCTAGGGGGGTATCGACACTGCAAAGGACACCGCTGCCCAACCGCAATTTCGCCAGGTGCTGGCTGGCCACGGTCGGCCGGCAACCCGCTGCTAGCCTCCGAACGTCGAACGCACCGGCATCTGCGAGGCCACCGCATGACCCACCTGCTCCGCGCGGCTGATCCCACCGAACCCGCGCCCGCGGCCGGCCACGACCATCAGCACGAGCCTTCCTCGCTGCTCGGCCGGCTGTGGCACGAGGCCGGCGAGCTGCTCGGAGTCGGCCATTCTCACGACAGCGCCGACAAAGTCGACAGCGCGTTGGAGGCAGACGCCAGCGGACGACGCGCGCTCCTCATCAGCCTGGCAGCGCTCGCCATCACCGCCGCGCTGCAAGGAATTGTGGTCGCGTTCTCCGGTTCGGTCGCGCTGCTCGGCGACACGCTGCACAACCTGGCCGACGCGCTGACCGCGGTCCCGTTGTTGATCGCGTTCCGGCTCGCCCGCCGCCCCGCCACCAACCGGCACACCTACGGGTACGGGCGGGCCGAAGACCTCGCCGGGCTCTTCGTCATCGCGATGATCACCCTGTCGTCGGTGTTGGCCGGCTACGAGGCGATAGACCGGCTGGTCCGTCCGCAACACGTGCGTCACCTGTGGGCGGTGGCGGTCGCCGCGCTGATCGGCTTCGCCGGCAACGAACTCGTCGCCCGGTACCGCATCATCGTCGGACGACGCATCGGCTCCGCCGCGCTGGTCGCCGACGGCCTGCATGCCCGCACCGACGGCTTCACCAGCCTCGCCGTCTTGCTCGGCGCCGCAGGCGTTGGTCTGGGTTGGCGGCAAGCCGACCCGATCATCGGCTTGCTCATCACCGTCGCGATCCTCGGTGTGCTGCGCTCGGCGGTGCGCCAAGTAGGGTCGCGGCTGATGGACGCCGTTGACCCCGGGCTTGTCGAGCAGGCGATCGCCGCGATCGCCAGCGTCGACGGCGTCCACTCCGTAGATGAGCTTCGGGTGCGCTGGATCGGCCACACCCTGCGCGCAGAGGCGGCGATCACCGTCGACGCCGATCTGTCACTGCGCGCCGCGCACGAGATCGCGCACCACGCCGAGGCGCATTTGCTCGCCGACGTTGGACGGCTCACAGCAGCCAATGTGCACGCAAGCCCGGCGGGCGCGCATTGACCACAACGCAAGCCACCGACCAACGGGTGAGCCCGGTTCGGTTCGTCGTTTGGTTCGGCTTGGTCTCCGGCCTCTCGGACGTCGTGTACGAGAGCGCCCGCGCGATCATCGGGCCGTTCCTCGGCAGCCTCGGGGCCAGTGCCGCGGTCGTCGGCGTGATCACCGGCATCGGCGAAGCCGTGGCGCTGGTGCTGCGGCTGTTCACCGGTCGGATCTCCGACCGCACCGGGCGGCCGTGGCCGCAGACCATCGTCGGCTACGCGCTCACCGCGTGCTGCGTGCCGTTGCTCGCGATCGCGCCCGGCCTCGCGTCGGCCGGTGCGCTCTACAGCGGGGAGCGGCTCGGCAAGGCCGTGCGCACGCCGGCTCGTGACACGATGCTCGCGCACGCGTCGGCGAAGCTCGGACGCGGCTACGCCTTCGGGTTGCACGAGGCGCTCGACCAGACCGGCGCGTTGATCGGGCCGCTGCTGGTCGCCGGCGCGGTGGCGCTGGGCGCGAGCCTGCGCACCGCTTTCGCGCTGCTCGCGATTCCGGGAATTGCCGCGATCACCGTGCTGATCCGGCTTCGGTTAGCCGCGCCGAACCCGGCCGAGTACGACCCCGGCGCGCAGGTGTCGGAGAAGAAGAAGCTGCGCCTCGAAAAGCGGCTGCCGGTGATGTTTTGGCGTTACGCCGCCTTCTCGGCGGCGACCATGCTGGGTTTTTCCACGTGGGCGGTGTTGGCCTACCACCTGACCGCTCGCGATGTGCTGTCTCCCGAGCTGGTCGCGGTGTTGTACGCGGGCGCGATGGGCGCGGCCGCGCTGGCCGCCGTCGTCTTCGGCCGCATCTACGACCGCGTCGGCTTGCGGGGGTTGCTCGCGTTGCCGATCCTCGCCGCCGTCGTCCCGTTTCTTTCGTTCAGCACCTCGATCGGCGCCGTGGTGATCGGCGCGCTGGTGTGGGGCACCGCGATGGGGGTGCACGACTCCACGATGCGCGCCGCCGTCACCGACTTCGTGCCGCCGCATCGCCGAGGGGCCGGCTACGGAACGTTCACCGCCATCTACGGCGTGGCCTGGCTCGCTGGCGCCGCGCTCATCGGGTTGCTGTACGAGGTGAGCCTCACCGCGGTGGAGTTGTTTGTCGTTGCCACCCAAGTGGTCGCGCTTGTGTTGCTGACCCGGGTCTGGCGCCACCGATCAGCCAGCGCCGAGCACTGACGCCCGACCACGTCGAGCTGCCGCCCGCAGCGGGACTTAGGACTCTGTACGGCACCACTGGCCGGTCGTCGCATAGAAGCATGATCTGGCCGGTGATTGAAAAGCCGGACGCCGGATTGAGCGCCCGGACGGGTGTCAAACCCAACATGATCGACTACGAGGACGCTCGGGCGTCGTTCTCCTGGGAGGTCGCCCGCGACGCCCTTGACGGTCTGCCTCAAGGACGGGGCCTCAACATCGCGCACGAGGCCGTGGATCGCCACGCCACCGGCCCGAAGCGCGACCACGAGGCGCTGCGATTCGTCACGCGTGATGAGTCGATCAGCAGCTACACCTACGGCGAACTCGCCGCCGAATCGAGCCGCTTCGCCAACGTGCTGCGCGGACTTGGCATCGGCCCCCACGACAGGGTGTTCTCGCTGCTTGGCAGGGTGCCAGAGCTCTACATCGCCGCCCTCGGAACGCTGAAAAACACCAGCGTGTTCTGCCCACTGTTCTCCGCGTTTGGGCCAGAGCCGATTCGGCAACGGATCGCTCTCGGCGACGGCAGGGTGCTGGTCACCACTCGTGCGTTCTACCAACGCAAGGTCGCCCAGGTGCGGGCTGAGCTGCCGACTCTTGAGCACGTCATTCTCATTGACGGCGTCGAGGACGGCACGTTGGACCTGCGCAGGTTGATGACCGACGCCGCACCGAGGTTCGACATCCCGCCGACGAACCCCGAAGACATGGCACTCGTGCACTTCACCAGTGGCACGACCGGCACGCCGAAGGGCGCCGTGCACGTGCACGAAGCAGTCGTCAACCACTACGCGACCGGCTACTTCGCGCTCGACCTGCACCCGGACGACGTGTTCTGGTGCACCGCTGACCCAGGTTGGGTCACCGGCATGTCGTACGGCGTCATCTCGCCGCTGGTGCATGGCGTGACCGCAGTGGTTGACGAGGAGGAGTTCGACGCCGACCGCTGGTACCGCATCCTGCAACACCAAAAGGTCAATGTTTGGTACACCGCGCCAACCGCGTTGCGCATGCTCATGAAAGCCGGCGCCGAGCGGGCTCGCGGCCACGACCTGTCAGCGCTGCGGTTCGTGGCCAGTGTCGGCGAGCCGCTGAACCCCGAAGTCGTGGTGTGGGGCCAGCAATCACTGGGTTTGCCGATCCACGACAACTGGTGGCAGACCGAGACCGGCGGCATCATGATCGCCAACTACGCGGCGACGCCGATCAGGCCGGGTTCGATGGGTCGTCCGATGCCCGGGGTCGAGGCCGCGGTCGCGAAGCGCAATGAGTACGGCGATCCCGTCGTCACCGACGGGAAGCTCGAACTCGTCGACGCGCCGGACGTCGAAGGCCAGCTGGTGCTCAAGCCAGGTTGGCCGTCGATGTTCCGCGGCTACCTGCATGACGACGGCCGGTACAGGAGTTGCTTCGTCGGCGGGTGGTACCTCACCGGCGACCTGGTGCGCGAAGACGCCGACGGTTATCTGTGGTTCATCGGCCGCGCCGACGACGTCATCAAGTCATCGGGCCACCTCATCGGGCCGTTCGAGGTCGAGAGCGCGCTCATGGAGCACCCGGCCGTGGCAGAGGCCGGCGTCATCGGCATCCCCGACCCGATCGCGGGCGAGGTCGTCAAGGCGTTCGTCGGGTTGCGCCCGCCGTACGAGCCGACCGAAGGACTGCGCCTTGAGCTCATCGGCTTCGGCCGCAAACGCCTCGGGCCGGCGGTGGCGCCGCGCGAGATCGAGTTCGCCACCGATCTGCCCAAGACGCGCAGTGGCAAGGTGATGCGCCGGCTGCTCAAGGCGCGCGAACTCGGATTGCCTGAGGGGGACCTGTCCACTCTGGAGCGTGGGTGATGAGCGTCAGTAGCGAGTTGGGGGTCGACCCCAAGCACGGAATTCACCTGCTCCGGCAGATGTTGCGGGTGCGCCGATTCGAGGAGAAGTGCGTCGAGCTTTACAGCGCCGAGAAGATCCGCGGCTTCTTGCACGTCTACATCGGCGAGGAGGCGGTGGCGACCGGCGTGCTTGAGACGCTCGACCGCGAAGACTCCGTCGTGACGACATACCGGGAGCACGGGCACGCGTTACTGCGCGGCGTGTCGGCCGAAAAGGTGATGGCCGAGATGTACGGCAAGGTCGACGGTTGCAGCCGTGGCCGCGGCGGCTCCATGCATCTCTTTGACAGGGCGACCAGGTTCTTCGGCGGCAACGCCATCGTCGGCGGCGGCATCCCGCTCGCCGTCGGCGTCGCGCTCGCCGACAAGCTGCGTGGAGACAACCACGTGACCGCGTGCTTCTTTGGTGACGGCGCCGTCGCAGAGGGCGAGTTTCACGAGTCGATCAACCTCGCGGCGCTGTGGAAGCTGCCGGTGCTGTTCTGCTGCGAGAACAACCTCTACGCGATGGGCACCGCGATAGAACGAGCGCAGTCCCAGACCGACCTCGCATTGAAAGCGGCGGGCTACGGCGTTCCGTCGTGGCCGGTCGACGGGATGGACGTCGTCGCCGTCGAAAACGCCGCGCGTCGGGCGGTAGAGGCCATCAAGGCCGGGGGCGGACCGTACTTCCTCGAGCTGCGCACGTACCGCTTCCGCGCCCACTCGATGTTCGACCCGGAGCTCTACCGCGACAAAGGCGAAGTCAAAGAGTGGATGAAGCGCGACCCGATCACGCTCTTCACCGAACAGTTGCGGGCCGCCGAGGCGATCTCGCACGAGAACCTGACCGCGCTCGAACGCGAGGTCGCCGACGAGGTCGCGAGAGCGGTCGCGTTTGCGGAGGCGAGCACCGACGAGCCGATCGAGCAGCTGACCCGGTTCGTCTACAGCGAGGCGAACGCATCATGAAGACGACCTACAGAGAGGCCATGCGCGCCGCTATCCGCGACGCCATGCAACGCGACGACCGGGTGTTCGTCATGGGTGAGGACGTCGGCCGTTACGGCGGCTGTTACGCCGTCACGATGGGCCTGCTCAAGGAGTTCGGACCCGAGCGAATCCGCGACACCCCATTGTCGGAGTCGGCGTTTGTCGGCGCCGGCATCGGCGCGGCGTTGAACGGCATGCGACCGATCGTCGAGGTGATGACGGTCAACTTCAGCCTGCTCGCCTTGGACCAAATCATGAACAACGCGGCCACCTTGCTGCACATGTCGGGTGGCCAGTTCAATGTGCCAATCGTCATCCGCATGACGACCGGAGCCGGCCGGCAGGTCGCCGCGCAACACTCGCACAGCCTCGAAGGTTGGTACGCGCACATCCCCGGCCTCCGCATCGTCACACCGGCGACGTTGGAAGACGCGCGCGGCATGCTGTGGACGGCACTCGTTGACCCCGACCCGGTGCTCATCTTCGAAAACGGCACGCTCTACAACACCTCTGGCGAGTTGGCGGACGACGCGGGGGCGGTCGACATCGACTACGCGCAAGTGCGCCGCGAGGGCGACGCCGTCTCACTCATCACCTACGGCGGCGCCCTCCCCGCCACACTGCGAGCAGCGGAGGAACTGGCCGCTGACGGGATCGACGCCGAGGTAGTCGATCTGCGCACGCTGCGGCCGCTCGACGAACAGACCTTCCTCGCATCGGCGCGAAAGACGCACCACGTCGTCGTCGTCGACGAAGGCTGGCGCAGCGGAGGAATTTCCGGCGAGATCAGCGCCCGCATCGCGGAGAACGCGCTGTACGACCTGGACGCTCCGGTCGCGCGGGTGTGCGGCGCCGAAGTGCCGATGCCGTATCCACGGCATCTCGAGCAGGCCGCTATCCCGAACACTTCGCGGATCGTCACGGCGGCGCGGGAGCTGGTGGGCGTCCATGCCTGAGTTCGCGATGCCGTCGCTCGGCGCCGACATGGACGAAGGCACTCTTCTCGAGTGGCTCGTCAAGCCCGGCGACGTCGTGCATCGCGGTGACGTCGTGGCGGTGGTCGACACCGCGAAAGCGGCCATGGACGTGGAGATTTTTCAAGACGGTGTGATCGAAAAGCTGATCGCAGAGCCAGGGACGACGCTGCCCGTCGGCGCGCCACTCGCGGTGATCGGTGGCGAAGGGGCGGCCGCGACGCCCGAGGCGCCCGCGGCGGTCCGGGTTCCAACACTCGCCCCGCCGAGCGGAACCGGGCTGCTCGTCGAGTCGCCGCTGGTGCGACACCGCGCACGCAAACTCGGCGTCGATCTCGCCGACGTCGTCGGCACCGGCCCAGGCGGGGTCATCACCCGGGCGGACGTCGACGCGCACGCGGCCGCCGCGCCGCAGGTCAAGCCAAAGCGCCGCCCTCCGGTCGCGATCCCGGCCCAGGCGAGACCGCCGGTGTCGCCGTTCGCCCGTCGACGGGCCGCCGAGCTTGGTGTCGACCTCGGCGTCGTCCAGGGCAGCGGTCCAGGTGGCGCGATCATCGCGGTGGACGTGGAACGGGCCGCCGCCAGGCCAACGCCCGTAGCGGCGGAACCTGGCGCACCACAACGCGAGCCAGCGGCGCCAGTTGCGCCCGACATGCAAGCGAAGGCCCGGGCGATGCGGAAGGCGATCGGCCAGTTGATGGCGCGGTCGAAGCGCGAGATACCGCACTACTACCTCAGCACGACGATCGACCTCACGGTCGCGACCGACTGGCTGCATCAGGCCAACCTCGACCGGCCGCTGAGCTCGCGACTCGTTCCAGCCGTGCTGTTGCTAAAGGCGAGCGCCCGGGCGATTCGCGATGTCCCCGAGATGAACGGGTTCTGGCTCGACGACGAGTTCGTGCCAGGTCCCGGAGTGCACCTGGGCGTGGCGATCTCGTTGCGGCAAGGCGGGTTGATCGCACCCGCGATCCACCACGCCGACAACTTGACGCTCGACGAGCTCATGGAGCACCTGCGCGACCTCGTCTCCCGTGCGCGCGCCGGTCGGCTTAAGCAAAGCGAGATGGACCCGACCATCACCGTCACCAACCTCGGCGACCAAGGCGTCGACAGCGTTCACGGCGTCATCTACCCGCCGCAGGTCGCGCTGGTCGGCTTCGGCAAGGTCGCCGAAAGACCCTGGGCGGACGGCGGGATGCTCGGCGTTCGCACCTGCGTCACCGCGACTTTGGCGGCCGACCATCGAGCCAGCGACGGCCACCGCGGCGGACTGTATCTAGCCGCGATCGACTCGCTGCTGCGGAAACCGGAGGAGTTGTGACCACGACCCAGATTGACGACGCCGTCCGGCAAGCGATCGGCGCCATCGCCCCGGAAGCGGATCTGTCGACGGTCGATCCAGACGAGCGCCTGCGCGACGCGTTCGACATCGACTCGCTCGATTTCGTCCGGCTGCTTGAACAACTGCAGAACCTGACCGGAGTGACGGTTCCGGAAAGCGACTACGCCAAGATCGCGACCCTGCGAGAGTTGACGGCGTACGTCGAGGCGCACGCGACCTGAACCGGATAGCGCACCCGTCCGGCCGAGTTGTGTCGGCGAACACGCGGTCTACCGCGTGCTGGCCGACACAAGTCGCTAGCTTCGGCGACGAACGCACGTGGCATGGTGTGTAATCGGCTACGGCGTCACGCTGCGGCGGCCGGTGATCCTCGGAGGATGCTTCATGGCTCGGCGACATATAACATATGATGATTGAGCCGAAGTCCTCGAATACTCGTGCGCGAGTGCCCGCTCGCGCCATGTCGCCAATCGGAGTAGCCCAGATGGCCGTCGTCGCGCCAGCGAGCACAACTCGCCGCTCTCCGGGGGAGCGCCCGATGCGCCGCGCAGACGCGGTCGTGAGCGACCTGCTCGAACGCATCGTCTCCGGAGAGCTTCGTCCTGCTGAGCTCGTGCCCACCGAACCTGCGCTGTGCGACGCGTATGGCGTCAGCCGCACTGTGGCCCGCGAGGCGGTGAAAACGCTCGAGGAGAAAGGTCTGGTGACGGCTCGTCAAGGAATCGGCACGCTGGTTTCATCGCAAGAGGCGTGGAACCTGCTCGACTCCGAGGTGCTCGCCGCCATCGTGCGTCACGATGAAGAGTACGAGGTGCTCGACCAGCTCATCGTCGTCCGAACGGTGCTGGAGTCGGCGCTAGCGCGCGAGGCGGCGCGTCGACGCACCGCCGACGATTTGCGCGAGTTGAACCAGTTGATGGATGAACTCGACACCTGCGTGCGCGAGCCGGAGCGGATGAACCTCGTCGACGTCGCGTTTCACGAGCGAATCATGCTGGTGTCGGGGAACCAGCTGGCCCGGGCGATTGTCAAGACCGTGCACGCGGAAGCGCGCCGCAGCATTCGCTATAGCGGCAACGTGACCGTCGCCGACCGCGAACGCACCAACCTCCAGCACCGCGGCGTACTCGACGCGATCACGGCAGGCGACTCCGAGCTTGCGGCGTCGCTGATGATGGAGCACATCACCGACGCGTGGAGTCGACGTCGTCCGCGGGCGAAGCGACAATCAACCCGCCGCTGAGCTCATCTCATCTGCGCGTCGTCACCGCTCGAGCGGGCTGTCATCTTCTGGCGTCAGCCGTAAGCCAGCCCGAGCTGGTCGCACCTGCCAGTTCGCGGGCTTCGGCGCCGCCGACTCTGGTTCTAGTGAACGAATCGCTTCTTCGTCGATGACCAAACCGTGGCCCGGTTCGTCGCCGAGCACAACACCGCCGTCGACGATCTCTTGATCGACCCGCATTCCGTACGGATACGAAAGATCCTGCACCTCGATACTGATCATGTTCGGCATCGCGGCCGCGGCCGGAGCAATCGCCGGCCAGAACCCGACGGGGCTGACCGGCAAGTCACGTGCATCGGCTGCCGCTGCCACCCGCAACGCGAGCGTCGTCCCCCAACCCCATCCGACCTGGACGACGTCGAGCGCGTCCGCGTCGAGTAGTGGGCGGAATTGCTCGAGTCCGGTGAGGTTTTCGCCGCTCGCGACACCTGCCCGCACCCCGGCGCGAACCGCGGCGTGGCCAGCGGCGTCCCAACGCCGGACCGGTTCCTCGATCCAGGCCAGGTCGATGTGCTCTTCGAGCTTCGCGACGTAACGCACCGCCTGCGACCGATGCCATGCCTCGTTGGCGTCGAGCATCAGGCCAGGGGCGGTGCTGTTACGCGAATAGATCTCGCGCAGCAGCTGAAGCCTGCTGAGGTCAAGATCGAGATCCCGACCTCCCTTCAACTTCGCCGACCGGTAGCCGCGCTCCGCGAACCTCATATGCAAGGCAGCCAACTCGTCACCGTCGAGCGCGATGTCGAGGGCCGACGCGTATCCGGGAACGAATCGGTCGCGGCCACCGAGATATCGCCACAATGGTTCGCCCGCGAGTTTTGCCTTCACATCCCACAACGCCATGTCGATAGCGCCGATGGTTCCCGCCACCGCGCCTTGATGCCCGAGCTTGAAGACGTGCGCGCACATGCGGTCATAGAGTCCGACGACGCCTCGAGGGTCTTCACCGGACACCGCGACGAAGACTCGCTCGATGTCGGGATGCGCGCCGATGCCGACGCCCTCCACTCCTTCGTCCGTCGTGACAATCAGCACGTGGACGGGAGTGCGCGTGGTTTCCGTCGCATGATTGACATCGCCGATCCGCCGACCCCAGTCGTGATGGGTGAGCAGACTGCGATATCCGGTTATCTTCACGATGCCCCTTTGCGACCTTGAGATTTCACGCTAACAGCGACTCCGGGCGACGTGTCACACCCGCCGGCGACCGTCATTGCTTCACTCCGCCGCCGAGCAGGCCTCGCACCAACGATCGTTGCGACACCATGAAAACGATCAATACCGGAACGACGGCGATCAGGGTGGCCAGTGCTAATTCCGGCCGGAAGATGTTGACTTGCTGACCGCCGCCGCCAACGGCCGGGTTGAACGACGGCGTCGACGACAGCAGGTTGGACAGGCCGACCTGAATCGGGTATTGCGATGACTTCGCGAGCACCGCGTAGGGCAGGAAGAAGTTGTTCCAGTCGGCGACGAAACTGAAGAAGAGCACCAGCGCGATCACCGGCTTGGCCAATGGCAGCGCGATGTGCCGGAACGTCGTCCACTCGCCGCAGCCGTCGATCCGGGCCGCGTCGAGAACGTCGCGCGGCATCGAGGTGGAGTAGTAGATGTAGGCGATGTAGACCCCGAATGGGTAGAACGCGAACGGAAGAATGACCGAGAAGACACTGCCGATCAGCTTGAGAGAGTTCAGCTCTAGGAAAATCGGCAGCACCAAGGCGGCGGCCGGCATGATCATCACGACCAGCGTCAGCGTCAGTATTGCCTTGCGGCCACGGAAGGTTCCGAAGGCAAGACCGTAGCCAGCCGGGATTGCCGTGGCCAGCACGATAAGCGTCGCGCTGGCCGCGTACAGCAGAGAGTTCTCGATCCAACGGCGGTAGATGTGGGAGCTGAAGCCGTCGAGGTGGTCCCATGCCAACGCGATTTGGTGGAAGCTGCCGAATGCGAACGGGTTGCTCGTGACGAGCCCGTTGTCCGACTTCGTCGGCGCCAACAGCAACCACAGCATCGGTGCCACGAAGAACAACGCGAACACGACAAGAAGCAACAGCCGAAGACTTCGCAGGGTGAGCAGCCGCATCAGTCTTCCCTTCTGAATAGGCCGGTGCGGGTGACGATGATCACCGCGGCAATCAGCCCGATGAGAAGCAGGTCAACGGAGATGGCGGCTGCTTCGTTGAACTTCCCGTAGCGGAACGCCAATTGGTAGGCGAGCTGATTCGACGACCAGGTGTCTGGAACCATCCCGAGACTCGCCTGGTTCACGAGCTGCGGCTCGACGAACAACTGGGTTCCGGTCGCGAACGACAGGATGACCATGTACGCGATCCACTTGCGGATCAGCGGCAACTTCAACCGGAGCGCGATTGTCGCCGGACCCGCGCCGTCGATGCGAGCAGCCTCTTCCAGCTCCTGCGGGATCGTGTTCAACGCTCCGTGCAGCACGACGATCCAGCCGCCGGCGCCGGTCCAGAACGCGATCATCGCGAATATGAACGGCAAATGGCCAGGCGCGATCGACTCGACGAACAGGTGTGACCCCAACATGTGCAGCAGAAATGTGCCGGGGCTGACACCGGGGTCAAGCATGAACAGCCAGACCAACACGGACGCCGCGCCGGCCAGCGCGCCAGGTATGTAGTACAGAAATCGGAACGTGGATGACACCCGGCCCGCTCGGCCGTGCAAGATGAGCGCAAGCCCGACCACGAACACGATGAGCGTTGCAAGCCAGACGGCTGTGTACACGAAGACGTGCTCGAAAGATGGTCCGAAACGGAAGTCGTTTCCGGCCTGGGTGAAGTTCTTCAGGCCGATGAACTTGCCCTTGTGAGTGGTAAACGCCAGCGTGAGCGCGTAGATCATCGGCAGGATGCCGAACGCCACCAGGAACGGCAGGTAGGGCACGACGAAGCCAAAGCCTCGTCGGGAGTGCTGACCCTTTCGTCGTCCGCCGCCGGCGGGCAGGCCACGCTTTCGCGTGACCTGCGCCGCCCGCGTCAGGACTGGTGTGTCGCTCACGTCGGTCAGTGTGAGGAGACGGTGTATCCGGCGGCCTTAGCTGCCTGTGACAAGCCGTTGCCGAACGCTGGCATCAGGGAACTCAACGACTTCCCGGCGACCAGGCCGGTGACCACCGTGTTCGACCAGACCGGCTGATCGGGGTAGGTGACCAGGTCCCAGCCCTGCCAGATCTGGTTGGCCGCCGCCTTGATGGCCGGCGTCGGGTCGGCTGCGAAGTACTTGTTCTGAGCCATCCCCGCAAGCCATGAGGTGGCGAGCGGTCCGTATCCCGGCAGGCCGGGGCGGGCGTCGGCACTCGTCGGGTCTGGGTTGAACACCGTCGTCGACCAGAGAACGAAGTCCGCGGCCGCCTTCGGGTTGCTCGAGTGCTTGGAGATGATCCATGGGCCACCGCCGACCTGCCCGGTGGTGACCGGACTGTCGCTGCCCCACTGAAGTGGCGCGGCCGAGGTGATCTCACCGGCCGGGATCTTCAGCGTCGAGTCGAACACCGCCTGCGCGTACCAGGCCGCGCCCGGCATCATCAGCACCTTGTCGTTCGCGCCGCCGTACTTCTTCGCGAAGTCGGGTGTGAAGACACTCAACGGCGGCACGGTGCCGTTCTTGATCAGCGGATCGAGCAGGCTCGCCATCTCGGTGCAGTGCGTGTCCGAAGAGTTGATGGTCACGCTGGTGTCCTTGACGTTTGCCTCGAGCGGGCATTGGTTGCCCCAGAAGTAGATCCAGTGGCTGAACGACTCGCCCGTGGTGCCGATGATGTAGCCGGGGTGATCCTTGGCCACCTTCTCGCCAAGCGCTGCCCAGTCCTGCCACGTTTTCGGAACGGTGTAGCCAAACTGCGTCATCAGCTTCTGGTTCACCCAAAGGACGACGGGTGCAAGGTTGTCCTGGATGCAGACGAGCGTGCCGTTGACCGTGCACTGCGCAAGCGACGTCTTCGGCCACTGGCTGGTGACGCTGCCGCCCAGCGCCTTGCCCATGTCGGCCGCGAAATCGAAGGGCTGCTGCGCCATCCACACCGGGTCGTTGACCTGCTCGCTGAAGATGACGTCCGGCCAACCGCTGCCGGCCTTGTTCCACAACTGAATCTTGGTCTGCAAGCTAGTGGCGCCATTGCCGTCGCCGTCGAAGGTGACGATGTTGACGTGCACGTTCGGATGCGCCGCGGCATATGCCTTCGCGTCAGGTAGCCGCGCCGCGTCGACCCACACGGTCAAGTTGCCCGACGCGTCACTGCCCGAAGCGGGGCTAGCGCCCGGGCTTGCCGGAGGCGTCGACGCTGTCGCTTGGCTGCCTTGACTGGACGACGCGCCGGCAGCCGGGGAAGTCGAAGAGCTTGTCGAACTTTTCGTGGAAGAACTACACCCCGCCACCGCCAGAGCGGTCGCCAGGACGGCCAAACACACACGCCGCTGCATTCGCACTGCACGCTCCTTTGCGCCAGACCGGGGAGAGCCGCCGGTCGGAGGGACGGCTAAACGTATATCGTATGACGTCTGATGTCAACGACGAGTTGGAGCGGGCGCAAGCGGACGAGTTGACCCGGTGCGCGTGCCAGGAAGCCGGCTACCAACGCGCGACGGTGGCGACCGACACGGTCGAGGCAACGGGAGGTGGATGCGGTGGCCGGGAGCTGGCGAAACTGGGGCTAGCTCAACGCTAGAACGGCACCTCGCCATCTGCGGGCTTGTCCGGCGACGGCGCGTCTCCGAAGTCCGGACGCACCGCTTCGTACGGTCCGGCGAACAGCGGCGACGCTGCGGCTCCAGCGGAGCTAATGGACCGCTTGTCGGCCTGTCTCAGCTGGTTTGCCCAAGTCTCAGGAGGCACCCCGCAGCCGGAGGCCGTAGAACTCGACCGCGTTGTCGACGAAGATCTTCCGGCACTCGGCGTCGGTGACCTGACCCGCCAGCAGCCGATCCGCAAGCTCCACGACCGCGGCGTAGTCCGCCTCAAGCAGGCAGACCGGCCAGTCTGAGCCGAACATCAGCCGGTCGGCGCCGAACGCCTCCAACGCGACGTCGACCGCCCGCTGGAAGGTGTCGACCGTCCACTCACCCGACGTCGCCTCGGTCACCAGACCGGACACCTTCGCGCACACGTTCGGCGACGCGGCGAGCTCGCGGATCAGCCGCTCCCACTCGTCGAGGTCGCCGGTGCGGAACAGGGGCTTCGCCAGGTGGTTGAGCACGAACCGGGTTTCGGGGCACCTGCGCACGATTTCCACCGCCGCCGGCAGTTGCGGCATCTTCACCAATAGGTCGTACGTCAGCCCGTGCCTCGTGACGACGGCAAGGCCACGACGGACGTCCTCGCGCAACAGCCACTCGTCGTCCTGCTCGCTTTGCACCAGGTGCCGGAAACCGACCAGCCGATCGGCGTCGGGCCGCTCCAACCACTCGCTGACGCGTTCGTCGAGATCGGACGACGTGAGGTCAGCCCATCCGACGACACCGGCGATGAGCCCGTTCGAGTCGGCAGCGCGCTCGAGCAGGTGCGTCGTCTCGTCGGCGTCAGCGATCGATTGGACGACGACGGTGCCGATCACCTCCACCGGTGTGATCGCGGCTTTCAAGTCTTCGACCACGAAGTTGCGGTTGATCGCGGCTTCGGTCGCCGGATTGATCCAGGTCTGCGGGTGCTGCCGCAAGTCCCACAGGTGGTGATGAGCGTCGACGATTTCGAGCGTCACGACTGTTCTCCCGACAACGCAACCGCCTCGGCCGCCAATCGGGCGACCTCGTCGAACCTGCGATCTCGCAGCAGGTTCGGCGCCACCATCCAGCTGCCGCCAACGGCCGCGACCGAGGGCAACGCCAGGTAGCTGGGCAGGCTAGCCGCGGTTATGCCGCCCGTCGGGACGAACTTGACGCCAGGAAAAGCGGCCGAAAGCGCCTTCACCATCGCCACCCCACCGAGCGTCTCGGCCGGAAAGAACTTCAGGCAGCGCAAACCGAGGTCGAGCGCGGCGATGATCTCGGTCGCGGTCGCGACGCCCGGATACACCGGAACCCCGCGATCCTTCGCGCGCTCGACAACCGCGCTGCTCAATCCCGGGGACACGATGAAGCGCGCACCCGCCTCAACCGCGAGGTCGACTTGGTGCGCGGTGACCACGGTTCCGGCGCCGACGAACAACTGCGGCGTCGCGGCCATCCGCCGCAGGGCCGCTTCCGCGGCCGCGGTTCGGAAGGTGATCTCCGCGGCGCGCAGGCCTCCTGACACCAGCGCATCGGCGATCGGCTCCGCGGTGTCGGCGTCGTCGATGACGACCACCGGCACGACGCGCGATCCGCCGAACAGCGCATCCGTCATCTGCCGAGCCATCCACCGTCGACCGGCAACGTGACGCCGTTCACGTAATCCGCCGCTCGGGACGCGAGAAACGCGACCGTGCCGCCGATGTCGGCCGGAGTCCCCCACCGGCCGGCGGGAATGCGGTCGCTGATGGCCTTGAAGCGGTCTGAGTCGGCTCGCAGCGCGGCGGTGTTGTCGGTGATGATGTAGCCAGGCGCGACCGCGTTGACGTTGACCCCACGCGGCGCCCACTCGTTGGCGAGCGCTTTCACCATTCCCGCGATGCCGGACTTCGCCGCGGTGTAGGCGACGATGTTGATGCCCCCTTGGAAGCTCAGCAACGAGGCGGTGAAGATGATTTTGCCGCGGCCGCGATCGACCATGCGTCGTCCGAGGTTGCGCGCAAGCACGAACTGCGCGGTCAAGTCGACCTGCAGGATGTGGTCCCAATCCTCGTCCGTGTACGCGACGGCCGGCGACCGGCGGATGTCGCCCGCGTTGTTGACCAGGATGTCGACCGTTCCGTGATTCGCGGTGATCTGCTCGGTGAGCCGCTCGACGGCGACGCGGTCGGAAAGGTCGAGGCGGTACGGCGTGAAGCTGCGCCCGTACGACTCGACCGCCTTTTGCACCGGGCTGCCGGAGTCTTCCATGCTGACGCTCACCCCGATGATGTCGGCGCCCGCCGCGGCAAGCGCCTCGGCAATCCCCGCGCCGATCCCCCGCCGCGCGCCGGTCACAACGGCGACTTGGCCGGACAGGTCGAATGGGTTGTCAGACATCGTCGGTTCCCTTTCCTGCTTCGGTGCAATCGACGAGCACCTTCATCACACCGCCATGCGCCAACGACGCGAACGCCTCGCCCGCCGCGTCCAGCGGGACGACCGCGCTGATGAGCTCTTCGGCGGGCACCACCCCCGACGCGATGAGCGCGGCCGCCTCCTCGAAATCGCGACGTTCATAAAGGCGCGCGCCGACCATCTCGAGCTCGCGCCAAAAGAAACGATGCAGGTTGACCTCACGCGGCTGGGTGTGGATGGCGACCATCACCAGCTTTCCGCGCACTCCGAGCACGTCGACCGCGGTCGCGACGCCGCCGGCGGATCCCGACACCTCGAACGCGACGTCGGCGCCGCGGGACGACGTGAGCTCGAACACCTCCTTTGTTACGTCCGAGCTGGTCGGGTCGATCACCCGAAAGCCGAGCTTCGCGGCGAGCGCTCGTCGTTCGCCGTCGACTTCGACCAGGGAGACGTCGGCGCCGGCCGCGCGCGCGACGACCGCGATCAACGTGCCGACCGGTCCGCCGCCGACGACGACAACATGCTGCCCTCGCGCGAGACCAGCTCGGCGCACGTCGTGCACCGCGACCGCGGTGGGCTCAACCAGCGCCGCGTGCCGCAGGTTCACCTCGGTTGGCAGGCGGACCAACAGCTGAGCAGGAACGTTCCAGCGGTTTTGCATGGCGCCGGTCGCGTCGATGCCGAGAAACACCAGCTGCGGGCACACATGGCCAAAACCTGCCTGGCAGGCGGCGCAACTGCCGCACGACCGCACCGGCAGCACGGTCACCGAGTCGCCGACCGACCACCCTTCGACGCCGTCCCCGACCGCGGCGATCGTCGCGGAGCACTCGTGCCCGATCACGGCGGGCCGACGCACTCGAGCGTCCATGTCGCCGTGGTAGATGTGCAGGTCGGTGCCGCAGATCCCGGTGTACGCGACGGCTAGCTGCACCTCTCCCGCCGCGGGCTCGCCGACCACGACGTCGGCGGTCTCAATGGTCTTCGGCCCGGTGTACCTAGCGGCGCGCATGTCAGTGCCTCGTCTTCCTAGTGATGGCTGTCGGTCGTCTTGTCGCATGGTGGGCGCCGAGTCGCTAATCCATGTGCCAGACCTCGGGCAGCTCGAGCCATTGGCGCCCGTCGGGAGTGCCGGGCAGCCGTTCCTGGCATGGATCGGTGAGCTTCCACCAGCGCCTCGTCGAGGGGTCGGCGGCGATTCGGCTCATGTCGGCGTCATAGTCGTCGCCGACGTACTCGTAGTAGCTGAACAGCAGATCGTCGAGCAGGTAGATGGTGTAGTTGCGAATGTTCGCCGCGGCGATCATCGCCTCGACCTCGGGCCAGACCGACGCGTGCAGCCGCAGGTACTCCTCTCTAGCCTGCGGCCGTAGCCGAATCGCCTGCGCGACCCGGCTCGGGCGTGTCTCCTCCGGCGTTGTCATGGGTGTCAGCCGCCGATCAGCGCGGCGGAGCCCTCCCGCGCGGCCGGCGGGGTCGCCCACGCCGGGCCGCTCGGGTAGAGATGCTCGGCCACCGACTCCGGCCGTAACTGGGCGCCGATGCCCGGCGTGGTCGGCGCGACGTACCGGCCGTTGCGGATCACCACCGGGTCGACGAAGTGCTCGTGCAGGTGGTCGACGTACTCGACCATGCGGCCTTCCGTGGTGCCGCTGACCGCGACGTAATCGAACATCGACAGGTGCTGAACCAGCTCGCAAAGACCGACGCCGCCGGCGTGCGGACACACCGCGACGCCAAACTTCGTGGCCATCAACAAAATGGCCAGGTTCTCGTTGACACCGCCGACGCGGCAGGCGTCGATCTGGATGACGTCGACGGCCTCGGCTTGCAGGAGTTGCTTGAACATCACCGCGTTGTGCACGTGCTCGCCGGTGGCCACTCGAATCGGCGAGACCGCTCGTCGGACCGCGGCGTGACCCAGGATGTCGTCCGGTGACGTGGGCTCCTCGATCCAGTACGGCTCATACTCGCGAAGGCCGTTGACCCATTCGATCGCTTCGCCCACACCCCACGCTTGATTCGCGTCGATGCCGATGGGCAGGTCGCCGACGGCCGCGCGCGCGATACCGAGCCGCCGCCGATCCTCGTCGAGGTCGAGACCCACCTTCAGCTTGATCATGCCGAAACCGTCGCGCTTGGCTTCCGCGCTGAGCCGCGCCAGTTTCTCGTCGTCGTAACCGAGCCATCCGGGGGTCGTGGTGTACGCCGGGAAGCCGCTCGCCAGCAGGTTGCCGACGCGGTCGGCTTTCCCGTCCTCCCCGCGCTCCAAGATGTCGAGCGCCTCGGCGGGGGTCAGCGCGTCGCGCAGGTACCGAAAGTCGATCGCCTTGACGAGCTCGGCGGCGGGCAGCTCGGCGAGCAGCCGCCACAGCGGCAGTCCGGCCCGGCGCGCCTTCAAATCCCACAGCGAGTTGAGCACGGCGGAAGCCGCCATGTGGATGACGCCCTTCGCTGGTCCGAGCCAGCGAAGTTGGCTGTCGCCGACAAGGCTCACGCTGACCGCGCCGAGGTCGGCGATCAGTTCCTCGACATCGCGGCCGACCACCATCGGCCGCAACGCCTCGATAGCCGCGAGTTGGACCTCGTTGCCGCGACCGACGGTGAAGGCGAATCCGAAGCCGCGGTCTCCCTCACTTGTCTCGATCTGGAGATACGCCGCAGAGTAGTCGGGGAACGGGTTGAGGGCGTCGGAACCGTCTCGATGGCGTGACGTGGGAAACCGTACATCCGCCGTATGGAACCCGGTGATCCGGTTGGTCACGCTGCTCCTTCCAAAGGGCACCGGTGGCTGGCACGTTAAGAGGCCATCGCGGCGCGCGAACGTTCGTTGGCGATGGAAAATCGGATGGTCGCTACACCATCGGCGACCTCGCCTCGACGGTGACGTCTTGGTTCTCCGGCCGGCCGACGGGCCAACCGACGTTTCGGACCGGCGCGAGGATCTGCTCCACCTCTGCCAGCAGGTCGAGATCGATAGGCTCTTCCGACCAGGCGATGTTGCGCTCCATGTTGTCCGACTTCGCGGAGCCGACGAGCGTGCTCGCGACGCCGGGAAGCCGCAGCGCGTATTGCAGCGCGAGCTTGGCGAGGTCGCTTCCCTTGGCACTGCAAAGCTGCCCGGCCCGGGCGCACGCCGCGAGCAGCGGTTCGGACGCCGGGTGCCAAGGCGGAGCGCCCCGAGTGGTCAGCGCGCCCATCGCGAGCACCGACGCGTTGACGACCCCGATCTCGCGATCCTGGAACGTCGGAAGCCACTCGGCGAAGCTGCGATCCTGCAGGTTGTAGCGGCAGTAGGTGAGGACGGTGTCGACCTTCGTCCGAGCGGAGACGTGCTCAAGCGCCTTGAGTGAGTAGCCGGTGATCCCGACGTACCGGGCCTTGCCCTCGTCGACGAGCGCGCGCAGCGCCGGGATCGTCTCCTCCACCACTTGGTCGAGCGAGACGAACTCGATGTCGTGGCACTGAATGAGGTCGACGTGCTCGACACCGAGCCGCTGGAGGCTCTCGTCGACGCTCGCCCGCACCCGCGCGGCCGAGTAGTCAAACTCGTCGTCGCCGTATCGCCCGACTTTCGTCGCGAGCACGTAGTCGTCACGCGGCACGCCGGAAAGCGCCCGGCCGAGCACCGTCTCCGCGCGGGTGATCCCGTAGTACGGCGAGACGTCGACGAAGTTGATGCCGCGAGCGAACGAATCGCGAACCGACCTGACGGCGTCGGTTTCGTCCACGTCGTGAAACACGCCGCCAAGCGGCGACGCCCCGTAGCCGAGCACGGAGACGGTCAGGTCGGTCGTGCCGAGTCGTCGATAGTCCATGCGACGTCAATCCTGCGCTTGGCCGCTGGTGATGCGAGACAACACCAGCGCGAGAAGGATGATCGCGCCGTCGAGTGCTTGAATCCACACGGCTGAGACTCCGCCGAGTGTGAGCACGTCCTGAATCATGTACAGCAGCAGCACACCGGTGAACGCGCCGAACATCGTTCCCTTGCCGCCGTTAAGGCTGATTCCGCCGATGACGGCGGCAGCGAAGACCGTGAAGATGTAGCCGTTGCCTTGGTTGGCGGCCACCGACGCGAGCCGCCCGGTCAGCATCAGGCCGCCAAGCGCGGCGAGCGCGCTGCAGACGATGAGCGTGATCCACAGCACTCGGTCGACGTTGATGCCGGCGGCACGAGCGGCGTTGGGGTTGCCGCCGATCGCGTAGAGCGATCGACCGGCGCGGGTGTAGCCGAGCACAAACATCGCGACACCGAACAGCGCGAGACACAGCCAAACCGCCACCGGCACGGTGAGCCAGTAGGTTTGGCCGATCCACAGCATCGACTTCGGCAGGTTGAAGAAGGTCTGGCCTTTCGAGATGCCGGTCAGCAGGCCGCGCAACACGATCAACATGCCGAGCGTCACGATGAAGCCGTTCAGGCGGTACTTCACGATGAGCAGACCGTTGATCGCGCCGATCACCGCGCCGGCCGCCAAGGTGAGCGGAATTCCCGTCCACGACGGCAGATGCGAACCCAGGCCGATGGACGCGGGAGCGCCCGGTAAGAGCAGCCATGCCGCAAGCCCTGGCGCCAAGCCGAACGTGGACTCCAGCGACAGGTCCATCCGGCCGGCGATCAAAACCAGCGCCTCGGCGAGCACGAGCACGCCGACCTCGGACATGGTTTGCAGAATCAGGATCAGGTTGCCCTTGTGCAAGAACACCGGGTTGACGGCATAGCCGAGAATCGCAACCGCGATCACCGCTGGCACCAAAGCGAAGTCACGCAGCCTCGCGACGCGGATTCGGCGCGTCGTCGACGTCCGGGGAAGGGCGATCGGGACGTCGCTGTTCGTCGTTTCGGAGACGCTGTCAGTCATGGATCTCACGCACGCCCTCCATCGCGCTCACCAGCGCGTTGTCAGCCCAACCGGCTTGGAACTCCTCGACGATGTCTCCTCGGAACAGCGCCAGCACTCGGTCGCACACCCGGAGGTCGTCGAGTTCGTCGGACACCACCAGAACCGCCGTGCCACGGGCTCGCATCTCGTCGACGACGCCGAGAAGCGTCTCCTTCGACCGCACGTCGACGCCGGCGGTGGGCGCGATGAGCACAAGCAGTTTCGGTTCGCTCGCCAGCGCCCGGCCCATCACGACCTTCTGCTGGTTGCCGCCGGACAGCGACGAAACCGGCAGATCAGGCCCAGACGTCTTCACCGACAGCGCGTCGATGAGCCGAAGCGCGAGCGCGTCGCGGCGCTTCGGCGAGAGCACGCCACGCTTGCCGATGCGCTCGGGCACGGTCATCGTCATGTTCTCGGCGACGCTCAGGCCGGGCACGTATCCCTGGTCGTGGCGGTCTTGTGGCACAAACCCGACCCCCTTGCGCAGCGCGTCGAAGACGTCGCCCGGCTTGGGGGCACGCCCATCGACGGCGACCGACCCGGCGATCGGCTTTCGCAGCCCGACAATCGTCTCGGCGATTTGGGTCTTGCCGCTGCCTCCGCCGCCGGCGAGACCGACGACCTCTCCGCGGCGCACCTGGAAGCTGACCGCGGGCGCGCCGTTCGCGGCGACTAGTTCGGAAACCTCAAGCAACACCGGCTCGCTGGTGTCGCGCGTCGAAGTCGGCCGCACCGCGGCCGTCGCCACCACCTCGCCGGTCATCGCGGCGACGAGCGCCGGTGTCGGCACCGCCGCCACGTCGTCCGTCAAGATGTGCCTCGCGTCGCGAAAGACCGTGACGCGCTGGCAGATCTCGTAGATCTCCTCCAAGTGATGGGAGATGAACAAGAAGGTCATTCCCTCGCGCTGCATGGCGCGGATTTGCCGGAACAGCCGGTTGATCGCGGTCCGGTCGAGCTGTGCGGTCGGCTCGTCGAGGATGATGAAGCGCGCGTCGAAGGACAGCGCGCGGGCGATCTCCAGAAGCTGCCGCTGCTCGACATTGAGTTCGCGCGCAACCGCGTTGACGTCGATGGCCAGGTTCCAGGTCTGCAGCAGCGCGCGCGCCTGGTCGCGCATGCGGCGCCAGGAGATCGACGTCGCGTTCGCGTGTGGTTGCCGGTTCAGGTAGAGGTTTTCCGCGACGGTGAGGTTCGGGATGATCGTCGACTTCTGGTAGACGCAGGCGACCCGCTGCCGCCAACCGTCGCGGTCCGCCAAGCTGGGCGCGCGCTCTCCATTGAAGAACACCTCGCCGCTGTCGGGTGCCTGAAGACCGGTCAAGATGCTGACCAGAGTGGATTTTCCGGCGCCGTTGCGGCCGACGAGCGCGTGCGTCTCGCCGGGCTGAATCACGATGCCCGCGTCGTGAAGCGCGACGGTGCTGCCGTATCGCTTCACGATGCCGCGGGCCTCCACGACCGGGGTCTGGCGCGCGTCGCCGAGGGGCGCCTCGACGCTGGCGGCACTCACGAAACCAACTCCTCGGGGGTATTGAGATCCGGCAGCGCGGCTCGGCGACGACAGGACGCGCCGCCGAGCCGCGGAGCCGCTAGCTAGCCATTGCCCCACAGGGACGGGTCGGTCGGCTTGAGCGACGTGATGCCGCCGTACGTTCCGCCGTCCGCGGTCACCAAGGGCGCCGAGAGCTGGTCCTCCAAGACACCTGGACGCACCTGGATGATGTTGCTGTCATGGTCGGTTGGGCCGGGGCTGAAGGTCTTGCCGTCGATCGCGGCCTTCAGGTAGTACAACCCGTAGTACGCGTAGAGGTCGGCCGGCTGCGACACCGTTGCGTCGATCTGGCCAGCCTCAATGTCCTTGAGCTCCTGCGGGATGCCGTCGTTCGACACCACGAAGACGTGCTTCGGATCCGACGGCGGCACCAGCAGACCCTTTGACTTGAGGTCTTGCAGCGTTCCCGCCAAGGCGAAGCTCGACTCCATGTAGACACCGCGGATGTCGCTGTCCTGCTCGAGCGCGGTCGCCAGCTGCGAGGCAGCGGTCGCGGCGTCCCACTTCGAGGGCTCGGCGTGAACCTTGATGCCTGGGAAGTTCTTCTTCATGCAGTCGGAGAAGGCCTCGGTGCGGTCTCGGCCGTTGATCGACGCGACGTCGCCTTCGAGCATGACGACGCTGTGCTTGCCGCCGAGTTTCGTGCCCAGGAACTGGCAGGCCTTCGTTCCGTACGCCTTGTTGTCGGCGCGCACGACCATGTAGACGTTGCCGCTGTCGGGCCGGGTGTCGATGCTGACCACCGGGATGTTCTTCGCGTTGAGCTGCTGCAACGTCGGGGCGATCGCCGCGGTGTCCTGCGGGGCCATCACAATGCCCTTCACACCCTCGCTGACGAGCGTCTGAACATTCGCCGCGAGCTTCGCGACGTCGTTTTGCGAGTTCGTCGTCTTCAGGGTGACGCCGGCCTTCTGCGCCATCTGCGGTTCATAGCGGATGTAGGCGTTCCAGAAGTCGGTGTCGGAGCGGGGGTAGTCGCTGCCGACCAGCGGCGCCGACCCACCGCCACCGCCGGCGGCACTGCTGGACGCGGCCGGTGGGGTGGACGCTTGCCCGCTCGACGTGGCTTGCGCCGTCGTCGCCCCTCCGCCAGTGAGGGGTGCGGCGGCCGGGCTCTTCGAGCTACTGCACGCGGCGAGGAGGCTTCCAGCCACCACCGCGCCTACTACCAACGTCTTTCTATGCACAGTTGGTCTCCCATCGCCTGACTTGGTTGGGGGCTGACGACGCTTGCGGTCTGGGCCGGCACGACCCAGCCGCCGTTGTGCGGCACCCCAGTCCCGCGACCGGCCGAGGCGACCGGCGCACCCGCGCGGGTGGCGCCGTCAGCCGCGCCCCGGCTGCCGCGGAGACATAGGATGTTTCGAGACATGGGATGTTTGTAGCCCTCGCGGCCTGGCTTGGCAACGCTTCGCCGTGTAACGGGAGCGTAACGATCCAGGGTTCTTGCCAGAAAGAGCGGATGATTGAGAGGCTTTCCTAGATCCATCGGGCTCCTCGAGTCATCCACGCAGGACGGTTGGCAGGACGGTTAGGGGTATGGCGCTACCTGACGAGGCGATCGCGACGATCCGGTCGCTGATCCAATCTGGCGAGCTGAAGCCGGGCACCCGGTTGCCGCCAGAGCAGCAGCTCGCCGCGCGGCTCGGGCTGTCGCGCAACTCGATGCGGGAGGCGGTCCGCGCGCTGGAGTCCGCGCGGGTGCTGGACGTGCGACGCGGCGACGGCACCTACGTGACCAGCCTGGCCCCCGCCCTGCTGCTCGAGGGTCTCGGCTTTGCCATCGACCTGCTGCAAGACACCAGCCTGCTCGAGGTGGTGGAGGTGCGGCGGATGCTCGAACCGGTCGCGACCGGCGCCGCCGCCGCCCGCATCACCGACGAGGCGCTGGCCGAACTGCACGGGATTCTCGACAAGATGTACGCGACGCAAGACGTCAGCGAGCAGATGGTCCACTACGACATCCTGTTTCACCGCACGGTGATCGCGGCCAACGGCAACGAGACGTTGTCGTCGGTCATCGAGGCCCTGTCGAGCAAGACGTTGCGCGCCCGGGTTTGGCGGGGCGTGCTCGACGCCGGCGCGGCGACCCGAACTTTGGCCGAGCACCAGGCGATTTACGACGCGCTCGCCGCTCGCGACGCCGCGCTCGCGCACAGTGCCGCGCTGCTGCACATCAACACGTCCGAGAGTTGGTTGCGGAAGATCCTGAAGGAGAAGCCGACTGAGCAGCGCGGCCGAGTCTCGAACCCCATCGGCTAGCCGAGGGGACGCGACGCGACGGTGATGGGCTCGCAGCCGGCCGGCAGCGGTGTGGCGCTCGACAAGGTGCCGCTCGGGCGGGCAGGCGTCGAAGTCAGCCGCATGGGATTCGGCGGGGCGCCGATCGGCGGCCTGTTTCGAGCGGTCGACGACGACGCCGCGCGCCGCGCGCTCGCGGCGGCCTGGGATTGCGGAATCCGTTACTTCGACACCGCGCCGCATTACGGCGCCGGCCGATCCGAGCGGCGCGTCGGTGAGTTTCTCCGTGCTCGCCCGCGCGACCAGTGGGCGATCTCGACGAAGGTCGGCCGCCTGATCGAAGCCGCGCGACCCGGAGCCGCCGAGGATTTCGGCTTCGTCGACGAGCAACCGACGACGAGGGTCTTCGATTTCAGCGAGTCCGGTGTGCGACGGTCCCTCGAGACAAGCCTCGAGCGGCTCGGCGTCGAACGCGTCGACGTCGCGTTGTTGCACGACCCCGACGAGCACTTGGACGACGCGATAGCGCACGCCTGGCCAGCCCTCACGAAGCTGCGCGAGGAGGGCGTCGTCCGCAGCGTCGGCGCCGGCATGAACCAGACCCCTGCGCTGACCCGGCTGGTGCAAGAGACCGACATCGACGTCGTCCTGCTCGCGGGCCGCTACACGTTGCTCGACCAGGGCGCCCTCGACGACTTGTTCCCCGCCTGCTCGCGACGGGCCACGTCCGTCGTCGTCGGAGGGGTGTTTAACAGCGGAATCCTGGCCGACCCGTTCAACCAGACCCTGTTCGACTACCAGCCCGCCTCGCCGCGGATCCGGGCGCGGGCGCTGCGCATCGCGCAGGTGTGCGCCGACCACGGCGTTCCCATCGCGGCTGCCGCGTTGCAGTTCCCGCTGGCGCATCCGACGGTCACCAGCATCGTCGTGGGCGCCCGGTCGCCCGCCGAGGTGCGCGAAAACTGCGAGCTGCTGAACACGCCGATCCCAAGCGAGCTTTGGACCCGCTTGCGGGCCGCCTCGCTGCTGCGACCCGACGCGCCGGTTCCCGGGGATCGCGACTGACCGCCGCGCGGTCACTGGTCGAGCGGACTGTCGTCTTCGGGGGTGATTCGCAGCGCCGCGCGAGA
>DASVDW010000128.1:0-2034 GCA_036380925.1 Acidothermaceae bacterium
ATCGACAGCGCGCAGCTCACCGCTGACCAGGAGACCGAAAGCGCCGACTGCGCCGCCATACCGACGGACCCCACCGATGCCGGCTATCAGACGGCGGTGGCCAGATGCGACCACGACCAGGTGACGGTGCTGACCGATCAGGCGAAGCTCAGCGCGGACGGCACGGCGGCGGACGAATACGCGACCGCCTCGGTGGTGGTGCAGGCGGAAAACACGCTGCAGCTGACGCTCGCCAAAGACCAGGCAGCGATCACCAAGGACCAGACCTCCATCACCAACACGCAAAACGCCCAGGCGGCGACCCTCGCGAAGGACAACCAGGCGATCAAGAACGCGCAGAACGCGGCTACGGCGACGTCCGCCAAGGACAACCAGGCCATCAAGAATGCTGAGCAGCAGGTGACAAACGCCCAGCTTTCCCTGCAATCGCTGAAGAACAGTAACGCGCAGAAGACCGCGGCGCCGCTGCCGGCCGACCTCGAGTCGGACCAGGCGGCCGTCGAGCAGGCTCAGGTCCAGGTTGCGAACGCGCAAGCCGCTCTTGACGCGACGACGCTTACCGCGCCAGCGGACGGCACCATCGGTGCGATTAACGACGGTGTCGGCGACTCCGTGACGGCGGGCGCAACGTCGTCGATCGCGGCGGCTTCGGGTGGGGGCGGGAGTACTGCGCCGTCCGGCTTCGTCACGTTGACGAACCTGACCGACCTGCAAGTCGTCGCCGACATCGACGAGGCGGATGCCGCCAAGGTCACGTTGGACGCCCCCGCGACCGTGACGCTAAATGCGGTGCCCGGCAAGCAGTTCGCCGCCCATGTCGTCGCGGTCAGCGACAGCGCAACGGTCTCCAGCAACGTCGTCGAGTATGCGGTGACGTTCTCCCTCGACACCACCGATGCGTCGGTCAAGCCGGGCATGACCGCAGGCGTCGCCGTCACCACAGCGAAGGCGGACGACGTCCTCAATGTCACCTCGACGGCGGTGCGCAGCGCCGGCGGCAGTTCGTATGTACTGGTGGTGCAACCGGACGGCACCCAAAAGCGGGTGGACGTTGTGGTCGGGCTCAAGGGTGATACCACGACGGAAATATCGGGTGCTGTCAAGGCCGGTCAGCTGGTCGCGCTGCCCGCTGCGACGATCTCGACCACCTCGACGAGGACCACCCAGACCACCAACACCCGGCTGCCGCGCGGTGTCGGTGGCGGTTTCGGCGGCGGTGGCGGTTTCGGCGGCGGGCGGGGATGAGCGCCCTTGCGGCCGAGCCCGCGCCGCACGGCGAACCGGTGATCCGGCTGTGGCGGCTTACCAAGACCTATGGCGAGGGCCGGGCCGCGGTGCACGCGCTGCGCGGCATCAGCCTGTCGGTGCACGCCGGCGACTACGTGGCGATCATGGGCGCGTCCGGGTCGGGCAAGTCCACACTGATGAGCATTATCGGCTGCCTTGACGTTGCGACGTCCGGGCGTTACCTGCTCGACGGCGTCGACGTCGACGTCTTGTACGAGGACGAGCTAGCCGAAATCCGCAACCGGAAAATCGGCTTCGTATTTCAAAGTTTCAATTTGCTGGCGGGGTCTACCGCGCTGCACAACGTGGAGTTGCCGCTCGCCTACGCGCGGGTGCGCACCTCAAAGCGCCGCCGCCGCGCCCGGGAGGCACTCGACGCCGTCGGGCTTTCCGCCCGGGCCATGCATCGCCCCGCGATGATGTCCGGCGGTGAGCGACAGCGGGTCGCAATCGCCCGTGCCATCGCGGTGAATCCGTCGTTGCTGCTCGCCGACGAGCCGACCGGAAACCTGGATTCGGTCGCCACCAACGAGGTACTCGGTATTTTCCGGCGGCTCAATGCCGAAGGCCGCACCATCGTGCTGATCACGCACGAGAACGAGGTGGCGCAGCACGCAAAACGCGTCGTCCGGGTCAAGGACGGCCTGATCGTCGACGACCACCGGCGGATGCCGGCGTGATCAGGCTGGAGAGCGTCCGCATCGCGTTCGCCGGAATCCTGCACAACCGGATGCGCTCGGCGCTGAC
>DASVDW010000129.1:0-23191 GCA_036380925.1 Acidothermaceae bacterium
GTAGTGGTGTGCGCACCTGAGTTCACCGAAGAGGCGCTCGACATCTTGACCTCGAAGAAAAACCTGCGGTTGTTGCTGTGCGCCGGGATGCACCCCGCGCAGCACGTCGTGGAAACCCGGCAAATCAGCGGCGGCCTGCTGATGCAAAGCGTCGACGGCGTCAACGCGGACGGCGACGACGCGGCGAACTGGACGCTGCAGTCGGGGACGGCGGCCGACGCCGTGACGCTGGCCGACCTCGAATTCGCCTGGCGCGCGGTGCGGTCGGTGAAGTCGAACGCGATTTTGTTGGCGGCCGACCGCGCGTCGGTCGGTGTGGGCATGGGCCAGGTCAACCGGGTCGACTCCGCGAAACTGGCGGTGGCGCGCGCGGGCGATCGGGCGGCGGGCGCCGTGGCGGCGTCCGACGCGTTTTTCCCGTTCCCCGATGGGCTGCAGGTGCTCATCGACGCGGGCGTGCGCGCCGTCGTCGAGCCCGGCGGCTCCATTCATGACGGCGAGGTGATCGAGGCGGCGCAGGCGGCCGGGATCACGCTGTACTTCACCGGGACGCGGCACTTCTTCCACTAGCGCGCGGGCGCAGGCCTCCCTGTGCAGCGAGCGAAGGTTCCGGGCAACTTGTGCGCGCTCCCACCCGACGCGAACCCTTCACTCGGCGCGAAGGGCCACACTGCGGCCGTGAAAGACTGGCCGCATGACCGCGCGAATTCTCGAAGGCACCCCTGTCGCCGCAGCTGTTTTCGCGGATCTGCAGCCGCGCATCAAGGCGCTGGTCGACGCCGGTCACCAACCGGGTCTTGGCACCATCTTGGTCGGCGACGACTCCGCCAGCGCCGGCTACATCAAGATGAAGCAGGACAAGGCCGCCGAACTGGGTCTGCGCTCGCCGCACGTGCACTTGCCCCAGTCCGCCACGCAGGCTGACGTCGTCGCCGCGATCCGGGAGTTCAACGACGACAAGAGCGTCGACGCGATGCTGGTTCAGCACCCAACCCCGCCGCAGATCGACTTCGAAGCGGCCTTGATGGAGATGAACCCCGACAAGGACGTCGACGGCCTGCACCCCACGAACATGGGTCGGCTGGCGCTGGGGATGAAGGGCCCGGTCCCGTGCACGCCGGCCGGCATCGAGGCGCTGCTCGCCTACCACCAGATTCCGGTCTCCGGCCGCGAGGTGTGCGTCTTGGGCCGCGGCACCACGCTTGGGCGGCCGCTCGCGATGCTACTGAGCCAAAAGCGGCCCACCGCGAACGCCGCGGTGACGGTGGTGCACACCGGCGTTCCCGACTGGTCGCGCTACACCCGCCGCGCGGACATCGTGGTCGCCGCCGCGGGCGTGCCGGGCATCTTGCGCGCGGAGCACGTCCGTCCCGGCGCCGTGGTGGTCGGCGGCGGCGTCCGGTACGAGGGCCGCCGCTTGTTGCCGGACGTCGACGAGGGCGTGGCCGAGGTGGCGGGGGCGATCACGCCGCGGATCGGGGGCGTCGGGCCGACCACCGTGGCGATGCTGTTCCGCAACTGCGTCGAGGCCGCCGAGTCCCAGCTCGGTGTGCGGTGACGGCCGGTGACCGCGGCGCGGCTCGCCGCTAGCCAGCCCGCCGGATCGGCCCGCCGTCTTTCGGCGGCACCCGGGTGCTTTCCGGCAGCGGGCGCACCACGCCTGAGCTGATCACCTCGTTGGCCAACCGGGCGCGCCGGCCCACTCCTTCGGGTATTCGGAATTTCGAATACAGGCGGAGCAGGTGCTGTTTGACCGCCGCCTCGGTGACGACCAGCTCGTCCGCGATCTCCCGGGCGGTGGCAGGAGCCACGAAGGCCTCCTGTGACAACGCCGGCCGGCACAGCGCGGTCAGCACCTCTTGCTCCCGCCGAGTGAGGTCGGGCGCGTTGCCGCGACGCAGCTCGGTGGGCGGCTCGTCGATCTCCTTGAGGTCCAGCCCGCCCACCCGGCAGCGGGCCGCGCCGAACGCGATGACGTCGCCGTCTGCCAGCAGCCGGCGCCCCACCGGCCGGCCGTTGACGCGGGTGCCGTTGGTCGACAAACCGAGGTCGCTCACATACAGGTAGGGTCCGCGGCGCACCAACTCTGCGTGCAGCCGCGAGACCGTCGGATCGGCGAGCGCGATGTCAATGCCGTCGCCCCTGCCGACCGTGGTGCACTCTGCCTGGAGCACAAAGATTTCGCCGGTTTCCTCGACGCTCAGGTACGGCGCGTCCACAACTGTGCCTCCGCATTGGGCTTGGCGGGTCGTCTGTTGCGCCTCTACCCCTCCGGACACAACGCACACACCGTTCTGCACCCTCGCGTCACCGCGAGGCAAGCCGGCCCGCGGTGGCGCTGGCCGGCCGGTCGGGTGGCGGCGGGCCGCGTCGAAGAGGCCGGGCGGGGCGTGCCGCGGGGCTCGGCCATGCCACCGGCTCCTGAGGGTAGCTTTGAGCCGTGCGATCCCACCAGCTGCCCGCGCAGACCGACCTCGAGGTCGTCAGCGGGGTGGCGGCCGCCGACGCGGCCGGGGGCGCCGCCGGCCGGGCCGACGCCCCGCGCGTCGTGAGCGCGCCGCCCCAGCGCAAACCCCGCTGGGCCGGAGGGTTCTTCAGCGAGCTGCCGCTTGCGCTCGTCATCTGCGGGGTCGGGCTCGGCCTCGTGGTGATCGCGCTGCACCACTTCCGCTGGGGCAACCTGGCGATCTCGATGTCGGTCCTCGCCGGCGGCCTTTTCCGGCTGGTGCTACCCGCCCGCAAAGCGGGCCTGCTCGTGGTGCGCAGCAGGTTCACCGACGTGGTGACGATGGGCATCATCGGTGGGGCGCTGATGGTGCTGGCCGCCGTCACCAGCACCTGACCCCGGGTCGCGGCAGGGCCACGCTCGCGAATAGCATGACGGCCGTACTGTGTGGCGTTTTCTTCGTCGGGAGCCGATGACATGAGTGGTGCAGGCAACGCGCGTAAGGGAACCGTCGCTGTCGTGGGAGCCGGTTTCTACGGCTCGACCACGGCGCTTCGGCTCGCCGAGTACGACATTTTCGAAAAGGTGGTGCTCACCGACATCGTCGAGGGCAAGCCCGAAGGTATTGCGCTCGACATGAACCAGTCGCGACCGATCGAGGGATTCGAGACGCAGGTCGTCGGTCAAACCACCGGCGCGAACGGCGAAGGCTATGAGGCCATCGCCGGCGCCGACATCGTCGTCATCACCGCTGGCCTGCCGCGCAAGCCGGGTATGAGCCGCATGGACCTCATCGAGACCAATGCCAAAATCGTCCGCGGCGTCGCCGAAAACGTCGCCAAGCACGCCCCTAACGCGGTCGTCATCGTCGTGAGCAACCCGCTCGACGAGATGGCCGCGTTGACGCAACTCGCCACCGGTTTTCCCAAGAGTCGGGTGCTCGGCCAGGCCGGAATGCTCGACACCGCAAGGTTTTCTTACTTCGTCGCGGAAGCGTTGAACGTGCCGGTCGGCGCCGTGCGCACCCTGACGCTCGGGTCGCACGGCGACACGATGGTGCCTGTGCCGTCGCAGTGCACGGTCGAGGTCGACGGCCAGCGGCGCTCGCTCGCCGACTTGCTTCCCGCCGACAAGGTCGAGGAGCTGGTCACCCGCACCCGCAACGGCGGCGCGGAGGTCGTCGCGCTGTTGAAGACCGGCTCCGCCTACTACGCCCCGTCGTCCGCCGCCGCGCGGATGGCGAAGGCGGTCGCTGAGGACGCTGGCGCGGTCATGCCGGTGTGCGCGTGGGTCGACGGCCAGTACGGCATCAGCGGTGTCTATCTCGGCGTGGAGGCCGAGATCGGCGCGGGCGGTGTCAAGCGTGTGGTCGAGACGCAGCTCACCGAGTCGGAGCTCGCCTCGTTGAAGGCGGCGGCCGAGGCTGTGCGCGCGAAGCAGTCGGACGTTCGCGACCTTTAGTTTCTTTGGATCACAAGGAGTCCTGATGGCGAAGATCAAGGTCGCGAATCCGGTCGTCGAACTCGACGGCGACGAGATGACCCGCATCATCTGGCAGTTCATCAAAGAACAGCTGATCCTGCCCTACCTCGACATCGACCTGAAGTACTTCGACCTCGGCATCGAGCACCGCGACGCCACCGACGACCAGGTCACCATCGACGCCGCCAACGCGATCAAGCAGCACGGCGTCGGCGTGAAGTGCGCGACGATCACGCCCGACGAGGCGCGCGTGGCGGAGTTCGGCTTGAAGAAGATGTGGAAGTCGCCGAACGGCACCGTGCGCAACATCTTGGGCGGGGTGATTTTCCGCGAGCCCATCATCATCTCGAACATTCCTCGGCTGGTGCCGAGCTGGACCAAGCCGATCGTCATCGGCCGTCACGCGCACGCCGACCAGTACAAGGCGACCGACTTCGTCGTCCCGGGCCCCGGCACGGTGACCATCACCTACACGCCGGACGACGGCGGCGCGCCGATGGAGTTCGAGGTCGCCAAGTTCCCCGGCGGCGGGGTCGCGATGGGCATGTACAACTTCGACGACTCGATCCGCGATTTCGCGCGCGCGTCGTTCCGTTACGGCCTCGAGCGGCGCTACCCGGTCTACCTGTCGACGAAGAACACGATCCTGAAGGCCTATGACGGCCGGTTCAAAGACCTCTTCGCCGAGGTGTTCGAGACCGAGTTCAAGGCCGAGTTCGAAGCGGCCGGCCTGACCTACGAGCACCGGCTCATCGACGACATGGTCGCGTCCGCCTTGAAGTGGGAGGGCGGCTATGTGTGGGCTTGCAAGAACTACGACGGCGACGTGCAGTCCGACACCGTCGCCCAGGGCTTCGGCTCGCTCGGTTTGATGACCTCGGTGCTGATGACCCCCGACGGCAAGACGGTCGAGGCCGAGGCGGCGCACGGCACGGTCACCCGGCACTACCGCCAGCACCAGCAGGGCAAACCGACGTCGACAAACCCGATCGCCTCGATCTACGCGTGGACGCGAGCGCTGCAACACCGCGGCAAGCTCGACAACACACCGGACGTCGTTGGCTTCGCAGCCGCGCTGGAGGCGGTGTGCGTCGAGACGGTTGAGAGCGGAAAGATGACGAAGGACCTCGCACTTCTCGTCGGGCCGGAAACCCCGTGGTTGACGACGCAAGAGTTCCTCGCCGCGCTTGACGCGAACCTGCGCGCGAAAGTCGGCTGACCGAAAAGACCTTGGGCGCCGCTCTTGTCGAGCGGTCACGCGCGAACGACGATGGGCCAATCTGCTCCGCGCCCAAGGAGGTCGCGATGTCCGTGAACACCGACGCTGTCAACCAGGTCTACGACGTCTTCAGCAAAGGGAATCTCGACGAGTTCGACGCGTTCGTCGCGGACGACTTCATCGAGCACGAGGACCTCATGGGGATGCCCATGAACCGCGACGGCGTGAAGCAGTTCTTTGTCATCTTGCGCTCCGCTTTCCCTGATCTTTCGATGCGCGCGACGCACCTGGTTGAGGAGGGCGACCTGGTGGCCGCCCGGTTTGAGGCGCACGGCACGCAGACCGGGGAGTTCGCCGGCGTGGCGCCGTCCGGCCGAAGCTTCACCGTCTCCGGCTTCGATCTCGTGCGGATGACCGACGGCCGGATGCATGAGCACTGGGGATCGTTCGACGCGATCGCGATGTGTCAGCAGCTCGGGATCGACCCGGCCCAGCTCATGCCGCACCCTGGCTGATCGCGGGTGCTGACCGGCGCCGCCGTGGACATCGGCGAGCCGGATAATCTGGACCGTCATGGACGGGTGCCATAGACCGGGCAGCGCCACCCGGGGCCGGGAGCCGGCCCGGTGAGCGTCGGGCTGAACGTTGTCGTCGTCCTCGCGCTCATCGCGGTCGAGGCGCTGTTCGTCGCGAGCGAGATCGCGTTGGTGTCGCTGCGCGAGAGCCAGCTCAGCCAACTCGCGGAAAAGGGACGACGCGGCGCGGCGGTGGCCAAGCTCGCCGCTGACCCCAACCGGTTTTTGGCCGCGGTGCAAATCGCCATCACGCTGACCTCGCTGCTGTCATCCGCGTACGGCGCGGTGACGCTGTCCAGTGAGACGGCCGACGGGCTGGTCGAGCTCGGCATGGCCAGTGGGGCGGCCAAGGTCGTCGGCTTCCTGCTGGTCACCCTCGCCATCTCGTTCGTGACGCTGGTCGTCGGGGAGCTGGCGCCGAAGCGACTCGCGCTGCAGCGCGCGGAGGCGGCCGCGAAGCTGGTCGCGCCGCCGCTCAACCGATTCGCCTCGCTGATGCGCCCGGTGATCTGGTTGCTGTCGGTCTCCACCAACGTCGTCGTCCGGCTGCTCGGCGGCGATCCGGAGGCGACTCGCGAGTCGATCAGCGAGGAGGAGCTGCGCGGGCTGGTGAATTCGCACGAGGCGCTGGGCCGCGACGAGCGGCGGCTCATCGACGAGGTGTTCAGCGCCAGCGACCGCCGGCTGCGCGAGGTGCTCGTGCCGCGCACCGAGGTGCAGTTTCTCGACGCCTCGACCACGGTCGCGCAGGCCTGGAAGGCGGTGCGGGAAGGGCCGCACTCGCGCTATCCCGTCGTCCGCGGCTCGCACGACGACGTGGTCGGGTTCGTGCACATCCGCGACCTGGTCGCGCCGAACATCGAGGGCGACGCCCGGTCAATCCGGGTCGGCGACCTGTCCCGGCCGGTGATGATGCTGCCCGACGGCAAGAACGTGCTCGAGGCGCTCGCCGAGATGCGCCGTGAGCAGCTGCACTTGGCCATCGTCGTCGACGAGTACGGCGGCACGGCCGGCATCGTCACCCTCGAAGACCTGGTGGAGGAGCTGGTCGGCGACATCCGCGACGAGTACGACGTGAAGACCAGCGCGGCGCAACGGCTGCGTGGCGGCGACGTCGTCCTCGACGGGCTGCTCAACACCGACGACTTCGCCGAAGAGTCCGGCGTCCGGCTGCCGGACGGACCCTATGAGACGGTCGCCGGGTACGTGATGGCCGAACTCGGGCACGTGCCGCAGCTTGGCGAGTGCGTCGACTTGGAGGGCTACCGCATCACCGTCGCCGAGCTCGACGGGCGTCGCGTCGCGCGGGTGCGGGTGAGCCGGACGCCGGCGCCGTCCGCGCTGGGTGGCGGTCCGCCCGACGCGACGGTCACGACGGGTTTGGAACAATGACGGCCATGCCTAGCGAGACCTCCCGGCGGGCCGGGATGCGAGTGCTGTCCGGGATCCAACCGACGTCCGACTCCTTCCACCTGGGGAACTACCTCGGCGCGCTGCGGCACTGGGTGGCGCTGCAAGACGAGTACGACGCGTTCTACTGCGTCGTCGACCTGCACGCGATCACCGTCGACTGGGATCCCGCGCTGCTGCGGGAGCGCACTCGGGTGTCCGCCGCGCAGCTGCTCGCGGTCGGTCTCGATCCCGCGAAGTGCGCCCTGTTCGTGCAAAGCCATGTGCCCGAGCACACCGAGCTCGCGTGGATCTTCTCCTGCCTGACCGGGTTCGGTGAGGCGAGCCGGATGACGCAGTTCAAGGACAAGTCGGCGCGCTCGCACAACGTCGGCGTCGGCTTGTTCACCTACCCGATCTTGCAGGTCGCCGACATCACGATCTACCAGGCCGACCGGGTGCCGGTCGGGGAGGACCAGCGGCAGCACGTCGAGCTCACCCGCGACCTCGCGCAGCGCTTCAACGCCCGGTTCGGCGAGACGTTCGTGGTGCCGGAGCCGCACATCGTCAAAGAGGCGGCGAAGATCTGCGACCTGCAGACGCCCACCGCCAAGATGAGCAAGTCGCTGCCCGACGCCGGAACGATCAACCTGCTCGACGACCCGAAGCGGTTGGCGAAGAAGATCCGCTCCGCGGTGACCGACAGCGGCTCGCAGGTGCGGTTCGACGAGGTCGAGAAGCCCGGGGTCAGCAACCTGTTGACGATCTACTCGGCGCTGTCCGGCCGAAGCATCGCCGATCTTGAGGACGCGTACGCGGGCAAGGGGTACGGGGACTTCAAGAAGGACGTCGCCGACGTTGTCGTTGAATTCGTGACGCCGGTCCAGCGCAGGGTGCAGTCTTATCTCAACGATCCGGCCGCGCTTGACGAGATTCTGCGCGCGGGGGCCGATCGAGCCCGCGGAGTGGCCGCGGCGACGATGGAACTGGTCAGGGACCGCGTTGGCTTCCTGCCCGGAAAGGCCTAGCTGGTTGACTAGCGGACGCGCGCTGACGATCGGGGTCGCTGTCGGCATTCCTGAGCCCTACGCCACCGAGCTGCGCAAGTGGCGGCAGAAGCTGGGCGACCCGATGGCCTCCGCGATCCCCCCGCACGTGACGCTGCTGCCGCCCACCGAGGTCGACCCGCTCGACCGGCCGCTGATCGAGAAGCACCTGCAGGCCGTGGCGGAGCGGCAGTGGCCGTTTGACATGCAGTTGCGCGGCACCGGCAGCTTTCGGCCGGTCTCGCCGGTGGTGTTCGTCGCCCTCGCCACCGGGATCAGCGGCTGCGAGCGGCTGGAGAAGGCGGTGCGCACGGGACCGCTCGACCGGCCGCGCCGGTTCAACTACCACCCGCACGTCACCGTCGCCCATGACCTGCCCGAACCGCAGCTGGACCGCGCGTTCTCCGAGCTGGCGGACTACCAGGCTCGCTTCGAGGTCACCTCGTTCGGGCTGTTCGTCCGCGGCGCCCGTGGCGTGTGGCGACCCGAGCAGTCGTTCGCGCTGCTCGGCGGGTAGCACATCGCGACCGCGCCGCCCGGCGGCGTGAACCAGCGCCGGGGGTCAGGCCCGCGGGTGAGGCGTCAGCCCGAGATGAGCGGGTGGATGATCAGGCGGTGATGGGCCGAACCGACTCGGCCTGCGGGCCTTTTTGGCCCTGGGTGACTTCGAACTCCACCCGCTGATCCTGATCCAGGGACTTGTAGCCGTCCATCTGGATCGCGGAGTAGTGGACAAATACGTCCGGACCGCCGTCGACTGCGATAAAGCCGAAACCCTTCTCGGCGTTGAACCACTTGACCGTGCCTTGCGCCACTGCGACTCCTGACTCCGACGGATCTGCCGACGCCAATCCCCGCGCCGACTTGTTGCGCCGACGATGTTGCTAGTCCGAACGGCCCGAAAGGTACACGCCGTGATCGCCGAGGGGAAGTCGCTGGCCGAAGATATCCGCAAGTTCGTCGCCGCCGGGGCGGCTAGGACCGGTCCGAAATGTCGCCTAACGCCGATAATCGTGACAAACCGGTGAGGTAGCGGCTGTCCTGGCGCAGCAGCCGGCGGCGGCGCAGCAGCAGCCGCCCGAGCGCGGCGGCGAAGAACAGGCCGCCCAGACCGACCGCCCCCCACTTGACGATCGGGCCGAACACCGCGCCGCCGGTGGACGCGGCGGGCCGCGCCGGTCCGGCCATCACTCCGGACGACGGGTGGCCGTCACCGCCCGGCGCGACGTCGGCGGCCGTCGCGGTGGGCTGCGGGCTTGCGGCGGGCGTCGGCCGCCCGGCCGCTCCCGGCGGGACCAACACGCCGACCGAGGGCCTGGGCTGGACGCCGTCCGCCGCGAAGCCCCAGTCGAGCAGCGCCTGCACCTCGGGCCAGAAGTTCGGCTGGTCGCGCATCACCGCGACGATGATGGTGCGACCGTCGCGGGTGGCCGCTCCCACGTAGCTGGCCCGGGCGGCCACCGTGTAGCCGTTCTTGCCGCCCACCATCCCCGGATAGCTGTTCAGCAGCTTGTCATGGGTCTGGATCTGAAAGCTCGCGCCGCCGGGGGCGGGAAACGGCGCGCGGCGCACCGCGAGGTAGTGCCGGAACTGGGCGTCGCGCAGGCCGGCGCGGAAGATCAACGCGAGGTCGTACGCGGACGACGACTGGCCCGGCGCGTCGAGACCGTTCGGGGTGCGGGCGACCGTGTCGCCGGCGTTGAGGTAAGCCGCCTCGGCGTTCATCGCGGCCAAGGTGGGTCCAAGGCCGCCGAACGCGTCGGCGAGCGAGACCGCGGCGTCGTTCGCCGACATCGTCAGCATCGCGGTGAACAGGTCGCTGACCTTGTACGTGGTGCCCGCCACGATGCCGGCCTTCGTGCCGTCGGCGTTCGGGGCGTCGCGCTGCGCGGTGACCGGTTGTGAGGGCTGCAGCCTCGGGATCAAGGTGAGCGCGGTCAAGGTCTTCAGCGTGCTCGCCGGCGCGAGACGTTGGTGGGCGTTCAACGCCGCCAGCACGTCGCCGCTGTCGGCGTCGGCCACGATGAACGACGTCGCGGTGGTGGCTGGCAGCGGCGGCAGTCCGGGATCGACGACGACGCCGGGGCCGCCCAGCCGCGCTCCGCCGACAACCGCGCTGGTGTCGTCTGCGGTCGCCGCGACCGCGCCAACCGCGTCGACCGTGGCACCAACGGTGACCAGGCCGAGCGAGAGCGCGACGCCGGCGAGCCGGCGCAGGAGGGACGGCATGACCGGCAAAGACTAGCCGACGACGCGGAGCGGTCCCAGCGGGCGCGCGGCGGGCTATGGTCAGGAGGCATGGATGCGCGCACCGAGTCCGATTTGCCGATCAGCGCGGTCTATGACGCGTCCGCCTTGGCTGGCTTCGACCCGGCGTCCGCGCTCGGCCTGCCAGGGGAATTTCCCTTCACGCGGGGCGCCTATCGGGACATGTACCGAGGCCGGCTGTGGACGATGCGCCAGTACGCGGGGTTCGGCACCGCGGCGGCGTCGAACCGGCGGTATCACCAGTTGCTCGAAGCCGGCACGACCGGGTTGTCGGTGGCGTTCGACCTGCCGACGCAGATGGGCTACGACTCCGACGATCCGATCGCGCGCGGAGAGGTCGGCAAGGTGGGCGTGGCGATCGACTCGGTCGACGACATGGCGACGCTGTTCGAGGGAATCCCGCTCGACAAAGTCTCGACCTCAATGACCATAAACGCGCCCGCCGCTGTGCTGTTGCTGATGTATCAGCTCGTGGCCGAGGGCCAAGGGGTGGCCCCTAGCCGCCTGCGCGGCACGGTGCAAAACGACGTCCTCAAAGAATACGTTGCGCGCGGCACGTATATCTTCCCGCCGCGGGCGTCGCTGCGTTTCACCACCGATCTTTTTGCCTACTGCAAAGCGGAATTGCCGCAGTGGAACACGATCTCGATATCGGGCTACCACATGGCCGAGGCGGGGGCGACGCCGGTTCAAGAAGTCGCGTTCACCCTCGCGCACGGTGTCGAATACGTGCGCGCCGCGCAGCGCGCCGGGTTGGCCGTCGATGAGTTCGCGCCGCGGTTGTCGTTCTTTTTCGTCGCGCGCACGACGCTGCTCGAGGAGGTGGCGAAGTTCCGCGCCGCCCGCAGAATATGGGCGCACATCATGAAAGAGGAGTTCGGCGCCACCGACCCGCGCTCCCTCGCCCTGCGATTTCACACCCAGACCGCGGGGGTGCAGCTCACCGCCCAGCAGCCGGAGCTCAACTTGGTGCGGGTCGCCGTGCAGGCGCTGGCCGCGGTGCTCGGGGGCACGCAGTCGCTGCACACGAACGGCTACGACGAGGCGATCGCGCTGCCCACGGAGAAGGCGGCCCGGCTTGCGCTGCGCACGCAGCAGGTCCTTGCGCACGAGACGGATGTCGCGAAGACGGCCGACCCCTTCGCCGGCTCGTACGCGGTCGAGTCCATGACCGACGACATCGAGGCGGCGGTGCGCGAGCTGATGGCGCAGGTGGAGCGCATGGGGGGAGCGGTCGCCGCGATAGAGCGTGGCTTCCAGCGGGCGAACATAGAGAAATCAGCCTACGAGGTGGCCCGCGGTGTCGAGTCGGGCGAGCGCGTCGTGGTCGGGGTCAATCGGTTCACCGACGGGGTGGCGGAGGCCTACCAGCCACTGCGGGTCGACGCCGCGCTGGAGGCGGAGCAGATCGAGCGGGTGCGCGCCGCCCGGTCTGCTCGAGACGCGGCAGCGGCGAGCGCCTCGCTCGACGCGGTCCGCGTGGCCGCCGCAGGCGAGGACAACGTGCTGCCGCCGATAAAGGCCGCGCTGGCCGCGCGCGCGACCCTCGGCGAGGTCTGCGCCGCGCTGCGTGAGGTCTGGGGTCGCTATGAGCCCACCGACTAGACCGATCCATCCACCGAGGTGAAAGGAGCGCGAGTCAAACCTGCTCGGGAAGCAGGACGCCCGGAGAAGCGCCCGCGCGACAGCCACCGAAGCGCGCCGCTTTCCACAAAGGAAAGGAACCAGCTGCTATGACCCTCGTCATCGTCGTCGCCGCGATCGGAGCGCTCGTCTTGCTCGTTTCGATCCTGGCCCTCAGCCGCTCGAGGTTCGCCGACGAGAGCGAGCGATTCCGATATGTGTCCGATCTCACGTCGAAGTGGAGTCGCCAGCAGCAGATGCAATTGCGAGGCGAGCCGCGCCCCGGCGAACCGCGACCGGGCGGGTCGGCGGCCTCGACTGCCCCGGCTGCGAGCGCGGATTCCGCCGCAGACAGCCAGATCGACCTGCGCGAAGCGGAGCGTGGCGCGCGGCGACCCTGAGCCGTCCGGTCGGCCGGCCGCGGCCGCCGCCTCGGCCGTCAGATCACAGCGCCATAACGCTTTGGGCCGAGCTTGGCGGCGGGGTCAGTCAAGCGCATAATCTCCGGGATGACGACAGCGGGAGCCGTCCCGGACGCACGGGCTCCAACACCGAGACGGCGCCGTGACGGCGTCCGGGATCGAGGCGGGTACACCACGCTGGAGATCTGCAGTGCCCGACCTACTTCAGGGATTTGATCCATCGCGGAACGACACCGGAGGCGTCGTGAAGAAGACCGTGCAGGGCATCGCGACCATTGGCGTGACACTCGCTGTGGCGCTCGCGATGACGGCGTGCAGCAGCAAGCCAAAGAGCTCAGCCAGCCCGTCCAGCAACACCCCGACGTCGTCGAGTCCGGCGTCCAGCGCACCCAGCACCGCGCCGTCGAGCGCGGCAGCGCCCTCAGGCAGCTCAGGCAGCCCGTCCGCCGGGTCGACGGGCGCGGCGAAGCTGTGCATGGTGCTCGACACCGGAGGCGTCGACGACCGTTCCTTCAACCAGTCGTCGTGGCAGGGATTGCAGGACGCCAGCAAGGCGAACCCGAACATCCAGATCTCCTATGTCGCGTCCAACTCGCAAAACGACTACACGCCCAACTTGAACGCCGAGGTCTCCAAGGGCTGTGACTCCGTCATCGCGGTCGGCGGCTTGATGGGCGACGCGGTCAAGAAGGCGTCGACCGACCACCCCGACCAGCAGTTCGCCGAGATCGACGCTCCGTCGAGCGGGCCGAACGTCTACGGCATCCAGTTCAACACCGCGCAGGGCGCGTTCCTCGGGGGCTACCTCGCGGCGGCCATGTCCAAGTCGGGCAAGGTGGCGACGTACGGCGGGCTGAACATCCCGCCGGTCACCATCTACATGGACGGCTTCTGGGAGGGCGTGCAGTACTACAACCAGAAGAAGGGCAAGAGCGTGCAGGTCCTCGGCTGGGATGAGAAGAACCAGAAGGGCGGCACGTTCGCGCAAAGCTTCACCGACCAGAACAAGGGCCGGTCGATAACCCAGTCCTTCATCTCGCAGGGCGCCGACATCATCTTCCCGGTCGCCGGTGGCACCGGACTCGGGTCGGGAGCCGCGGCGCAGGCGTCCGGCGGGAAGGTCAGCGTGCTTTGGGTCGACACCGACGGTTGCGTGAGCGCGCAGCAGTACTGCTCGGTGTTCCTGAGCAGCGTCGTCAAGGGTCTTGCGACCGCCGTCACCACCTACGCGAACACGGTCGCCTCGGGTCAAAAGCTCGGCGGCCAAAGCTACATCGGCACGTTGCAGAACAACGGGACCGGCCTCGCGCCGTTCCACGACTTCGACTCCAAGGTGCCGGCCGACGTGAAGTCGGAACTTGACCAGATCAAGTCCGACATCGAGGGCGGCAAGATCCAGATCACCTCTCCGAGCCAGCCGAAGTAATCTCGGCGAAACTCGGCGAAGACTGCCCTGCGATCCAGGGCTTCGGCGCGCGGGCGGGCCTTTAAAAACCCGGCCCGCCTGCGCGCCCATCCAGCCGCAACGGGTGTCCTGGAGCTGACGTGGGACTCGAACTGCCGTGAAAAGTGACCTGCCGTGAAACTCGAACTGCGCGGGATCACCAAGCGCTTCGGCTCGCTGGTCGCCAACGACCGCATCGACCTCGTCGTCGAGCCGGGCGAAATTCACGCGCTGCTAGGGGAGAACGGCGCTGGCAAGAGCACGTTGATGAACGTGCTGTACGGCCTGTACGAACCCGACGAGGGCGAGATCCTGCTGGACGACGCGCCGGTGCGCTTCTCCGGCCCCGGTGACGCGATGGCCGCTGGGATCGGCATGGTCCACCAGCACTTCATGCTGATTCCGGTCTTCACCGTCGCCGAGAACGTCATGCTCGGTCACGAGGAGACCAAGGGTGGCGCGCTCGGCTGGCTCGACCGGCGGGCGGCCCGGCGCAAGGTCGCCGAGGTGTCGCGCCGCTACGGCCTCGCCGTCCCGCCCGACGCGTTGGTCGCCGACCTGCCGGTCGGCGTGCAGCAGCGGGCGGAGATCGTCAAAGCGTTGACCCGCGACGCGAAAATCCTGGTGCTCGACGAGCCGACCGCGGTGCTCACGCCGTCCGAAATCGAAGACCTGATGGCGGTCATGCGCCGGCTGCGCGACGCGGGCACGTCGATCGTCTTCATCAGCCACAAGCTCAAAGAGGTCAAGGCGATCGCCGACAAGGTGACCGTCATCCGGCGCGGCAGAGTCGTCGGGCAGCCGAGTCCGTCGGCGAGCGAGGAGGAACTCGCCTCGATGATGGTGGGCCGGCAGATCGAGCTCACCCTGGAGAAGGCGCCGGCCAAGCCTGGCGACGTGGTGCTCGACGTCCGCGACGTCCGGGTCATCGACGACGCTGGCGTCGTCCAGGTCGACGGCGTCTCATTCGAGGTGCGCGCTGGCGAGATCTACGCCATCGCCGGCGTGCAAGGCAATGGTCAGACCGAGCTGACCGAGTGCCTGCTGGGGTTGGAAACGCCCGCGGAGGGGTCGGTCCACATCTGCGGTCGCGACGTCAGCGAGGCGTCGGTGCGTGATCGGTTGCGGCTCGGCGTCGGCTACGTGCCCGAAGACCGGCTGCACGACGGGCTGGTCGGCGGATTCAGCGTCGCGGAGAACCTCATTCTCGACATGTACGACCGCGCGCCGTTCGCGAAAGGAATCGGCCTCGACCTGCGCGCGGTGGCGACGCACGCGGCAGCCAGGATCGACGAATTCGACGTCCGGACCCCTAGCGGGTCCGCGCTCGCCAGCACGCTGTCCGGTGGAAACCAGCAAAAGGTGGTGCTGGCAAGGGAAATGTCGCGGCCGTTGAAGCTGCTCGTCGTCGCGCAGCCGACCCGCGGCCTCGACGTCGGCTCGATGGAGTTCATCCATCGGCGCATCGTCGCCGAGCGCGACCAGGGCACCGCCGTCGTCTTGGTGTCGACCGAACTCGACGAGGTGCTCGGTCTCGCCGACCGCATCGCGGTCATGTATCGCGGTCGGATCATCGGCGAACTACCGGCCGGCGCGTCAGCGCAGGAGGTCGGCCTGCTGATGGCGGGCTCGACGTCGCAGTCGCCCACCGCGGCCGCCAGCGGTCGGCAAGGGAGCGCCGATGAGTGACACCCCGGTCGCTGAGGTCGCGTCGTCGTCACCGGCCGGCGCGCCACCGTCGCGCGCGCGCCGCACCGCGATCTGGTTGCGCTCGACGCACCCTGTGGTGCTCACCGTTTTCGCCTTCGTCGCGTCAATCGTCGTCGGCGGCATCCTCATCGTCATCACCGACACGCCAACCCGCAATGCCGCCAAGTATTTCTTCTCCTCGCCCGGTGACACCTTCTCCAAGGCGTGGCACGCGGTGTCGCAGGCGTACATCACGTTGTTCGAGGGCGCTGTCTTCGACCCGCACACCGCGTTCAAGGGCAGCTTCTGGTATGCGCTGAACCCGCTGTCGGAGACCCTCCTCAACGCGACGCCGCTGATTTTGGGTGGCCTTGCGGTCGGGCTCGCGTTTCGCGCCGGACTGTTCAACATCGGCGCTCAGGGCCAGCTGATCTTCGGCGCCATTTTCGCCGGCTACGTGGGATTCGCCTGGCACCTACCGGTCGTCATTCACGTCATCGTCGCGCTCATCGCGGGTGTCGTCGGCGGCGGGTTGTGGGGCGGGCTGTCCGGCTGGCTGAAGGCGCGCACCGGGGCGCACGAGGTCATCACGACCATCATGTTGAACTACGTCGCCGTGTACCTGCTCGGCTATCTACTCACCGAGAACGGCTTCAAGCGCAGCGGTTCCAACCAGGCGATCTCGCGCGTCGTCGACTCAAACGCTCGGTTGCCGAAGCTTTTTCCGGAGCCGCTGCGGGTGCACACCGGGCTCATCGTCGCGCTGCTCGCCGCGGCGACCGTGGCCTGGTTGCTCAACCGCAGCAAGCTCGGCTTCCAGTTGCGCGCGGTCGGCACGAATCAGTTCGCGGCGCGCACCGCAGGCATGGACGTCGGGCGCAACTACGTCGTGACGATGGTGCTTTCGGGCGCGCTGGCGGGCCTCGCCGGGTGCAGCCAGATCCTCGGCACCGTCAGCTCGATCACCCAAGACATCGACGCTGGCATCGGCTTCACGGCCATCACGGTCGCGCTGCTGGGTCGCGCCCAGCCGTGGCCGACGGTGCTCGCCGGCCTGTTGTACGGCGCGTTCCAAGCCGGCGGTGTGACGATGCAAAGCCGCACCGGCACACCGATCGACCTGGTCAACGTGCTGCAGTCGATCATCGTGCTCTTCATCGCCGCGCCCGCGCTGGTGAGCGCCATCTTCCGACTGCGCGGCGCCGCCGACACCTCGGGTCAACAGCTCGCCAAGGGATGGAACGGCTGATGAGCGCGGTGCAGACAGCGGAGCTGGTCGAGACCCACGAGGTCGTCGAGGTCGCGGCGTCGAAGCGGGTGCGCCTCATCTCGGGCTCGGCGCTCGTGGTGGTCGGCCTGCTGTGCCTGCTCGGTTTTGGCCTTGGCTCCCACGCCGGCTACGACGCCCGGTTCGAGCTGTCGCCGCCCGGCGCGCGCGTTCACGTTCCCGCGCTCGTGTTGCCGGCGCGCATCACCGCGATTGTGCTCGGCGCGGTCGTGGTCGCGCTCGGACTGTGGCGGATCGCGCGCGGCGGGTCACGGCGGGCGATGCATTGGATCATCGGCGTCTCGATCGTCGCGGTCGTGCTGTCGTTCTTATGTTGGTCGTTGACCGGAACCAAAGGCACGTCGCTCGACCTGCTCGGCCTTTTGCAGCAGACGATTTTCCTTGCGGTGCCGCTCATCTTGGGCGCGCTGGCGGGCGTTTTGTGCGAGCGGTCCGGCGTCATCAACGTGGCGATCGAAGGTCAGATGCTGGCCGGCGCGTTCGCCGGCGCCCTCATCGGCACCGTGGTGCACAACACAGGCGCCGGCATCGTCGCGGCCTTGATCGCGGGCGCGCTGATCGGCGCCTTGCTTGCGGTCTTCGCGATCCGCTACCTGGTCAACCAGGTGGTGCTGGGCGTCGTCATCAACGTGCTCGTGCTCGGCCTCACCGGTTACGTCTACGACGCGTTGATGGCGCGGGACCAAAACACCTACAACACCCCGCCGGGGCTCCACGCGATCAGCGTCCCTGGCTTGTCCGACATCCCGATCCTCGGGCCCCTGCTGTTTCAGCAGAACGCGATCGTCTACGCGATGTACGTCCTCGTCATCGTGATCGACGTCGCGCTGTTCCGCAGTCGCTGGGGCCTTCGCACGCGAGCGGTCGGCGAGCACCCGCGAGCCGCCGACACCGTCGGCATCAGGGTGCGGCGAACTCGCTTCGTCAACGTGGTGGTCGGTGGACTCGTCGCCGGCCTCGGCGGCGCGTCGTTGACGATCGGGTCCGCGCTGCCGTTCGGCAAGAACATGACGAACGGCAAAGGCTTCATCGCGTTGGCGGCGGTGATCTTCGGGCGATGGAGCCCTCGAGGCGCGGTCGGCGCGGCGCTGTTGTTTGGGTTTGCCGACGCGCTGCAAAACGTGCTGTCGTTCATCGGAACCCCGGTTGCGATTCCCTCGCAGTTCTTGGCGATGCTGCCTTATCTGGCGACGATCCTGGCGGTCGCCGGCCTGGTCGGACGGGTGCGCGCGCCCGCGGCCGACGGCGAGCCGTACGTGGGCCGATGACGTCACCGCCAAACTTGCCGGCGCCCGACTGGCCGGCGCTGCGAACCGCTGCCGTCGAACTCATGCGGCGCGCGTATGTGCCGTACTCGAAGTTTCCCGTCGGAGCCGCCGCTCTTGTCGACGACGGCCGGATGGTCGCTGGGTGCAACGTCGAGAACGCGTCGTACGGCCTCACGTTGTGCGCCGAGTGCGCCGTCGTCTCGGATCTGCACAGCTCCGGCGGCGGTCGGCTGCTCGCCCTTGCCTGTGTCGACGGCAACGGTGATCCGCTCATGCCGTGCGGCCGATGCCGACAACTGTTGTACGAGCACGGCGGCGCCGACATGCTGATCGACCACCCCTCAGGACCCTTGCCGTTGCGCGCGTTGCTGCCGGACGCGTTCGGGCCGGAGAACCTGTCCGACTCCGAAGACGCCGGGAGGCATTGATCGTGGACGTCGTTGATGTCATCCGCACCAAGCGCGACACCGGAGTGCTGAGCGACGCGCAGATCGATTGGGTGATCGACGCGTACACGCGCGGGGCGGTCGCTGAGGAGCAGATGTCGGCGCTGCTGATGGCGATTTTCTTTCGCGGCATGACCGCCGACGAGTTGGCGAGGTGGACCGCCGCGATGATCGCCACCGGCGAGCGAATGGACTTCAGCTCGCTTCGTCGGCCGACCACCGACAAGCACTCGACGGGCGGGGTCGGCGACAAGATCACCTTGGCCTTGACCCCGACGGTCGCCGCGTGCGGCGCGGCGGTGCCCCAACTCAGCGGCCGCGGTCTTGGACACACCGGCGGGACGCTCGACAAGCTGGAGTCGATTCCGGGCTGGCGGGCCTCGCTGTCGAACGCGGAGATGCTCAGCCAGCTGCGTGAGGTTGGCGCGGTGGTGTGCGCGGCGGGCGAGGGGCTCGCGCCGGCGGATCGCAAACTGTACGCGCTGCGCGACGTGACTGCGACGGTGGAGTCGCTGCCGCTGATCGCGAGCTCCATCATGAGCAAGAAGATCGCCGAGGGGACCTCGGCCTTGGTGCTCGACGTCAAGGTCGGCACGGGAGCCTTCATGAAGGACGTCGCCCAAGCGCGCGAGCTCGCCCAGACGATGGTCGACCTTGGCGCGGCGCACGGTGTGAGAACGTCGGCCTTGCTCACCGACATGAACACCCCGCTCGGGCGAACCGCCGGCAACGCGCTCGAGGTGAGCGAGGCGGTTGCGGTCTTGGCCGGGGGTGGGCCGCCCGACGTCAGGGAGCTCACGGTCACGTTGGCGCGGGAGATGCTGCGTATGTGCGGGCTCGACGCGGGCAAGGATCCGGACGACGCGTTGCGCGACGGCTCGGCCATGGACGTGTGGACGGCGATGGTCCGCGCGCAGGGCGGCGACCCGACGGCCCCTCTGCCGCGTGCGTCGTATTCGCACGTCGTCACGGCCACGTCGGCGGGCCGGCTCACCCGGCTTGACGCGCTCGCCGTCGGGATGGCCGCCTGGCGGCTGGGTGCTGGGCGGGCTCGTAAGGAAGACCCGGTGTCGTTCGGAGCCGGGGTCGAACTGCACGCCAAGCCCGGAGACGTGGTGCGCGCCGGTCAACCGATTATGACCTTGCACGCGGATGAGGAGGAGCGGTTCGACCGAGCGGTCGAGGCGCTCGCTGGAGGATATGAGATCTCACCGGCCGAAGCAGAGTTCGTGCCGGCGCGCCTGGTGATCGACACGGTAGGAGCATGATGCCCAGGTTGGTGGAGTCACCGGCTCGAATTCCCGTGCCTGGAGGGAAAATCATCGACGAATACGTCGGGCGCGTGGCGACGTCGACGCCCGCGGTCTCGGTGGCGCACATGCGGGCTCCGGCGGGCTGGAGCGAGCCGGCGCAGGCGCCCGACTTCGACGAATTCACCCTGGTGCTGCGCGGCTCGCTGCGGGTCGAGCATGACGGCGGGTCGATCGATGTGGCCGCCGGGCAGGCGGTCGTGACCGCAGCTGGCGAGCGGGTGCGCTACTCGGTGGGTCCCGAAGGTGCCGAGTACGTCGCGGTGTGCCTCCCCGCGTTCGCGCCCGACCTCGCGCACCGCGAGGACGACGAGTGAGCCCAGCCCCCGCCACCGTCGAGCAGATCCGGCAGGCGCCGAAGGCGCTGTTGCACGACCATTTGGATGGCGGTGTTCGGCCGGGCACGATTATCGAGCTGGCAAAGGAAATCGGCTATCACGGGTTGCCGACGACCGACGCCGGCAAACTCGCGAATTGGTTCGTCGCAGCCGCGTCGTCCGGCTCTTTGGAGCGGTACCTCGAGACCTTCGAGCACACGCTCAGCGTCATGCAAACCCGCGACGCGCTGGTGCGGATCGCCGCGGAGTGCGCCGAGGATCTCGCGGCCGACAACGTCGTCTACGCGGAGGTGCGGTTCGCGCCGGAGTTGCACGTCGAGAACGGCCTCGAGCTCGACGAGATCGTCGAGGCGGTGCTCGAAGGGTTTCGGCTTGGAAGCGAGGGCCGCGGCATCCGTGTCGCCGCCTTGTTGACCGGCATGCGGCACGCCGCGCGGTCGCTGGAAATCGCCGAACTCGCCATCCGCTATCGCGACGCCGGTGTGGTCGGTTTCGACATCGCCGGCGCCGAGGCCGGTTACCCGCCCACCCGGCACCTTGACGCGTTCCAATACATGCAGCGCGAGAACGGTCACTTCACAATCCACGCGGGTGAGGGTTTTGGGTTGCCCTCGATATGGGAGGCGTTGCAGTGGTGCGGCGCCGATCGGCTGGGGCATGGCGTTCGGATCGTCGACGACATCCAGATCATCGACGGAAAGCCGGTGCTCGGGCGGCTCGCGGCTTACGTTCGCGACAGCCGGGTGCCGTTGGAGATGTGCCCGTCGTCCAATGTGCAGACCGGCGCGGCGGCCTCCATCGCCGAGCACCCGATCGGCCTGCTGCGCGAGCTGCACTTCCGGGTGACGGTCAACACCGACAACCGGCTGATGAGCGGCACGTCGATGAATCTGGAGTTCGAGCGGCTGGTCGAGGCTTTCGGCTACGGGCTGCACGACCTACAGTGGTTCACCATCAACGCGCTGAAGAGTTCCTTCATCCCATTCGACGAACGGTTGACGCTGATCAACGACGTCGTGAAACCGCGCTACGCCGAGTTGCGCGAGATCGAGGGGTGACCACGTGCCGAGTCCGGTGAAGGTGTCCGACGCGGTGCGAGCGGCGCTGGCCGAAGGGCGACCGGTCGTCGCGTTGGAGTCCACGATCATCGCCCATGGTCTGCCTCGGCCGCAAAATCTGCAGGCGGCGCACGACTTCGAGGCCATCCTCACCGACCAGGGCGTGACGGCCGCGACCATCGCGGTGATCGACGGTGTCCCGACCGTCGGCCTTGACGACAAAGAGCTGGAGCGGGTCGCGCTTTCCAACGACGTCGTGAAGGTGAGCAGCCGTGACCTCGCCGTCGCGGTCGGACGACGGGCGAGCGGCGCCACCACGGTGGCCGCGACCTCAACCTTGGCCGCGCTCGCCGGTGTCCGCGTGTTCGCCACCGGCGGCCTTGGTGGCGTGCACCGGGCGGCAAGCGAGTCGTTCGACGAGTCGGCCGACCTGGTGACGTTGTCGCGCACCCGGATCACCGTCGTATGCGCGGGAGTGAAGTCGATACTCGACATCCCGGCGACCCTCGAACGGCTGGAGACCTTGAACGTCCCGGTCGTCGGTTATCGGACGAACCACTTTCCTGCCTTCTATCTCAGCGATTCCGGCCACGAGCTCGAGTGGCGAGTCGACTCTCCCGACGAGGTGGCCGCCATCATGCAAGCGGGCGACCAACTGGGCGCCCGCGGCGCGCTCGTCGTCGCGAACCCGGTTCCGACCGACAAGCAGCTCGACCCCGACGTGCACGACGGCTTGCTGATCGAGGCGATGCACGCCGCCGACGAGGCGGGGCTGCGTGGCAAGGCGGTCAGCCCGTTCCTGCTCGACTTCTTTCAGCGCGAAAGCGGCGGCCGCAGCTTGCAGGTGAACCTCGATCTCGCCGCCAACAACGTGGCGCTTGCCGCCGAGATCGCCAAAGCCTGGTCACGGCTGGCGGACCGCACCGCAGCGACGTGACCGTCCTCATCGTCGGTGACGTGATCGACGACATCGTCGTCCGTCCGTCGTCGCCGACGGTGGTCGACAGCGACACCGTCTCGCACATCACCCGGTCGCCGGGCGGCTCTGGCGCCAACCAAGCGGCCTGGCTTGGGTCACTTGGGACGCCGGTGCGCTTCGTCGGCCGCGTCGGACGGGCGGACGTCGAGCGGCATCACGCGGCGCTCACCTCGTTCGGCGTGCAACCGATTCTGATCCCGGACGACGAGGCGCCCACAGGCGCCATCGTCATCGTGTTGGGGGAGCGCGGCGAGCGAAACATGTACACCGACCGCGGCGCAAACGCGCGGCTGAGCGCGGCCGATCTGCCGCTCTCGGTACTCGACGACATTGAGTTGCTGCACGTCAACGGTTACGCGCTGTTCTCGGAGGACGCGCGGCAGGCGATGCTGCGGCTTATCGCGGAGTCGCGACGTCGAGGTGTCCAGATCACCGTCGACCCATGCTCAGCGGCGTTTCTGCCCGAGGCTGCGCGCTTTCTCGACTGGACCGAGGGAGCGGCAGTCTGCTTTCCCAACCTGGACGAGGCTGCGGTGCTCACTGGCCGCGCTGACGCCGACGCCGCCGCGCGGGCGCTCGCGGCGCACTACCCGATCGTCGTCCTCAAGCTTGGCGCGCGAGGCGTTGTCGTCGCGCGGCGCGGTGAGACGCCGGTGCGACTCGCCGCGCATACCAGCGACGTGAAAGACACCACCGGCGCAGGAGACGCGTTGTGCGCGGGATTCCTGGCGGCGCGGTTGCGCGGCCAGGATCCGATTGAAGCCGCGGCGGCGGGCCTTCGGGCGGCCGCGGCGGCGGTCTCGATCGCCGGCGGAAGGCCGTCGGCCTAGCCGCCCGAGCCGAGCTCCTGGAACAGGGTGAGTTGCAAGCCGGCGGGCGCTGACATGCGTGAGTTGCTCGA